>NZ_JALQDP010000004.1:0-333841 GCF_023631165.1 Caballeronia sp. AZ1_KS37 | reverse complement strand
GCCGCCCAGCGATCCAACGCGCACATCAAGGCGTTTTGCGACCGCCTGCGCGCCAGAGGCAAAAAGACCAAAGTCGCCTTCGTCGCAGCAATGCGCAAGATGCCCACCCAGCTCAACGCCATGATGCGCGACGGCACAACTTGGAATCCCCCAAACCCATGATCCTTACCAACTCAACCCTTGACGCTCAATACAGTTGCTTTCTTTGCAGCAGCAAAGAAAGTGACTGCCGCCCCGCACAGGGGCAGTGCTAATAGACCGAGAGCAAAACGGGATCCGGCGAAACCAAGCCAAGCGCCCCCAACTACTCCCCATCCAACGCAAGATTCAATTTAAGCACATTCACCCGAGACTCTCCGAGCACTCCAAACTGCCTCCCGCTAGTAGCTTGAGCGACAAGCGCTTCGACGCGAGCCACCGACATCCCCCGCGCCTTCGCGACCCGCGAAACCTGATACGCCGCAGCCGCCGGACTGATTTCCGGATCGAGCCCGCTCCCGGACGAAGTCACCAGATCGACGGGAACGGCCGCCTCATTCCCCGGATCGGCATCGTGCAAGGCGGCAATGCGCGCTTTGATCTCACCGGCGAGCGCCGGATTGGTCGGTCCGAAATTGGAGCCACTAGAACTCCCCGCGTTATAAGGATTCGGCGCAGTAGCCGACAAACGCCCCCAGAAATACCGAGGCGCATCGAACTGCTGCCCGATGATCTGCGAGCCCACGAGACGCCCATCGCGCTCGATCAAACTCCCATTCGCCTGATGCGAAAACGCCGCCTGTCCGATCGCGGTGACGACCGCCGGATACACCACGCCCGTCACGACAGTCAACGCGACGAACAACACCAGCATGGGACGCAACAGATTCTTCATGATGTTCAACTCCAGCCAAGAGCGGTAATGACCATATCGATGAGCTTGATGAACGGAAACGGCAACACGATGCCGCCCAGCCCGTAAATCAGCAGGTTCCGTCGCAACAACGACGCGGCGCCCAAAGCGCGATACTTCACGCCCTTCAACGCGAGCGGAATCAGAAACACGATGATGAGCGCATTGAAGATCACCGCCGACAGAATCGCCGACGATGGCGACGCCAGATGCATCACGTCCAGCAGGCGCAACTGCGGATACGTCGTCGCAAACGCGGCCGGGATGATCGCGAAGTACTTGGCGACGTCGTTGGCGATGGAAAACGTCGTCAGCGAGCCGCGCGTCATCAGCATCTGCTTGCCAATCTCCACGATCTCGATGAGCTTCGTCGGGTTCGAATCGAGATCGACCATGTTGCCCGCTTCCTTCGCGGCCTGCGTGCCCGTGTTCATCGCCACCGCGACGTCGGCCTGCGCGAGCGCGGGCGCATCGTTGGTGCCGTCACCCGTCATCGCGACGAGACGCCCCTCGGACTGATGCGCGCGGATCGTCGCCAGCTTCGCTTCCGGCGTCGCTTCGGCGAGAAAGTCGTCGACGCCCGCTTCCGCCGCGATCGCAGCAGCCGTCAGCCGGTTGTCGCCCGTCACCATCACCGTCTTGATGCCCATCTTGCGCAGCTCCGCGAAGCGCTCCTTGATGCCGCCCTTCACGATGTCCTTCAGCTCGATCACGCCCAGCGCGCGCGTCGTATCGTGCACGCGCTCGGCCACCACGAGCGGCGTGCTGCCGCGCCGCGCGACTTCATCGACGGCATGCTGCACTTCCTGCGGAAAACGTCCGCCGCGTTCTTCGACGTAACGCTTCAACGCATCGGCGGAACCCTTGCGGATCTCCCGATTCGGCAGATCCACGCCGCTCATGCGCGTCTGCGCGCTGAACGCGAGAAAGGTCGCGTGCAACGTCGCCATGTCGCGCTCGCGGATATTGAAGCGCTGCTTCGCCAGCACGACGATGCTGCGGCCTTCCGGCGTTTCATCGGCGAGCGATGCGAGTTGCGCCGCGTCCGCGAGATCGCGCTCGGCCACGCCGGGCGCCGCCACGAACGTCGACGCCTGGCGATTGCCGAGCGTGATCGTGCCGGTCTTGTCGAGCAGCAGCACGTCGACGTCGCCGGCCGCTTCGACCGCGCGGCCCGACGTCGCGATCACGTTCGCCTGCATCATGCGGCTCATGCCCGCGACGCCGATCGCGGACAGCAGCCCGCCGATGGTCGTCGGAATCAGGCACACGAGCAGCGCGACGAGCGCGGTAATCGTGACGACGTGGCCCTGCTTCGCCGCCTCGACGGAGAACATCGAGAACGGCAGCAGCGTCGCGGTCGCGAAGAGCAGCACGAGCGTCAGCGCGACGAGCAAGATCGTCAGCGCAATTTCGTTCGGCGTCTTCTGACGCTTCGCGCCTTCGACCATCGCGATCATGCGGTCGAGAAACGCCTCGCCCGGATTCACCGATACGCGCACGACGATCCAGTCGGAGAGCACGCGCGTGCCGCCCGTCACCGACGAGAAATCGCCGCCCGACTCGCGGATCACCGGCGCGGATTCGCCCGTGATCGCGGATTCGTCGACCGACGCGACGCCTTCGATCACGTCGCCGTCGGCGGGAATCACGTCGCCCGCTTCGACGAGCACGACATCGTCGCGGCGCAATTCCGTGGACGTCGTGATGCGGATCGGCGATTTCGGATGCGGCTCGTTGAGCTTCTTCGCCATGACGTTGTGCTTCGCCTGGCGCAGCGATGCCGCCTGCGCCTTCGAGCGCCCTTCCGCGAGCGCTTCGGCGAAGTTCGCGAAGAGCACCGTGAACCACAGCCACAGCGCGATCGCGAGGATGAAGCCCGCGGGCGCTTCCGCCTGGCCGGCGAGCGCGGCGATCCAGAGCACCGTCGTCAGAATGCTGCCGACGTAGACGCAGAACATCACCGGATTGCGCAACTGCGTGCGCGGCGCGAGCTTCCTGAACGAATCGACGATCGCCGGCTTCACGAGCGCCGGATCGAACATCGAACGTGCCGCTGTGCGCGCCTGCCCGAGATTCTCCGGGCGATGCAGCGGCGTTTGATTCTCTTGATTCATGCTGTCCTCGGAAATCAATGGCTTGCGGTCATCGTGACGTGCTCGACGATGGGCCCGAGCGCGAGCGCCGGCACATACGTGAGCGCGCCGACCAGAAGGAGCGTGCCGAGCAGGAGCACGACGAAGAGCGGTCCGTGGGTCGGCAAGGTGCCCGCTGTCACGGCGAGACGCTTCTTCGCGGCGAGCGAGCCCGCGATGGCGAGGATCGGAATGAGCGAACCGAAGCGGCCGAACCACATCGCGATGGCGAGCATCGAGTTATAGAACGGCGTGTTCACCGAAAGGCCCGCGAACGCGCTGCCGTTGTTGTTGGCGGCGGAGCTGAACGCGTAAAGCACTTCGGAGAAGCCGTGCGCGCCCGGATTCGCGATGCCCGCCGTGCCCGCCGCGCTCAGCACGGCGATCGATGTGCCGAGAAGCACCAGCAGCGGCGTAAGCAGAATGACGATGGAGACCATCTTCATCTCGAACGATTCGATCTTCTTGCCGACATACTCGGGCGTGCGGCCGATCATCAGACCCGCGACGAACACCGCGAGCAACGCGAACGCGAGCATGCCGTAGAGACCGGAACCGACGCCGCCGAAGATCACTTCGCCGAGCTGGATCAGCAGCATCGGCACGAGGCCGCCGAGCGGCGTCAGCGAATCGTGCATGCTGGAGACCGCGCCGCACGATGCGGCGGTCGTCGCGACCGTGAAGATGCCCGATTGCGCGATGCCAAGGCGCGTTTCCTTGCCTTCCATGTTGCCGCCGGCCTGTAGCGTGGACGCTTGCGTATCGACCTTGAGCGACGCGTAAAGCGGATTGCCGGCCTGCTCCGATGCAATCTCTCCCCAGCACGCGACGGCGAACGCGATGGTCATCGCCGCGAGCACGGCATAGCCCTGACGCCTGTCGCCGACCGTGCGCCCGAACACGACGCACAACGCAGCCGGGATGATCAGCATCGCGAGCATCTGCATGAAGTTCGAGAACGGCGTCGGGTTCTCGTACGGATGCGCGGAGTTCGCGTTGAAGAAACCGCCGCCATTCGTGCCGAGCATCTTGATCGCTTCCTGCGAGGCGACCGGCCCCATCGGCAGCGTCTGTTTCTCGGCCTTGAGCGTCTGCGTGACGGGCTTGCCTTGTGCGTCGGTGGATTGCGTCTGATATGTGGTGACCTGCAGCGTCGATACGTCCTGATACGCCTTGAAATTCTGGATCGCGCCCTGGCTCACGAAGACGAGCGCGAACACGACGGCAAGCGGCGCAAGGATGTAGAGCGTCGTGCGCGTGAGGTCGACCCAGAAGTTGCCGATGGTCTGAGCGCTATGCCGCTTGAAGCCGCGAATCAGCGCGATGACGACCGCGATGCCCGTCGCCGCCGAGAGAAAGTTTTGCACGGTCAGGCCGAGCATCTGCGCGAGATAGCCGAGCGTGCTTTCGCCGCCGTAGTCCTGCCAGTTCGTGTTAGTCACGAAGCTGATGGCGGTGTTGAACGCGGCATCGGGCGTCATGCCGGCCATGCCTTGCGGATTGGCGGGCAGCGTGCCCTGCAGGCGCAGCAGCGCATACAGCACGAGCGCGCCGAGCACGTTGAAGAGCATCACGGCGAGCGCGTAATGCTTCCATGACATCTCGGATTCGGGATCAACGCCGGCGATGCGATAGAGCATCGATTCGATCGGGCGTCCGATCTTGCGCACGATAACGGACGATCCGTCGAGCACGTTCGAGATATAGCGGCCGAGCGGAATGGCCAGCGCAATCAGCACGACGATGAAGAGCGCCGTCTGCATGAAGGTGTTGGCGTTCATTCGAGATCCTCCGCACGCAGAAGCGCGTACACGAGATACACGAAGAGCAGCAGCGTGGAAGCCGCCGCGAGCCACAGCATCCAGGCGCTCATGGACGCCCTCCCGTCGCGCGGCGGCCGAGTCGCTCGCAGCCACGCGTGAGCACCACGCAAAGTCCCCAGAACAGGACGATGCCGGCGAGGTAAATCAGGTCCATTTTGGTGTTCTCCCCTTGTGCGGTTCAGGACACCGTGGAGATTAAGAAAATGGACGTAAAGGGCAGGAAAAGATTGGGAGGCGGGGTGTAAAAATGGTGTAAAAAAACGCCCGCCTTGGATAGGCGGGCGCTAATGCTTCGTGCCTTGCGTGAGTGAGCCCGAGTCGATCTGATCAACCGGGCGTCACATCACACGAAAGTTCCGCATAAAGACCACATAGAGCACAGGCAACAATGGAATGGCGAGGATCATCAGCGCGCCATCTGCCGCAACGGTCAAGGGCGTCGCCAGCAGGATGACTTTCTTCGCATTGGAGTAATGGTGCTCCCTGACGGAGACTTCATAAGACTGGTTCAGCAGCATGGGATTGACCTTCGACCGGTCGAAACCTTTCGCGTCATATCGCCGCCCGCTAAGCCTGAACGAGAGAGACCGGCGTTGCGGATCGATTCCAAGATTTCCCAGTTCCTCCTTCTGCTCTTCGCTGAAGCTCGCCGCCTTGTCGAGATTCAAGACGAAGGAACCGCTGACATTGCTGTCTCCGTCTACGTAGAACTGATTGACATCTGCGGTCATTCCGGCGTGAAAGGGTGACTGAAGGACATCCACGAAGTGATCCGGCGCATCGAAAATATAGTGATAATTCTTACCAAGAAACACTAGCGTCTTCTGGTCAGCCGAGATAAGCACACTGCTTATCGTTTCCGCGTACCTGTAGTAATCGGGCGACTTTGCTTCCTCGTTCAATCCGGATGTCAGGCACCCGCTGAGAGCGAAAGGCATCGATACCGTGAGGGCAATAAACTTTCTTCTTTTCATTTGACGTCCTTTGACCGCATCGCCGCCTGTCGTTGGTTCAAACAATCAGCGCGATCAATCGGCGTTCGTCGCGACCAACCTCTTGCAATCCATCCACTGCACACCCGATGCCGTCAACCGGTCATGCAACCAGGGCACCGCAACCTGCGCCTTCGGATGAATATCGTGGAAGAGAATGATCCCGCGTCGCCACAGCAGCATGAGCGTGAGCACGCGCTGTTTGACTTCATCCGCGCTCACCTTCTCGTTCCAGTCTTGCGAATCGATATTCCAGAGCGCCACACGCAGGCCTTGCGATGCGAAGAAGTCGCCGCTGTCCGCTCGGCGTTGACCATAGGGCGGCCCGAAGAGCGGAACGAAACTGTCCGGCAGATTCGCCTGCGCCAGCCCGATGCTCCGCGCCACCGACTCTTCCCACGACGGCCAGGTTGCGTGCGAACGATGCTCCCAGCCATGCGCGCCGACGCACATGCCGCGATAGGCATACGCCATCGACGACACACCCGCCTGCTGCAAGCGCGTTTGCAACCGCGTCCCGAGCGTGAAGAACACGCCATTCAAGCGAGCGTCTCGCAACGTCCGCAGCAACGCGTCGGTTGTGCCGCCGGCGGTGGTCGGGCCATCGTCGAAGGTGAGCAGGAAGGTGCGGTCGGCGAACTCGTTGCCGTCGATCTCGCGCGACGAATACGTGTCGATCTCACTGCTGACCTTCGGAAAGAGCGCGGCCAGTCTCAGCAGTTCGTCGAGATACGTGTTGTGAAACGTCCGAGCCTGCGATGACCACGCGCGATACGGACTATCCGCCGGGACTGCGAAGGCTTTGGCCGCGTTCACGAAGTCAGCCTCGCCATGCACCTTTACGCAAAACGGAGCACTCGGCGTGCAATTCGCCGAAGCGTTCAGATAGTTTCCGGTCAGACGCTTCCAATAACGGCCCCGGATACGATCGACCGATGCCCGATCGAACGATTTCACCTTCAGCCGGCTCTGCAACTCGGCGTCTGACAGTTGTTCGCTATCGGCCAGCGCTTTGCCGAATGCGAGAAGTTCGGCGCGCGAAGCGAGATCGAAGTTCTCCGTACTATCGATGGATATCGGCCACGTCCCGCGATCGCCGATGGCGACCGAAACCGGACCTGCCGCGTGCGACGACATCGCGGCGAATGCCATGAGCATCGCCGCGAGAGCTTTCTTGTACATGTGATGAGCGATGCGGGCCCCGGCGCGATGCCGGGGCCTGGATTGAACGGATTTAGCGATTGCTGACGCGCGTAATGGCGGCGTCGTAGACCGGATTCGACTTTTCGCGTCGCGCTGCGCGGTAGTTGCTCAATGCGTCGGTGAACTGGCCGGCGTCCTCATAGATGCGGCCGATGTTGTAGTACGAACTGGCGCGGACCGTCGCGGCCGTCGCTCCATTCGCCAGCGCGATCGCCTTGCGATTGGCCCAGATGGCTTCGGCAGCACGTCCGGCCTTCTGGAAGGCGAGCCCGAGATTGCTGTACGCCTGGCCGAATTCCGGATTGAAGCTGATCGCCTCGCGGTACAGCCAGATAGCATCGTCGAAGTTGCCTGCGTGATAGGCACGCTCGCCGTCCTTGTTGATCAGGCTCGCGCGGGCCGCGTCGACATAGTCCTGATTGGCCGGCACGATTCTCAACTGCTCGTCGTTGTAGTTGTCGATGGTGCCGAGCACCTCGCTCGCTCTGACCGTCACGCCACGCATGGTGTTGATGTCCTGCATCTCGCCCTCGCCGTTGACGCGGAACACGGTCCACAGATTGCCCGCCTGACGCGGCACGCTGAACGTTCGAACCAGCGACTGGCCGACATACACGAACACCCTTGCCTCGCTGTTCGCAAGCTCCGACGACGCGGGGTTGCTCTCGTTGCTGAAATCGTGCACGGCGAAGACGTAGGTCTGGCCGGAACGCTTGTGATCGAGCGTGATGGTTTCCGGACCGTAGCTATCCGTGTGGTCGACATCCAGATTGGCGTCGTCCCCGGCTTGGTGTTGAAAGTAGACGTGATTCTGCGGATAGGACACGTGCAGATCGAGATCGCGCGGGCGCTGTCCCCATGTAAGCACGACGCGCATGCCATCCAGATTCTTCATCACCGGACTCAGCGCATAGGACAGTCCAGCGCATGGGCACCTGGCGGCCAGATCGGAATAACCAGCCTTCTTGATGATCAGAAGCACCTTGCTGTCATTCGCCATATCGGCTGGAATCTGCGCAGCGCCTTGTGCATCACTCTGGATACGAACCGACTGGGCGCCGTCCCTTTGAAGAATGACAGTCGCGCCGGATATCTTTTAGGAGTAGACGGTTGATTGATGTTGGACATTGCTTTTTCTTCATTACGATGAATGAAGCGATTCATCGCATCGCTACTTCTTCGGATACCGAATCATGAAAGCATAGCAATCGCCGATTCGCTCGATCTAGCAGCCGATGCGCAATTTCTTCAAATTTCCGCAAAAGCCATACGGCACCGTGGACAACAGCGCAGCGTGCTGCAATGCTCGCGACCGGACATACGAAAGGACCGCACACTCGAGGCAAGCATCATGGAACCAACCGAACATCAACTAGACGTGCCTCAAATCAACACCGAGATACAGTCGCCCACGCTCGAACCGGACGTCGCTCTCTTCGTCGGAAAGAACGCGAAGTACTACGCGTACAAATGGTCCTTTCTGAACAAACGCGGGCAGCCAAGATGTACATGGAACGGAGCCGCGTTCGTGATCGGTCCAATTTGGCTCGTCTATCGAAAGATGTACTGGCAAGCTGGAGCGTTGTTCGCGGCTGCTGTCCTGCTTCGGTTCGCCATCGGTTCGCTGGGAGATGGGGCTGGCGGCTTTGTTTCGTACGCGATTTCGTTCGCGCTGGGACTCTCCGGCAATCTTCTCTACCGGGAACATGTGCTAAGGAGCATCGGCAAACTTCGCAGCGAGGGTTCATCCGGCAGCGCGCTGGAATACGAGCTGTGCCGCAAGGGCGGCACGAACGCCGCGGCGGCATGGATGCTCGCGCTTCTGATGATCGTGGTTCTGGGCATTGCCCTCTTCGGCTGATCGCGCGGCAAGGCTCGAGCGGAGTCTTGCTTCACTCGGTCAACGCCACTCTCAAAGGACGCGCATCGCTGCGCCCTTGATCGTCGACCACACGCACCGTATATTCGCCTGCCACGGACGGTTGCCAGAAGAGTGTCTCGCGCGCCGCAGCGCTACCGATGAACGCATCGTCCACGAACCAGTACAAGGTGTGCACGCTGGCGGCCGCCGTTGCGGTGAAGGCGATGCGCCCCGATTCCCCATGATGGAGTCGAAGCGCATACGTGGTAGCGCGCGACGGCGACAGCATTTTCGGCGCATCGTCCAGCATCAGGCCGCTGTCGCGGCATGCCGGATTCGAAGGGACGCTGCGTCGCGGCATCCCTGCGCTAGCAAACACCTTCTGCAAGTCGGAGGGCCAGAACTCGTACACTTCCGTGTGCGTGCGCTTGTCTGCGTACGGCGGGCAGGCAGGTTGTCCAGTTGCATCATCTATCACGATGCGACGATGAACGGTGCTTACACGGATCGGCGATTTGCCCGGGATGAACCAGGTCCATCCCTGCTGCGGGCACCACTCGTTCGGAAGGTCACCGCTCGCAAGACAGACGCGCACGCGTTTGAGATTCGCGGGTGCTCGCCGCTCGGCCTTCGCAATGGGAAACTCCGCCTGCATTGCATCGACGACCTGAAAGAAAAGCGGCGCCGCTGCGTCGACGCCAATGAAAGCGGCATTGCTCGAATTGTCGAAATTGCCGACCCACACGACGAGTACATACGGTCCGAAGATGCCTGCGGTCCAGGCATCGCGAAATGACCAGGAGGTGCCTGTTTTCCAGTACACCGGCACCCCCGACGACGCGGCCCCACTCGTGTCGTCGGGTCGCGGATGTTGCCGAAGAATATCCATGGTCATGAAGCTGGCTTGCTCGCTCAAAAGGCGCTTGCGCATCGCGCGGGGCCGAGTTGTGCGCAGGCGCAGCGGTTCATGGAGTCCGCCATTTGCGAGCGCCGCATAGAGACTTGCCAGATCCTGCATCGTCACTTCCCCCCCTCCCAGCACGAGCGACAGGCCATAGTGCTGAGCGCTCGCCATGCGTCGCACGCCTGCCGACTGCAGGAACTCGTACAGATCAGGATCTTTCAACTGCGCTGCGATCCACACGGCAGGCACGTTGCGGCTGCGATTCAGTGCATCGCTTGCCGTAATCGGCCCGAGGAAACCGCCATCGAAATTCTCCGGCGCATAGGGACCGAACGAAGTCGGCACATCGCGCAATACGGTCTGCGGGTGCAGAACGCCCTGATCGAAACCGAGCGCGTAGATGAACGGCTTGAGCGTCGACCCCGGCGAGCGTAGAGCCGACGTACCGTTCACTTGACCGTGGATCGATCGATCCGCGAAATTCGCCGAGCCGGCCAAGGCCTTCACGCTCATGTCGCGTGTATCGACGAGGATTGCGGCGGCATTGCGCACGCCGTGCGAACCGAAGCGCAGAACGTATCGGCCGATCTGTCGTTCCACCGTGTGTTGCATGTCGAGATCGACGGTCGTGTCGAGTCTCGCTGCGTCGCCGTCGTCGCCAATGCTCCACGCACTGCGCTCGGCGAGCGCCTGATCGACAGCATGCGGCGCTTCGAAAGGCAAGCTCGACAGCGGACGCAGCGAAAGCGGCAGCGTAAACAGCGCCCGCTGCGCGGCGTCCCCAGGATGGCGTGAAAGCCAGCGCTCGTACAACCGATTGCGTGCCGACATCAACGGCGGTGCGATCTGCGTATGCCCCGCGCGCACGCGCCGCGCCGGGTCCTGCGGAATCACCGCCAGCGTCAACGCTTCGGGCAGCGTCAGACGCTCGGCTGTCTTGTCGAAATAAATCAGGCTCGCGGCCGCGGCGCCTTCCACGTTGCGTCCGTAAGGAACGTCGTTCAGATAGGCTTCGAGGATTTGCCGTTTCGAATAGCAAAGCTCGAGTTGCAATGCGCGCGCGACTTGCCGAACCTTGCCCCACGGCGTGCGCGTATTGATCCGCCACAGCGAGCGCGCGAGCTGCATCGTGATGGTCGATCCTCCCTGGGGATGGCCGCCACCTACGTAAGTGACCCACGCGCCGCGCAGAAGTCCGTACGGGCTGAAACCGGGATGCCAGCGAAACCAACGGTCTTCATGCAGCAGGACGGCATCGACCAACTGGGGCGACACGCGCTCCAGCGGCGTCCACAGGCGATAACGGTCGTCCTTCGCGAGCGTGAGCCGCAAAAGCCGGCCGTGATCGTCATACACGGCTGTGGACGTCGGCTTCCAGTCGGCAAGCGCCGGATGCGGCCACAGTCGGATGCCTGCGAGCATGGCGACCGCGAAAAGCACACCCGCGAGCCAGTGATGCCAGCGACGTTTTTCGAACATAGGCGGCTATCCACACGCGCTTATCTTGCGCGCGCTACGTCGAGCGTCGCGCCGCCGGCCGATTGCGCCTGAATGCGACGGTCGTATAGCGATTCAGCGAACGCCGGCGGCACGGCGAAACGGCCTGAGTTGGTCGCACGAATGCGGTAGACGAACTCCTTGACGTTGCTGCTCGCCGTGCCGTACAGGACAACGCGATCTTCACGCACCTCCGCATGCACAGGCTGGAACGTCGAACCCGGCTGACCGATGCGCGGACGCCATTGTTCATCGCCGCCGAAGCTGCTGCCGGCGCGATCATCATCACTCGCATCGGCATCGATCACGGGTGGCGTTTCCACCGGATCGAATCCGCCCGGCAAGAGATCGACGATTGCGATATTGCTCACGTCGTCCGCATCTATCGCACGCAACTTGAGATGGACGTCGATTTCATCGCCCACGGTAATCGTGTCAAGGGGTCGGCCATTCGTGGCGGTGTATTCACGAGCGATTTCAATGCCTTTACTCACCGCTTTTCCAGTCGCGTTGCGGTCGTACCCGGACTGCACGGTCGTCCACCAGGCGGGCAATGCGCTTCCATTGACGATCTCAATGCGCGTGACTGCGCTGTCCCACTTAGCCACACGACGACTGTCTCCCCCAACCGTTGAAATGTCCTTCGGCATCGCGTTCGCACGCCATGCGATGATCGCCAGCTTGTCGAGTCCGCTTACCCCTGCCTGCGCGTAGGCATCGAGCGCGAGAATGGTCATCGCGGCTGACAGCGTGTCGTATCGCCCCAGTTCGAGCGGTGCGGACAGATTTTCAATTACGCGCGGAAGCAGTTTGCGTGCGCGCTCCGGGAAATGCTTCGCCAGGAGATAGAGCACGCTGGCATCGCGAGTAAGGGGATCCATGAAATACCCCTCACTGTATGCTTCATTGCGCGACGGCTTGCGCTCCAACGTGGCCTGCGGTGCAGAGATCAGTTGCGCGGCGTCCTTGTCCTGCCGCATCAATTGATACGACGCCGCCAGCCACGCCGCTGCGAGATCGTCCTTCCACTCTTTCGGATAGGCCTCCTGCAGCCGCTTTTGCACGCCGGCAAGATGGTTGGTCGTCACATTGCCCTGTCGGGTGAGCAGATACACCGCATAGGCGCGCTGGCGCAAGAGATCGAGCGAACCGAGCCGCTCGTTCGACGCGAGTTGCTGCAAGTAGCGGTTGCCCGCTTCCATCATGTCGAGCGGCACGATTACGCCGCGTTCGCGTGCATCGATCAGTACGTGCATCGCATAGGCGGAAACGAAAGGCTCCGCGTCGGGCGTCGCCGTCCACAGGCCGAAACCACCTTGCGCATTCTGACGCGCTCGCAGGCGATCGAAGAACTGGGCGTTCACGTCTGCTTTCGCGACGGGCGTCCGCGCGGCATCGGGCGCCGCGCTCGCAAGCAGGTCGTTCGCCAATATTCGCGGCACCAGCGCGCTCAGCATCTGCTCGCTGGAGTCGTGATCGGCGTACTCGAGATACGTCCCAAGTCCCGCCGCGAATACGCGCGGCGCGGTCGAGACGCTAGCCTCGCGGGTCGCGTGAGCATCGTACATTTGACGCAGGTCTCGCACGCTGGCCTTTGCGCCTGCATCGACGCGCCCGGCGTTCAACTGCGTGCGGTACGCCGCCGCAGGACGCACCGTGACCTCGACACGCTTGCGCGCCGATTTCCCGCCGTGACGTATGTCGAAGTTCAATTCGCCCGGCCCGGGCGTCTGCGTGGCCTTGATGCGAAACGTCACCACGCTTTCATGCATCGGCGCGAGCATGATGTTTTGCGTCACCGCGCCGACCACCTGCAATTGCGGGCCGCTCCTGACGCTCACCGACACGGGCATCGGCTTGTCGCCCATTCCGATCAGATTATTTGCGACGCCCACGCTGATGTCGGCTTCGTCGCCGGGCGCAAGCGTAGCGGGCGTGTTCGGCGAAAGCACGAAATCGCCGCGCACCGTCACCGCGCCTTCGAACGCGCCCACACGCCCGGGCGATACCGCCACCGCCATCACGCGCAGCTTGCCGTTGAACGAATCGGGCACCGTGTAGGAGAGGCGCGCGTGGCCGTTCACATCGGCGATGCCGGACCAGTACGCCACCGGCTTCTCGTGCTTGCGGCTGAACGGATTGAGTTGCCGTCCGATAGCATCGTCGGCATCGCCGCCGGGCGCGGCCATCGACATGATCTTTTCGAAGTCCGGCAGGATTAGATCGAGGATCTGCGAAGTGTCGACTTCAAGCATCCGCTTGCGGAAGAAGAACTGCAGCGGATCGGCGAGCTTGTAACGCGCGACCTGCAGGATCCCTTCATCCACGGCGAAGACGACGACTTTCGCGGGCTCGCTCGTCGTGATGTTGAAGTCGATCTTCTCGCCCGGCTTGACGAGAGCGGGCGCGTCAACGTTAATCTTGGAACGGCGCGCATCGAGGTTCACCGAGAACGGCGCCACGCCATAGCTCAGTGGACTGGTGAAGATTTCATCGGAAGACGGATCGCGAATGTACTGCACGTTGATGTAGCCGTTGCCCTCGAAGCCTGCGGGCACCTTGATGTGCTGAACCGAGCTCGTAGTGTTCGCATGGAACCAGACGTGTGCATAGACCTTGTCGCGCTCGATCGTGATGAGACCGCTTCCCGCGTATGGCGCGCGAATCGCGATCTCGATGTTTTCGCCCGGCTTGAAATCGTGCTTGCTCAAGTTCACTTGCAACTCGGCATTTCGGTCCAGCGAGCGCGTGATGTTCGCGTCTCCCGCGACCGAGTACTGCACACGATTGACTTCCCTGCCGTCGGCGCGACGGATCAGCAACGCGTAGTTGCCTGGCTGATCGGTGCGTAGCGGATAGTCGAGCCCTGCCACGGGCAGCGCGAGCTTGCGTTCCTCGACGGGCACTTCCTTCAGACGCGATTCGTACTTGTAAGCCCCGGAGTCCTGCTTCGTCAGTATGGAGACGTAACGCAGCTCGACCAGTTGCGCACGCAAATCATTCAGCGCGATAGCTTTCGTATTCGGGTCGATGACGATGAGCCGCACAGCGCGAGGACTGCCGCGCTGCACGTAATCGAGATTGTCGACGGACTTGTAACCCACGAGCCAGTCGTTGCTGGACACCATCATGCGCGCGCCTGCTGTTACGCCGCGGCCGCCGTCCTGTTCGTACGCCTTGGCCTCGAAATACAGTTGATACGTCGCATCGGCGTACTTCTTCAGATCGAGGTCGAATTCCGCGTGTCCACTGTCATCGGTCATGCCGTCCTCGAGCGCTACCGAGTAGCCCTCTTGCGCACGACGCGGATCGACGAAGCGGTAATCCTGCCAGCCACGAAATGCAAGCCATGCCGGGCGCAATACGAGCGACGCGCTCACGCGCCGGCCGGCGGCGGGCGTACCGAACAAATTCTGCGCCTTCACGACGCCCTTGACACCGTCCGGCTTGACCCAGCCTTCCGCTGCCTGCTGCGAGAAGCCCGCATCGACCCTCATGCGGTCCGGCATGAATTCCTTGACCTGCACGCTCGCGCTGCCGATCGGTTCGTCCGCCGGCTTGCCGTCCTTGACGATATAGAGATTGACGCCCCACACACCCGTTGGCGCCGATTCCGCGGGCGTGTAGCTCAGCTCCGTGAAGCCGGAGGCGTCGACGGACACCGGTTGACGTTTCACCGTCATGCCGCGTGGATCGACGATCTCCGCCTGCAAGGGCATGCCCGCCGGGCTGCGCGACCAGTTCGCGGCACGCACGATAATTCCCATTTGAATCGACTCGCCGGGACGATACAAGCCGCGATTGGAAAACAGATGCGCGGACAGTTGTCCCTGATTGGGCGCGTTACGCTCGCCGCCGACATCGAAGCGCGAATAATCGAGGCGTCGGTCGCTCGCGGACACGGGCAGGAACGAAGTGTCGTCGCCGCTTTGCACGAGATACAACTGCGGACGCTTTTCGCGCGCGAGGCCCTTGAAGGTCGGAAAATGCGCGATGCCGTCGGCAGTGGTCGTCTGCGTGAACAGCGTCTGGCCGTTAATCGCAAGCACGGATACCGTCGCGCCCGCCACCGGGCGGCCGGTGCGAATTGACTGCACGAACACGTCCTGACTGCCGTCGAGCGCGCGCTTGACCAGCATGCCGAGATCTGTGACCACGATCAGGCGCGTGTCCTGCGGGCCTTCGCCGCCGTCGTCACCGTCGCTGCTTGCTTCGTCGAGCGAGTCCGCGTTCTGCGTGTCGTCGGCAGCGTCGGTGTCGGCCTGCTTTGTTTTGAGATCGGGATCGAAACCGGACAGGTGCAGTAGAAATATCCCCCGCCTGCCGCTCTTCATATACTGGCTCAAATCGACGCCTTCGTAGTGCGCCTTGCCCGGATCGCCGGCCGGAAAAGACCGCTTCATTTCGAAGCGCTCGACAATGTGATCCTCGTCGAAATCCCAACGCAGTCGAGGTTGCGAATACGAGCCTTCATTGAAGCTCACCAGACTCTGAACCTGCTCTGGTACAACGCGGCCGATCTCCAGCTTCATGCCACGCACATTTCGCGACACGATCGAGATGCGCTTGCTGCCGCTCATCGAAAGCAAGGATCCATCGGCCATGATGCGAAGGAGTTTGGGATACTCAGGAACAGTCAGCACCGTCTTCATGGGTTCGCCAAGGACATAACCGCCCGACGATTTCATGCCCGCATCGATGTGCACGTATATCCGAGCGCCCGCCTCCGCGCGGTACTTGAAGCTTTGCATCGACGCGTACTCTTCCGCGGTCGGCACGGATTCGAGGGCGAGCGGCTGCGCTTTCCTGAGAATCCCATCGTCGACTTCGCCAAGCTGCCATTCGTAGGGCGGATCTTCGTCGGACAGTCCGGATCCGGGCTTGTGCCTGGGGAGCATCCATGCCTTCGTGTGCGCCGCCAGGTCTTGCGTGCGGACATCGCCGCTGGTTCGCATGACCAGTACCTGCTCCGGTTCGAAGCGGTCGTTGTCCACCAGCGTGGCAGAGATGCCAACGACGCCAAGACTGTAAAGACCCGGCACACCGACTGACGCTCTTAACGCATCCTTGGTTTGATTGCCGCCGCGCGTGCTCACCAGGCCGCTGTCGACTTCAAGCTGGACCGTCAGAGGGTCTCGAGGGATCTCGAGCGGCTCCGAATGTATCCACGCGTTGAGCTTGACTTCGTCATAGGTGACCGAATAGCGCAAGCTCTTCACCGTCTTGCCGCTACGGTCCCGAAGCGCGAGCACGATGCGCTTCTCGAGCGCGACAGGATCGACCGGATAGTTGAAGCGAAGCTGAATTCGCGCCTGCTTCGAAGCAGGGTCGAGGAGGTTCTGTTCGAACGCGGACGGGACGACCTGCGCCATGAATGAAGCGGTGTCGAACTCGAAGCGGTCATCTTTGAGCATGACGTGCGGAGCGAAAAGCCTGGCCACATCGAAGTCGGCCTGAACGTGCGCTCCCACCGGCCAATCCATTGCCGGCGTGAAGCGGAGCGTGTGATCGTCGGCCCATTGCCATTCGCCTTTGAGCGAAGGTTCCATCTTCACGCCACCGGCAACGGTTTTGCCGACGAGGTCGAGCGCCGCGGCAGAGCGCGAGAATTTCAACTCCAGCGGCTGAATATCCACCTTCGAGCGTCCGTCGGAATCGGCATAGGAAGTCACTGCTGGCGCCCGGACTTCGAAGGTCACACGTTCGGGTTCGACGGGCTTCGGCCGGTGCTGATGCCAATGCCAGCCGTACCATCCGACGAGCGCGAGGACGAGCACGCCCGCCACCCGCAACGGGCAGCGGCGCACCGTGCGGGCCACGGCACGAGGCCACGCCGGCGCGCTCCACGACACGTCGCCGACGATGCGCCGTCCCAGTCGCATCATGAACAGCAAGACGAAGACGATCAGACGGATCGGCGAGAAAACCAGCGTGCGCAGAAACTTCATCGATTTCTCAATGCGATTATTTTTAGAGTCATTGATAAAACTTTTGACCTACGTTCAAAAGCCAACATCATCCGACCAGCTTCGAAGGATCTTGAGCGGATACATCAAAGAGCGCCCTCACGCCCCCTCCATCACCATCACCGCCACACCCACGCACACCCACTGCACGACCGCAAGCATCACGCTCGCCCTGAGCAGTCGAGTCACGCCGCGCACCCGTGCATCGAGCGGCCGGCCGGCACGCGATGCAGCGGTCCATCCGAGCTCGAGCAGCACGCGGTCGAGATCATCGAGCGTCGAAGATTCCATTGCGGCAAGCGTGGCGAACAACTGTCGGTCGATGACGATTCGCACCATTAGCCACAGAGCGCCTATGCCCGAACATGTGCTGATGAGCGCGATCAGCGTTCGCACGTAATGCAAATGCTCGCAATGAATGGCGACACCGCACCCCACGCCTGCCGCTGCCAAGGCGACCGCGCACGCACAGCAGCCAGCATCGAGCGCACCACGCGCCGCCGCGATGAAATAGGCGTTCATCCTTGTCTTCCATGAACCGCGCAATGGTCGATCCAGTCCTGCAGCAACGCGACGGTGTCCTTCGACCAGACCGCGCGACGCTGCGCCGACCGCACAGCCAGAAGTGCCGCGCGTGCATCGTGCAAACCTTGCGTCTTTGCGATCCACGCCGCCGCGCACAGCACGCTGCGCCCATAACCGAGCGCACAGCAAACCAGCACATCGCGCCCGTCGCGATGCAACTCACCGAGCGCCTCGACAGCCGCGTTCAGACGCAGCAGAGTCGGCGGCACGAGATCCAGATGCGGCACGCATAGGTACACATGCGATTGATCGAGCGCGATCCAGCGCGGCATCTCGGCCGTCAGATCGAGCAATGCATCGAAACCATGCTGCCGCCATTCGCGAGGCGTCGGCGTGCGACCGATGGAAACGCCGGTCGCAACGCGAACAGGCGATGGCCTCTTGCGCGTCCATAACCGTGAGTTGATGAATGCGCCAGCGATAGCCGGAGCGAGCAGCAGACGGACGGCCAACGGAATGCGGCCCCGCTCGTCCTTCTGAAACGCGGCAGGCGAGCCTTGCCAATAAATCCACGCAACGCAAGCGAATGCCAGCGAAACCCATCCCGTGACAAGCGCGGCACCAACGGCATGCCGCACAAGGATCAACGCGAACGCGGTCAGCGCGACCGCGACGGTCGCATAGACGCCAGCTATCCGCCGGCTTCGCGCGCAAGGGAGCGCGGCGCCGGTCACATCGTCTGCGAGAGGAAAGAGAAATAGCGCAAAGGCACCCACCGCCGCGCCGGTCGGCACGTCGATCACATGGTGCTGCCATGTGGTCAGAACGGAAACACCGATCGCCATGAACCAGAGATGCAAGACCGCACGAGCAGCTTTGTTCCGCAGAACGCCCGCGTAGAACGTCCAAAGCACGATCAGCAATCCGATGTGCAGCGATGGAGCCTGGTTATACGGCTTATCGATGCCCGTCAGGAGGTCGAATAGCACGCCGGTCACACCGCTCGAGACTGGCCGCTCGGCGCCGAAGCTCAACGGCCACGCGATGAAACATGCCACGGAGATCATTTGCACCGTGAAAAGCCTGCGGACGTGCGCGTGGAGCGCCGCGCGCCTGACGCACAACAGGAACGAGAGCGCGTAGAACACATCGATGGACCAATACGGCACGATGCTCCACGGCATGAACGGAATGGCCCGTTCCCATGCGAATGCGAAGGTGGGCACCGAGGCGCGCGTCGACGCCAGCCAGTTCGCGAAGGCGTATGTCGAAAAGAACAACGCGCCCATGATCGCGAGCCATCCGGATCGCAACATCAAGGAGGCGTCCCGTTCGCTTCGCGCACCGGCGACGGACAAGGCAGCGCTATTCATCAGGACGCGACGCGCTCGGCAAGCGTCACCGTGAAGATCCCCTTTTCATCGATGCGCTGCGTGATCTTGCGAAAGCCGGCGCGCGCGACGAGTTCGTCCATTTCCGCCTGCGAACGGCGACGCATGACCCACGCTGTCTCGCCACGATGATTCCCAAGCACGCGCGCAATGAATTCGAGCTGCGGATGCCACGGCTGTCCGGTATAGACGAGGTAGCCGCCAGGTTGCACGGCGCGCGCGAGACCACGGAGCGACTGTTCTATCGAAGCGTTGTCGCCAAAAAGCTCATACAGCCCTGACACGATCGCAAGCGTCGGACGGGGATCGAGCGCGGCGAGCGAGGCCTCGTCGAAGGCATCGCCTTGCTCGAAACGCGCAACGCTTTCGAGACCACGTTGCGCAATCAGAGCGCGTCCAGCATCGACGTTCGGCGCGCTGTAATCGCGCAACAGAATGTGCTCGGGCGACACGCCATCGCGACGGGTCACCGCGGCGATGGCGTCAAGGACATAACGGCCATGTCCCGCCGCGATATCGACGATCCGGACCGTCTCGCCCGAGCGCGTGATTCGCGTCATCGCCTCGGCGATCAACGCCTCGATATTGATCTTGCGCTGACGGATGCCCACCCAGCCAGGAGAGTCGAGGTAGTTGCGATCGATGTGCCGCCCCACACATCCGCGTCCCCTCGCTTCGTTGCGGTACACGTAGTCGAGCGTCGAGCCGGAATCGAACCCGAGCCGATGCCCAAGTGCAATGCCTTCCGAGAATGCGCCGCCCACCCGCAACCCCGCGCGCGCAGCCATCCAGTACAAACGCGCGAGCGGACTGGCGGGAGCTTGTTTCAACGCTTCGTATTCCGCATGAAAAGGTCCGCGCGTGTCGGCATCCACGAGCGAGACTCGCGCGCAAGGCGCCTCGAACTCACGCAGCAGAAACGCCCGCAGCGGCGCGAGCGCCTGCGCGCGGTCGCGTTCACCGAGCGTATCGTGATAGAAACCGGGCAGCACGATGCGCTCCTTGCGCGCCGACCCGAGCCGCTCGAAGAAGCGTTCCTGCGGTCCGCGATGCACGACCCAATCCGCACCCGAGATCAGCAGTTGCGTCGGCACGGTGATGGCGGCCGCATCGTCGACGATGCGCCTCGCCGTGTCGTGCAGGTCCAGCAGCATATTGACCGCGATCGGCCGCGTGATCAGCGGATCCGCGGCATAGCTCGCGATGCGCTCCGGATCGTGCGTCAAAAATTTTGGCTTCACATAGCTGTTCACATAGAACAGACCGCGAAGCTTGTGCATCAGACGCAAACCCGGACGTGCAAATGGCACGTACAGCTTGATATGAAACGCCGGCGATGCGAGCGCGAGACAGCGCACGGGCGGCGCATAATCGTGCACCCAGGCCGCGGCCAGCACGGCGCCGACGCTCTGACCGACGACCGCCATGTCTTCGATGGCGACGCCATGAACGTCGCGGATGTGTTCGACGAAGCACTGGAGGTCGCGCACGCAAGCCGCTGCGTTCGGACTGTATCCGCGCGCGCCGGGCGAACGTCCGTGCCCACGCGCGTCCCACGCAAAGAAATCGTAGCCAGGCATGTCGAGTTCATCGACCAGATGCGCGACACGCGCCGAATGCTCGTGCCCCCGATGCAGCAGCACCACAGCGCCGCTGCGTGGCGCGCCCGCCGCGGGCCAGTGCCGATAGAAAAGCGCTTCACCGTCGTGAGTCGTGAAGCGCGCCTCTTGTGCGCGTCGAATAGTCGCTTGAGTCATGTGATTTTTGCCTTCGTTGTTTCGATGTTGCAGGTAACGCTTAACGGCCCGTTTCACGCGATAAGCGAACGCCCATCGCGACGCGTCTGATCGCAGTCAATACCGCGAGTGCGATCAGTGCACGCCACAGCCAGACAAACGTCGAACCGACCGGCAGCCCCATTCCGAACCAGAGCGCAAATGCCCCGAGCGCCAGCGCGCGGTCGCTCTTGCCGAATGGCCCGTCGTAGCGACGATCCGCGCCGGCCAGTGGTCCGATCAGTCCCGCGCACTCGACTACGCACGCCGTCCAGGCGAAAAGCCACACGTCCGATGGCGCGAAAGCCGGCACGGCCAGAAACGGCAGCACGAGCGCCGTGTCCGAGATCACATCGCCTAGTTCGTTCAGGTAAGCGCCCAATGCGCTCTTATGGCCGTGTTCGCGCGCAAGCATGCCGTCGATGGCATTCAGCGCCATGCGGATGAAAAGCCACAGCGGAATGAGCAGAAACAGACCGCGCTCGGGATAACCGAGCCACGCCGATGCACCGACTGCCATCGATCCAAGCATCGCGGCTACCGTGACCTGGTTTGCGGTCACGCCTCGCCGCGCGAGCCAATTTGTGAATGGACGAAGCAGAATTTGGAAGCGCGGCTTGAGTGCGTAGAGGCTCATTGCGATGTTTTCGCCGGTTCGTCGACCATGCCTGACGTCCCGATGGATCGAAAAAGCCGCTACTATCAGGTCACTTTCGCATCGCGTCAACCGTTAGGATTGCAGAGCCTCTTTGTTATGCAGTTCTGTTATCACTTGCTAAACATCTGACACATCTTGTCAAGACCACTTGCTCCGTCGATGCGCATGTGAACGGAATATAAATAAGCAATCCACACCACTACCGACTCATGAAACGGATATATGCCTGGCAACGCGATTTACTGTTATCTCTCGTTCGGTTGGTCGCTGGAGCCTACCCAGTCTGTCATGTCCCTCGTGCAGGCGAAACTCAACAGATCTACTTCTCGAATCACACGAGCCATATCGACACACTCGCTATCCTCGCTGCGTTGCCGCGCAGTTTGCGCGATTCGGTGCGGCCCGTTGCTGCGCGCGACTACTGGAACGCCAACGCGCTCAAGCGACATATCGCGCAGAAACTGCTGAACGTCGTGCTGATCGATCGTCGACGCGAAGGGGATGGCGATCCGCTCGATCCGGTTCGCGATGCGCTCACGAAGGGGCATTCGGTGATTATCTTTCCCGAAGGCACACGTGGCACGGATGCTTTGCCGCAAGGCTTCAAGAGCGGACTCTTTCATCTGGCAAGCGAGTTTCCCGGCATCGCCCTCACGCCGGTCTATCTCGAGAATCTTCAGCGGATCATGCCCAAGGGCGCGATCTGGCCGATTCCGTTGATCTGCAAAGTCCATTTCGGCGCGGGCGAAGCGCTTCGGGCGACCGACGACAAATCTGCTTTTCTCACACGCATGCGCGATGCGATCGTCGCGCTGGCGCCATCGGCTTGCTCAGACTGAGCTTGCTGCAACAACATCTCCGATTCTCGAACATGCCAGAACTGTTTTGGAAATTGATCGCAGGCGTGGCGGGCTTTCTCGCCGTCGCGACCGTGACAGGCGCCATCCTCGCCGCCCGGCCGAATGGCAAGAGCGCGACCATCGTCAACCTCAATGAACGCATCCGCGCGTGGTGGGGCATGGTCGCCGTCATGGCGATCGCCATTGGACTCGGCGAGACTGCAACTTATGTGGTCTTCGCGCTACTGTCATTCCTCACGTTGCGCGAGTTCATAACACTCACGCCGACCACGCCGAGCGATCACTCGACGCTGTTCCTCGCGTTCTTTGTCGCGGTTCCCGTTCAGTACATTCTGCTTGGCATCAACTGGTACGGCATGTATTCCATCTTCGTACCGGTGCATCTCTTCTTCGCGATGTCACTGGTATCGGCGCTGACGCAGGATACGCGCGACTTTCTGAGTCGCAATGCACGCATTAACTGGGCGCTGATGGTCTGCGTCTACGGCCTGAGCCACGCCGCCGCGCTCCTGACGCTCGACATTCCCGGCTATCGCGGGCAGAACGCGTTATTGCTCTTCTACTTCCTGCTCGTCGTGCAGATCAGCGATGTCTTGCAGTACGTCGTGGGGAAACTGTTCGGCAAGCGCAAGATCGCACCCGTGCTTTCGCCTTCTAAAACGGTCGAAGGCTTCGTCGGCGGTGGCGCGCTGGCGACCCTTTGCGGCGCGGCGCTTTACCGGATCACGCCATTCGGCTTCGGCGCGGCGCTCGGCATGTCGTTCGCCATCGTTCTGGCGGGGTTCATCGGCGGGCTGGTTCTTTCAGCGGTGAAGCGTTCGCTCGGCGCGAAGGACTGGGGCTCGATGCTCGCCGGACACGGCGGCATGCTCGATCGTGTCGATTCGATCTGCTTCGCCGCGCCTGTGTTTTTTCATCTGGTCAGATTCGTTTATGTGTGACGTCTGCGAGCCCGCCCCGCCCCACCGCTCCGCTAGAATCGAGCCTTCAGCGCAACGGCCGCGCTCTACGAAGAAAACGGGCACTCATGAAAATCGCCACCTGGAACGTCAATTCCCTCAAAGTCCGCCAGCAGCATGTCATCGACTGGCTCGCGCTCTCGGGCGTCGACGTGCTGTGCCTTCAGGAACTGAAGCTCCCCGACGAGAAATTTCCCCGCGCCGAACTCGAAGCCGCCGGCTACAAAAGCTGGTTCGCCGGGCAGAAGACGTACAACGGCGTCGGCATTCTGGTGCGCGCCGATGCGGGCTTCGAAGTCGATGAAATCAGCGTCGTGCGCAACATTCCCGGATTCGAAGATCTGCAGCAACGCGTGATCGCCGCGACGATCGACGGCGTGCGCATCATCTCCGCGTATTTCCCGAACGGACAGGCGCCCGGCTCCGAGAAATTCGCCTACAAGATGCGCTGGCTGGACGCACTGCGCGAATGGTTGCGCGAAGACATGGCGCGTCATCCGCAGCTCGCGTTGCTGGGCGATTACAACATCGCGCCGGAAGACCGCGACGTGCACGATCCGAAAGCATGGGAAGGCCAGAACCTCGTGTCGCCCGAAGAGCGCGCGCACTTCGCGCAACTCGTCGGGCTCGGCCTGACCGATGCCTTCCGCAAGTTCGAGCAGGTCGAGAAGCTCTTTACGTGGTGGGATTATCGGATGATGGCGTTTCGCCGCAACGCGGGGCTGCGCATCGACCACATCCTGCTGTCGGCGGAACTGGCCGCGCGCTGCACGTCATGCGAAGTCGACAAGGTGCCGCGCAAGTGGGACCAGCCGTCGGACCACGCGCCCGTGATCGCGACGATCGGCTGATCCCGTCGTAACGACGTTCACGCGTCGAGATGCAACTCCTGAATCTTGCGCGTGATCGTATTGCGGCCGATGCCCAGACGCTCCGCCGCCTCCACCTTGCGCCCGCGCGTGAAGTCGAGCGCCTCGCGGATCACCGCCGCTTCGAAACGGCGCGCGAGTTCGTCCATGACATCGGCGGAATTCTCGCGCAACAGTCGCGCGACTTCCGTGCGCAAGCCGTTCTCCCACACGCTCGCCGCGACGCCCGCCGGCGCCGCCGCGATCGGCGCGGATCCGGCGCCGTTCACGGCATTGGGAACCGGCGCGACCGCGCCATCCGTCGATACGGCGAGACTCTCGGCGCTCACCTCCTGACGCGACGTGAGATCGGGCGGCAGATCCTTCTGCTCGATCACCTGCGCGGGCGCCATCACCGTGAGCCAGTTGCACAGGTTCTCCAGTTGACGCACGTTGCCGGGAAACGGCAGCGACGCGAGATACGCGAGTGCATCGTCCGACACGCGCTTGGGCTCGACACCCAGATCGCGCGCGCTCTTCTGCAGGAAGTGTCGCGTGAGCAGCGGGATATCCTCGCTGCGTTCGCGCAACGCCGGCAGACGCAGCCGAATCACATTCAATCGGTGATACAAGTCCTCGCGAAACAAGCCCTGCCGCACGCGCGATTCGAGATTCTGATGCGTCGCCGCGATCACGCGCACGTTCGCCTTCAGCGGATTGTGCCCGCCCACGCGATAGAACTGCCCGTCCGACAGCACGCGCAGCAGGCGCGTCTGGAGGTCGAACGGCATGTCGCCGATTTCATCGAGAAAGAGCGTGCCGTTCTCGGCTTGTTCGAAGCGGCCCTGACGCATCGCCTGCGCGCCGGTGAACGCGCCGCGCTCGTGCCCGAACAGTTCGGACTCCAGCAGATCCTTCGGAATCGCCGCCGTGTTCAGCGCGATGAACGGTCCGTTTGCGCGTGGGCTATGTCGGTGCAAGGCGCGCGCGACAAGCTCCTTTCCGGTGCCTGATTCGCCCGTGATGAGCACGGTCGCCGCCGAATGCGACAGACGGCCGATCGCGCGGAACATGTCCTGCATCGCGGGCGCCTGACCGAGCATCTCGGGCGTCTCGGTTACGCGCTCGTCGACCGACGCTTCGCCGCGCATGCTTTCATCCACGGCGCGGCGGATCAGCTCGACGGCCTTGTCGACATCGAATGGCTTGGCGAGATATTCGAAGGCGCCGCCCTGAAACGCGGCCACTGCGCTGTCGAGATCCGAGAACGCCGTCATGATGATGACAGGCAAGCCCGGCAAGCGGTCGCGCACGGTCTGCAGCAGTTCCAGCCCGGACCCGCCCGGCATGCGGATGTCCGAGACGAGCACTTGCGGGCTTTCTCCTTCGAGCGCGGCAAGCGCGTCGCGCACGCCGGAGAAGCTGCGCGTCGTGAAGTTTTCTCGTGCGAGCGCCTTTTCCAGCACCCAGCGGATGGATTGGTCGTCGTCTACTATCCAGATCGGCTTCATATCGTTCGGCGAGAAGTCTTCGTGTGGTTCGGTGTGAGCCCGTCGAAACGGTCAGGCGTCAAAGCATGCGGCACTACGTTCCTTGGCGTGAAGTCGCTGGTCAATTCTCGAACGGCAACAGGATGGCGAACTCGGTACAGCCCGGCCGGCTTTCCACTTCGATCAGCCCATCGTGCTGATGCACGAACGACTGCGCGAGCGTGAGGCCGAGACCGCTGCCGTCTTCCCTGCCCGATACGAGCGGAAAGAAGATCCGGTCGCGGATTTCGCTGGGGATGCCGGGACCGTTGTCAGTGATATGCAAGTCCAGTGCCAGTTTGTGCAGCTTCTTGCCGATGGTCACCTTGCGCGCGATGCGCGTGCGCAGCTCGATCTTCGCATCGCCTTGTGAGATGCGTTCCTTCAGCGCTTCGGCCGCGTTGCGCACGATGTTCAGCAGCGCCTGAATCAACTGTTCCTTGTCGCCGCGCAGATCGGGCACGCTCACGTCGTAGTCGCGCTCGATCGTGAGGCCGCGCGGAAACTCCGCGAGGATCACGGCGCGCACCCGCTCGCAGACTTCGTGGATGTTCACGTCGCCGACGATATGCGGATGCCGGTGCGGCTCCAGCAAGCGATCGACGAGCGTCTGCAGCCGATCCGATTCCTTGATGATGACCTGCGTGTATTCGCGCAGTTCGTCGCGTTCGCGCGCGCCGAGTTCGAATTCGAGCAACTGCGCCGCACCGCGAATGCCGCCGAGCGGATTCTTGATCTCATGCGCGAGATTGCGGATGAGCTGCTTGTTGACCGCGGTGAGATCGTGGATACGCTCTTCGCGGTCCGTGCGCAGATGTCGCTCGTTCTCGAAGAGTTCGAGCAGCACGTATTCCGGCGCGGCTTCCAGATAGCCGACGATCGCATGCACATGCACCGGCTCGCGATTCTGCCTCTCGAGCACCGCGTCGAGCCGCGTCGCATTGAAGCGGTTCTCGGCGATCGACGCGATCGTGGTCGCGAGCTCGTCCGCGTTCGCGAAGAGGTCGGGCCAGTTCGTCTGCGTCAACTGCTTGCGCGACATTTCCAGCATCGCTTCGGCCGATGGATTCGCATACGCGATCCGCAGATTGCGCACGTCCAGAACGAGCACGTTCGTGGGCAGCGCCTCGAAGCCGGGCAGCAGTCCGCTTGCCGCGAGCTGCGTATTGTCGGAGAGCGCATCGGCGTGGCCTTTGCGCGCCTTGATCAGATTCTTGAGCACCATCGTGCAGTCGATGAGGTCGTTCGTGACACCGATCTTCTTATCGTTTCATGACACTGAGCAGCGATTAAAAAAGGGACGGCGCGCCGTCCCTTTGGATCACTGTTCAGCACACGTCGCGCGCCTCATCGGACTGCTCACGACAAAACGCGCTTCGATCATGCTGCTTTACAGCGAGTAGTACATCTCGAACTCGATCGGATGCACCGCCTGACGATAACGCTGCAGCTCGTTCGTCTTCAGTTCGATGTATGCGTCGAGCATCGAATCCGTGAACACGCCGCCGCGCGTCAGGAACTCGCGGTCCGCGTCGAGTGCGTCGAGCGCCTGGTCGAGGCCCGCGCAAACGGTCGGGATCTTCTTGTCTTCTTCCGGCGGCAGGTCGTACAGATTCTTGTCCGCGGCTTCGCCCGGGTGAATCTTGTTCTGCACGCCGTCGAGACCCGCCATCATCAGCGCGGAGAAGCACAGGTACGGGTTCGCGAGCGGATCCGGGAAGCGCGTTTCGATACGGCGGCCCTTCGGATTCGAGACGTGCGGAATACGGATCGATGCCGAACGGTTGCGAGCCGAGTAAGCCAGCTTCACCGGCGCCTCGAAGTGCGGCACGAGGCGCTTGTACGAGTTCGTGCCCGGGTTCGTGATCGCGTTCAGCGCGCGCGCATGCTTGATGATGCCGCCGATGTAGAACAGCGCGAATTCCGACAGACCCGCGTAGCCGTTGCCCGCGAACAGGTTCTGACCGTCCTTCCAGATCGACTGGTGAACGTGCATGCCCGAACCGTTGTCGCCGACGACCGGCTTCGGCATGAACGTCGCCGTCTTGCCGTACGTGTGCGCCACGTTATGGATGATGTACTTCATCTGCTGCAGCCAGTCCGCGCGCTGAACCAGCGTCGAGAACTTGGTGCCGATTTCGTTTTGGCCCTGGCCCGCCACTTCGTGGTGATGCACTTCGACCGGAATGCCGATCTGCTCGAGCAGCAGACACATTTCCGAGCGGATGTCCTGGAACGTGTCGACGGGAGCGACCGGGAAGTAGCCGCCCTTCGTGCCCGGACGGTGGCCGGTGTTGCCGCCTTCGAATTCCTTCGCCGACGACCACGGTGCTTCTTCCGAGCCGATCTTCACGAACGTGCCCGACTGGTCCGTGTTCCACTGCACCGAGTCGAAAATGAAGAATTCCGGCTCCGGACCGAAGTAGGCGGTGTCGCCGAGGCCCGAGCTCTTGAGATAGGCTTCCGCGCGCTTCGCGAGGGAACGCGGGTCGCGCTCGTAGCCCTTGCCGTCGGCCGGCTCGACCACGTCGCAGGACAGAACCAGCGTCGATTCTTCGAAGAACGGGTCGATGAAGGCGGTGTTCGCGTCCGGCACGAGCAGCATGTCCGACGCTTCGATGCCCTTCCAGCCTGCGATGGACGAACCGTCGAAAGCGTGGCCGCTTTCAAATTTGTCTTCGTCGAATGCCGAGACCGGCACGGAAACGTGTTGTTCTTTGCCGCGCGTGTCGGTGAAGCGGAAGTCGACGAACTTGACGTCCTCGTCCTTGACGAGTTGCATGACGTCGGCCACGGATTTACTCATTACCTATCTCCTGATTAACAAAAGTCGGCGAATCGCTTCGCCGCCCCGACCAATCCTGTACATCGATTCAATCGAGGATGGAAAAGCAGCTTCCGTGCCAAGCGCACCATCTTCGCGCTAAGCGCTTGAAGCAGCGCGCGTTTTGGGTGAAACCACTTCGCTTTCGATGGCGGCGTTCGTGTCGCCGTCTCCGCGTCGAGCACCAAATCAGTGCAGCACGGTTTGTCTGATATTTCTTCAGCACTTTTATAGTGCATCCGAGTCTTCTTGCACCAATTTCGCGCGCGGCGTCGAAACTGCGCGCCACGCTAGAATGATTCTTTGCGCCTACGGAGACCCATACGTCATGAGCACGCTCGAACAGCTGTATGCCCAGGCCGGCAAACGCGCCGCCGAAAACAATCTGACCTACGCGGGCGCGTTCTCACCCGCCGAAGCATTTGAATTACTGCAACTCGACCCGCGCGTACGCCTCGTCGACGTTCGCACCCGCGCCGAACTCGATTGGGTCGGCCGCCCGGCCATCGATGGCGCTCAGTACGCGCACATCGAATGGATTCGCTACCCCGGTTCCGTGCCAAACGCCGAGTTTATCGAACAATTGCGACAGGTCGCCACCCCGGATACGCCTGTCGTGTTTTTGTGTCGCAGCGCCGCGCGCTCGAAGCTCGCTGCGGTCGCGGCGCAGAAGGAAGGCTACGCCCAGGCGTACGACCTGCTCGAAGGCTTCGAAGGCGATAAGGACGGACAAGGGCATCGGAAAACGGTATCGGGATGGTGTTTCCGCAAGCTGCCCTGGATCGGGGCTTGAAGGTTTTGCTCAAGCACGCGCGTCGAGCAAGGTGCGCACGCGCCTGACCCTCGCTTCATCGACGGGCGCCAGAGACTTCCCATCGACGCGCACGCCCGAGCCAAAGTGCACCGCTTTCACGCGCGTCGATGCGACGAACGGCGCGACCGCATCGACGGTCAATCCGGCGCCCGCCAGAATCGCGCAGCGCGTTCCCACCGCGTTTTCGACGAGCTTCGAAATCGTTTCCTGAGCGTCCAGCACGGAAGGCTTGCCGCCCGACGTCAGCACATTCGTGACGGCACCGAACTGCAGCAGCGTATCGAACGCAGCGAGCAGATCGCGTGTTTCGTCGAATGCGCGGTGAAACGTGAGCTGCAGGCCATCCGCTGCTTCGATCACGCGCGCGAGGCCGTCGGTGTCGACGGAGCCATCGGCGCGCAGCATCCCCACGACGATCGCGTTCGCGCGCGTCTTCGCGATCGCGCGAACATCGCGCAGCATGACCGCGTAGTCGTCGGCATCGTAGACGAACGAGCGGCTGTGCGGCCGCACGATCACGTTCACCGGAATCCCGACCGCCTCGATCACCGATTCGATCAGGCCGATGCTCGGCGTCAGTCCGCCCTCGCCCATCGCGGTGATGAGTTCGAGACGGTCCGCACCGCCGCGCTCGGCTGCCCGCGCGTCGGCGACGGTCGTGGCGATCACTTCCAGCAGCGTCACTTCGCTTCCTCCGGCGGCACTTCCACGACTTCACCGCCGAGCGCGATCACGCCCTCGCGCAGCACGTCGAACGCCGCGTTCGCCTGCTCTGGATCGCCCTTCACGCCCAGATCGATATGCGCGCGCTCGTAAAGCGCCCCGCGCGTAGCATCGCCGACGCTCGGCAGGCTGAACGCACGCACGCCCTCGAAGTCGCGCTCGATCGAAACCATCAGCGGCGTGATGCGCGACTCGGGCAGGCCGAAGACGAGGAGCGACCGCTCGACATGCGGCGTCGCGTGATGCAGATGCGCGTACTTCGTGTCGAGCACCCATTCGATCATCGGCCAGGCCATGACCGGAAAGCCCGGCACGAAATGATGATCGCCGACCGAAAAGCCCGGAATCTTGTTGTAGCTGTTCGGGATGATCTCTGCGCCGCGCGGAAACGTGCCCATGTTCAGCCGATGCAAGTTCTCCGGCGACTCCAGCTCGACCGGCTTGCCCGCCTGCGCCGCCGTATCGCGGATGCGCGCGCGGATCAGTTCCGCCGCTTCGGGATGCAGCTCCAGCGGCACGCCGAGCGCCTTGGCGGCGCACTGGCGCGTGTGGTCGTCGGGCGTCGCGCCGATGCCGCCCGTCGAAAACACGATATCGCCCGATGCGAACGTGCGCGCGAGCGTCGCGGTGATGCGCGCGGGATCGTCGCCGACGTATTCGGCCCAGTCGAGCGACAGGCCGCGCGCGCCCAGCAGTTCGATGATTTTCGGCAGATGCTTGTCGGTGCGGCGGCCGGACAAGATTTCGTCGCCGATGATGATGACGCCAATGCCCATGAATGCCCCTTTGCTTTTTTCGTGCTTACAGTGAAACGTCGCGGGATTCGACCGTGATCGCCGGGAATTGCGGCTCGCTCGCGCGCAAGCGCTCCAGCGCGTGCAGGCAGTAATGCGCGAACCAGAGCGCCGAAAACACGAGGATGAACGCATACGCCCAGATCGTCACGGCGGCGACGACCGGAAAGAGCGGCAAGAGCCAGACGGACCATGCCCAGAGCATCGTCGGGACAGAACTGAGCAGGCCGCTCACGATGCCGATCGCAAGCAAGGGCCAGCGTGCATCGCGCACGATCGCGCGGCGCTCGTCGGCGCTCGCGTGAAGCGCGAGCGCGTCGTAAGTCATCACGCGATACGTGAGCCAGCCCCACAACAGCGGCGGAACCAAGGCGAAGAACGGCGGAATGAGCCACAGCGGCAGCGTGACGACGAGCAGCACGAGACAGACGACCGTGGTCACGACCGAGTGCCCGAGACTGCCGTACCACGAGCCGCCGCGCCGCTCTTCGAGCGATGAGTAATGACCTTTCGGGCGACGTGTGAGGAGCTTGACGACGCCCGGCATCGACAACGTGGCGATGAGCAGCAGCACCGTCACGACGATCAGCGGCACCGTCATGATGACGACGAGAAACGGCGCGATCACCGCGTGCAGCGACGAAAAGCCGACGGCATCGAAGAGACGGTACATCCACGAGGTCAGCGCCCACGCGCTGAGCCAGTCGTTGGCGGCGCCGGTAAGCGTCTGCCAGAAGAACCAGAGCACCGCGCCCCAGACCACGGTGGCGACGCCGAAGGGCATCAGCGTCAGCCAGAGCATGCGCGGATGAAAGACGTTCGCAAGCGCGCGCACGAACGAACGCAGCAAGTCACTCATGCGTGATTCTTAAAAGAAGAAGGAACCGACAGGATAAACCAGCGCCGCGCACGGGCGCTGGTCGAACCGGAGACGTTCAGACGGCCGCCGAGTTGTCGGAAGCGGATGCACCCGCACGGCGAGCGGAAAGGCGCGCGGCGATGCGCTTGAACGCGAGCCAGTGCTGTTCGACGAAGCCGTCGCCGTAATGGACGGGCGCAACGCCCGGCGCACCGAGCTGGTCGCGAATGCCCGTCGGCTCGACGGTGCGGTCGAACGACGCCGAGCGGAAGATGATGTCCCAGAACGAGAACAGCACGCCGAAGTTGCAACCGTAAGTCGTGCCTTCGTGACCGAAGCCGATCGCGTGATGGCGGCGATGAAACGCCGGACTTACGACAATGCGCTCCCCGAGCCAGCCGAAGTGCATGCGGATGTTCGCGTGCTGCACGCTCTGCATGAAGTTGGTGATGGCGACGAGCACGACGAACTGCGACGGCTCCACGCCGATCACGAGCGCGACGCACGCGAAAAAGCTCGCCTGAAGAACGTCGTCGAGCAGATGGTTGCGGTCGTCGGTCCAGAGCGACATCTTCTGCTGGCTGTGATGCACCGCGTGCAATTCCCACCAGATGCCGAAACGATGCTCCAGCCGGTGATACCAGTATCCCGCCAGATCGAGAATGAGCAGATAGATGACGAACGTGACGAGCGGCTGCGTCGTCACGCCGGGCCACAGGTTGTCGATCTCGAGATTCGGCACGTTATGGAGGCGCAGCCAGCTCTGCATCGAATCGAAGAGCGGCTGGAACGTGAAGAAGAAAAACAGATTGAGGATGCCGAGCTTGACGATCCACGTGTAGAGCACGTCCACGCGCACGCCTTTGCGGTCTTTCCACTCCTCCGCCGGGCGGAAAGCTTCGAGCGGCCGCAGGATCGCGTACATCGCGAGCACTTCGAGCACGCCGACGATCACCCAGTACAGCGCGTCGTAGGTGTCTTCGTCGTAGTCCATCATGCCGATCTTGAACAGGACCGGCTGCACGACATCGACGTAGAGCTGCGTCTGAAGCCAGGAAACGAGACCGTCCAGCGACGAAAGAATGGAATGAAACATGGTGCTCCGTGGTGCGTGCGGCCGTCCGGGACCGGCCATCCCTCAATCGTAGTACAGGGCGCGAATGCGCGCCCTGTTTGCTTACGCCCCGTTCGGCGCCGTCACCGGCGCGCGATTGTAGAAGTAGATGCCGTGCGGCGAGCGGCCGACCTTGATGGTTTCGATCAGCTTACGATTCGCCAGGTCGATCACGCCGACGTGCTTCGCGAAGCGGAACGTAACCCACAGATACTTCTTGTCGGCGGAAAGTTCCATGTCGTCGGGGCCGGGCAAGAGACCGGTGATGTCGCCGACGTTCGTGAGCGTGTCCTCGTCGATGATGCTGATCGTGTTCGCCACGCGATTCGAAACGAGCACGTGCTTGCCGTCGACCATCGAGCGGAAGTTGTGCGCGCCCTTGCCGGTCGTGATGGTCTTGACGACCTTCTGGTTGCGCCAGTCGACCACGGCCACGTAATCCGCGCCGGTCATGCCGACGAGCAGATATTTGTCGCCCGGCGTGAGCCAGACGCCCGCGGGCACCTTGCCGACCTTCATCTTCCATTTGACGGTCTGCGTCGGCAGGTCGATCGCCGCGATTTCGCCGGACACCTGCAGCGAGATGAACGCGGTCGAGCTGTCGTTCGTGAACGCGATGTGGCTCGGCATCGTGGCGAGCGGCAGGCGCTTCGCGACGCTCAAATTCTTGCCGTCGAAATGATAGATATCGAGGCGGTCGAGGCGCAGACCCGTCGAGACGAACCATTTCTTGTCCGGCGAAAAGCCGAGCTGATACGGATCTTCGATGTCCTGCACCCAGCGCTGGAACGCGCCGGTTTTCGGATCGACGAACATCAGGTTGTTCGACACCGAATTCGCAACGATCAGCGATGAGCTGTCGGGCGTGGGCATCAGGTGATGCGGCTCTTTGCCCGTCGGCACGGTGCCGACGACCTGATGCGTGTTTTCGTCGATGAGACTCAGCGTGGCTTCCGCCGAGTTGAGCACGATGACATTGTTGGCCAGTGCTGCGGAGGCGACCAAGGCGGCGCCGGTTGCGATGGCTGCGCGTGCGGCGAAGGCACGCACACGGCCGGAACGGAAAATATTGCGCATGAAAAGTAGGCTTCGGAGGGCAGGCATCATTGTAGAACGTTTGCCTCGCGCGGCGGGTTGACGAGCGAGGTCTTTTTGCGCAATACGTTGATTCTTTGCGTCTTTCCAGCGGAAACCTAACGCTGCATCGATTCCCACACCTTGTGGAGGCGTTTTACCGAGACCGGCATCGGCGTGCGCAGTTCCTGCGCGAACAGCGATACGCGCAATTCCTCCAGCAGCCAGCGATATTCGGCAAGCCGCGCATCCGCGACGCCGCCGCGCTGCGATAACGCGCGCTGATAATTCTGCGCGAGCGGCTGCAGATCGGCGGCGAGACGCGCGTCGCGGGCCGGATCGGCCTTGAGCTTGTCGACGCGCTGCGCGATCGCCTTCAGATAGCGCGGAAAATGCGCAAGCTGCGCATACGGCGTATCGATGACGAAACGCTTGCCGATGAGCGCGCTCAATTGCGCCTGCATGTCCGCATAGGCCGACGCGAACGATTTCACCGACGCCAGCTTTTTGGCGAGCGCCGCATATTCGTTGAGGATCGTGCCGACGAGCCGCGCGATTTCGTTCGCGAGCAGCGTCAGACGCCCTTTCGCGGCGTCGCGGCGCGCGTGGAAGCTGGCGTCGTCGTCGGGCAGCGGGTCTTGAAGGCACGCGCGATCGAGCGCCGTTTCCACGATCTGATCGCGCAGTTCGTCCGCCGTGCCGAGCGCCATGTATTGCATCGACATCTCCCGCAGGCCCGGCAGATTTTTCTCGAGATAGCGAATCGGCTCGCGCAACTGCAGCGCGAAAAGCCGGCGCAATCCCGCGCGATGAATACGCACCGCTTCCTCGGGCGAATCGAACACTTCGACGTCGCAATGCGTGCCGCGATCGACGAGCGCCGGATAGCCGAAGAGCGTCTGCCCGCGCCGGCGGATTTCCAGCAGCTCGGGCAGCTTGCCGAAGTTCCACGTCGTGAGGTTCTCGTAGAGCGCGGTTCCTTCGCTTGCCGGTTGCTGTGCGGGCGGCGTATCGGAGTCCCCGGAAAGCGCATCGAACGCCGCCGCCGACGTCAGTTTCTGGAACTGCTGCTGCGCCTGCCCGCCGAGTTCCGCGCGCAACTGCGCGAGATTGCGGCCCATCGCGAGCTGGCGGCCGTGTTCGTCGATCACCTTGAGGTTCATGAACAGGTGCGCGGGCAGCGTTTCCAGCTTGAAATCGGCGCTTTTCACGGCGATTTGCGTCTGCTCGCGAATATCGGCGATGAGCGAATCGACGAGTGCGCCCGCGCCGAACTTCGGCCCGGCATGACGCCCGGCGAAAGCCGCGGCGTATTCCGGCAACGGCACGACGTGACGGCGCAGCTTCTGCGGCAGCGACTTCAGCAGCAGTTGCACCTTCTCCTTGATCATGCCGGGCACGAGCCATTCGACGCGGCGCGCATCGACCTGATTCAGCCCGTAAAGCGGCACTTGCAGCGTGACGCCGTCGCGCGGCGAACCCGGCTCGAAGTGATACGTCAGCGCCATTTCGATGCCCGACATCGTCATGCGCTTCGGAAACAGATCCGTCGTGACGCCGGCAGCTTCGTGACGCATGAGGTCGTCGCGCGACAGGAACAGCAGCTTGTCGTTGCCCTCTTTCTTCTGCTCGTCGCGATACCAGCGCTCGAACGCCGCGCCCGTCCAGATGTTTTCGGGGATCAGCGAATCGTAGAAGCCGTAGATGAGTTCATCGTCGACGAGCACGTCCTGACGGCGCGACTTGTGTTCCAGTTGCTCGATGTCCGCGACGAGCTTGCGGTTGTGCGCGAAGAACGGCAGACGCGTATCGAATTCGCCTTCGACGAGCGCCCCGCGAATGAACAGTTCGCGCGCGTATTTCGCGTCCTGCTTGCCGAAGCTCACGCGCCGACGCGCATACACCGTCAGCCCGTACAGCGTCGCGCGTTCGTAGGCGACGACCTGCGCGGCCTTCTTCTCCCAATGCGCGTCCGATAGCGATTTCTTCAGCAGATGCGCGCCGACCGTTTCGAGCCATTCCGGCTCGATCTTCGCGATCGTGCGCGCGTAGAGGCGGCTCGTCTCGACGAGTTCGCCCGCCATCACCCAGCGCCCCGCTTTCTTCAAGAGCGCCGAGCCCGGCCAAAGAAAGAACTTGATGCCGCGCGCGCCGAGATAATGCGGCTCGTCGTCGGCCTTGAGACCGACGTTGCCGAGCAGGCCCGTCAAGAGCGACAGATGCACCTGCTCGAAGGTCGCATCCGATTCGTTCAGACGCCAGCCGTGCTCGCGCACGACCGTCAGCAGTTGCGAATGCACGTCGCGCCACTCGCGCAAACGCAGATGCGACAGGAAATTCGCGCGACACGCATCCGCGAGCTGCTTGTTCGATTTCTTGTGCGCGACCGCTTCCTCGAACCACTTCCAGATGCGCGTCCACTGCAGAAATTCGGAGCGCTCGTCGACGAACTGCCGATGCGCCTGATCCGCCTGCTCCTGCGCCTCGATCGGCCGGTCGCGCGGGTCCTGCACCGACAGCGCCGACGCGATGATCAGCACTTCCGCGAGCGCATGATGATCGCGCGCGGCGAGAATCATGCGGCCGACGCGCGGATCCAGCGGCAGGCGCGCGAGTTCGCGGCCGAGACTCGTCAGCGCGTTGTCGTCATCGACGGCGCCGAGTTCGTTCAGCAGTTGATAGCCGTCCGCGATCGCGCGGCCCGGCGGCGGTTCGATGAACGGAAACGTTTCGATCGCCGTCAGATGCAGCGACTTCATCCGCAGAATCACGGCCGCGAGCGACGAGCGCAGGATTTCGGGATCGGTGAAGCGCGGCCGCGCGGCGAAATCGGCTTCGTCGTACAGACGGATGCACACGCCGTCCGCGACGCGCCCGCATCGGCCCGCGCGCTGATTCGCCGCCGCCTGCGACACCGGCTCGATCTGCAGTTGCTCGACCTTGTTGCGATACGAATAACGCTTCACGCGCGCCATGCCGGTATCGACCACGTAGCGGATGCCCGGCACCGTCAGCGACGTCTCCGCGACGTTCGTCGCGAGCACGATGCGCCGCGCGTTCGACGGCTTGAACACGCGCTCCTGCTCCTGCGCGGAAAGACGCGCGAAGAGCGGCAGGATCTCCGTATGCGGCGGATGATGCTTGCGCAACGCTTCTGCGGCATCGCGGATTTCGCGCTCGCCGGGCAGGAACACGAGCACGTCGCCGGGACCGACGCGGCACAGTTCATCGACGGCATCGACGATGCCTTCCATCAGATCGCGATCGGCTTTGCGATCGTTGCGTTTGGGCGCCGTGCCCTGCGCGTTCCTGATCGCCTCGCTTTCCTCTTCGATCGGCCGATAGCGTACTTCCACCGGATACAGCCGTCCGCTCACCTCGATCACCGGCGCGGGCTTGTCCTCGCTGCCGAAATGGCGCGCGAAGCGTTCTGCGTCGATGGTCGCGGACGTGACGATCAGCTTCAGATCCGGGCGTTTCGGCAGGATTTCCTTCAGATAGCCGAGCAGAAAGTCGATGTTGAGGCTGCGTTCGTGCGCTTCGTCGATGATGATCGTGTCGTAGGCGGTCAGCAGCGGATCGGTCTGCGTTTCCGCGAGCAGAATGCCGTCGGTCATCAGCTTGACGGACGCGCCGGGCGCCAGATTGTCCGTGAAGCGCACTTTGTAGCCGACGACTTCGCCGAACGGCGTGCCGAGTTCCTCCGCGATGCGCCGGCCGGTCGCCGAAGCGGCGATGCGGCGCGGCTGCGTATGCCCGATCAGCCCGCTGCCGCCCGCGCCGAGACCGCGTCCGAGCGCGAGGCAGATCTTCGGCAATTGCGTCGTCTTGCCCGAGCCGGTTTCGCCGCTGACGATCACGACTTGATTCGCAGCGATCGCGCGCGCGATTTCCTCGCGTCGTCCGGAAACGGGCAGCGCTTCGGGAAACGTGATCGGCGGAATGGGATTGGGCGTGACGACGCGCGGCGCGCGCGGCGGACGTTGCTCGCGAGGCGGGCGCGTTTCGGCCGGGCGTTCGACGTGCGACGGACGTGCATCAACCGGGCGTTGTTCGCGCGGCGGACGTGCTTCAACCGGGCGTTGTTTGCGCGGCGGGCGCGTTTCGGCCGAAGGTTCGACACGCGGCGCAGGTTGCGGCTGCGGCTGGCGCGCTTCGACGGGCTTCGGCTGCTGAACGCGCGCCGGACGCTGCGGCCGCGCACCTTGTTCACGCCTCGCGTCTTCGCGTTTCGGGGGCGCTTGCGTGGCAGCTTGCGCCGTGTCGCGCGGCTTCGTCAGACGTTGCGCCGTGACCTCCGCTTTCGCGGGCCGCTCTTTCGATTGCGCCGCCTTCTTCGGTTGCGAAGGAGCCTCCGCCGCCGCTTTGCCGCCCGCGAACCGCTGCGCGGCGCGTTCCTTCTTGCTCAAACCCGCCGCTTCGCCGGAATCGGACGTGCCCGCGCCCTCCCGCGTCTCGCGCAGCAGACTTTCACGCAGTTGTCGCAACTGCTCCTGAGTATCGAGGGATTTGTCGGCGGACTGAGACTTGCCCGCCTGATCGGGGCGTGAGGGACGAGAAACATTCGGCATAGCGTCGCATTATAATCCCGGGATGAATTCCCAAACCGACCTCACGATGACCGCGACGCAGCCGGCAGTCGAGCCCGAAGCGCCGAATCCCCACGCCCAGTTCGTCGACTGGATGCGATCCGTCGCGCCCTACATTCACGCGTTTCGAAACAAGACTTTCGTTGTCGCGTTCGGCGGGGAACTCGTGCAGGAAGGTCGCCTCAACGCGCTCGTGCAGGACGTCGGCCTGTTGCACGCAATGGGCATCCACGTCGTGCTCGTGCACGGCTCGCGTCCGCAGCTCGACGAGCAACTGAGCCTGCACGGCGTCGAGTCGTCGTTCTCTCACGGCTTGCGCATAACGGATGCCCGCGCGCTCGAATCCGCGAAAGAAGCCGCCGGCGAAGTGCGTCTCGACATCGAGGCCGCGATCAGCCAGGGCTTGCCGAACACGCCGATGGCGCACGCGCACATCAGCGTGGTGTCGGGCAACTTCGTGACGGCGCGGCCGGTCGGCATTCTCGATGGCGTCGATTTCCAGCACACCGGCGTCGTGCGCAAGATCGACGGCGATTCCATCCGCCAGTCGCTCGCGTCGAACAAGCTCGTGCTGCTGTCGTCGCTCGGTTTTTCGCCGACGGGCGAAGCCTTCAACCTGTCGATGGAAGATGTCGCGTCCGCCGCGGCCATTGCGCTGCGCGCCGACAAGATCATTTTCGTGACCGAAATTCCGGGTCTCGGCGACTCGGAAAACGAGCTGATCCGCGAAATGTCGCTCGACGACGCCTATCGCTTGCAGGAAAGCGGCGAATTGCAGGGCGACACGGCGTTCTATCTGAAGCATACGGTGCGCGCGTGCCGCGGCGGCGTTGCGCGCGGCCACATCATTCCGTATTCGCTCGACGGCAGCGTGCTGCTCGAACTGTTCCTGCACGACGGCGTCGGCACGATGATCTCGTACGAGAATCTCGAAAGCCTGCGCGAAGCGACGCCCGACGACGTCGGCGGCATTCTCACACTGATCGAGCCGCTCGAATCCGACGGCACGCTCGTACGGCGCGGACGGCACCAGATCGAGCGCGACATCGACCATTTCTCGGTCATCGAGCACGATGGCGTGCTGTTCGGCTGCGCGGCGCTCTATCCGTACACACAGGAGCGCATCGGCGAAATGGCCTGCCTGACGGTCGCGCCGGAAGCGCAAGGTTCGGGCGACGGCGAACGCCTGTTGAAGCGCATTGAACAGCGCGCCCGCGCACGCGGCTTGACGCGCATTTTCGTGCTGACGACGCGCACCGAACACTGGTTCCTGAAACGCGGTTTCGTGAAAGTGACCGTGGACGATCTGCCCGAAGATCGCCGGCGGCTCTATAACTGGCAGCGCAAGTCGCTCGTCCTGATGAAACAGCTTTGAACATGATCCAAGAAGCGTCGAACGGCGCTTTGCCCCCGATACAGAGGAGAAACTCACAATGGCCCGAATGGTTCAATGCGCGAAGCTCGGCAAGGAAGCCGAAGGACTCGATTTCCCGCCGCTGCCGGGCGAGCTCGGCAAGCGCATCTACGAAACGATCTCGAAGGAAGCCTGGCAAGGCTGGCTCAAGCAGCAGACCATGCTCATCAACGAGAATCGGCTGAACATGGCCGATCCGCGCGCACGCCAGTATCTGATCAAGCAGACGGAGAAGTATTTCTTCGGCGAAGGCGCCGATACGGCGTCCGGCTACGTGCCGCCGCAAAGCTGAAATCGCGCGTTCATCGCATCGCAAAAACCGGCCCGAGCGGCCGGTTTTTTGTTGTCCGCGCGGCGGAAAATTGTTCCGCTTAGTACATCGGACCACGAGATGACAATCGGCGCAATCCTACGTCCGACAAGGCTTTGCGGCCGCCGGGCTCGAGCGCGGTGGCAGACCGGTTTGCAGATCGTCTGTCATCGTGTTATCATCTTGCTCGTTATCAACAGCAATTCACCATCATTCACGTGCAAATGTTTCCGACTTCAAGTTCGGGCGTTGCGCGGTAGTGACAGTTTCTTATACAAAGAGGCGCGTCGGTTTTCCAAGCAGTAACGCCGGCCTTTTTCGTCTCAAGTTGTTTTTTCGCCGACGTCGCGGCCCACCCGCGGCAACTCAGTCATTCAGCGCTGCGTTCGCCGTCCGCACGTCAAATTCGTGTGTTTCACCCGAGTGCAATTTCGCGACTACACCCGCGCGAGGCACCGGCACCGTGTTTCTTTTCGCTCATCGACTTCGAGCCGCTCGGCCCGAGGTCGCGGAAAGCCTTTGCTTTCGTCTTCAAGCGTTCGCGGCGCCGTCTCGAAACTGCACTATCCCGGCAATTTGCGTCCGTCCTCCGCGGCGACGCACCCGACGTTCTTTGAGCGTCGGGATCGAATACGGAGTTTTTCGAACTATGTCTTCTCTTAACGAGGGCCTTTGGCGCAAACGCGATTCATCCAGTCAGAAGTCCGACCTCACCCTCGACGACATCACCATCGTCGATCAATCCCTGTTGAAGCGCGCCGTCGGCGCCATGGCCATCGGTAACGCGATGGAGTGGTTCGATTTCGGCGTGTACAGCTACATCGCCGTGACGCTCGGCCGTGTGTTCTTCCCGTCGAGCAGCCCCACCGCGCAGTTGCTGGCGACGTTCGGCACGTTCGCCGCCGCTTTCCTCGTGCGCCCGATCGGCGGCATGGTGTTCGGCCCGCTCGGCGACCGCATCGGCCGCAAGCGCGTGCTCGCGATGACGATGATCATGATGGCCGTCGGCACCTTCTGTATCGGCATCATTCCGAGCTACGAATCGATCGGCGTGATGGCGCCGGTGCTGCTGCTCATCGCGCGTCTCGTGCAGGGCTTCTCCACGGGCGGCGAGTACGGCGGCGCGGCGACCTTCATCGCCGAATTTTCGCCGGACAAGAAGCGCGGCTTCATGTCGAGCTTTCTCGAATTCGGCACGCTCGTCGGCTACGTGCTCGGCGCGGGCGTGGTCGCGGTGCTGACGGCGGTAATGTCGGAAAAAGACCTGCTGTCGTGGGGCTGGCGCATTCCGTTCATGATCGCGGGTCCGCTCGGGCTGATCGGTCTCTACATCCGGATGAAGCTCGAAGAAACGCCTGCATTCCAGCGTGAAGCCGAAAAGGCCGAAGCCGTGTCGCACGAGACGACCAAGGAGCAGTTCCGCGAGACGCTGATCCAGCAATGGAAGCCGCTCTTGCAATGCGTGGGCCTCGTGCTGATCTTCAACGTGACCGACTACATGGCGCTGTCGTATCTGCCGAGCTATCTGTCGGCGACGCTCAAGTTCAACGAGACGCACGGCCTCTTCATCGTGCTCGTCGTGATGGTGCTGATGATGCCGCTCACGCTCCTCGCCGGCCGTCTGTCGGACACGATCGGCCGCAAGCCGGTGATGCTCGCCGGCTGTATCGGTCTGCTGGTGCTGTCGATTCCTTCGCTCTCGCTGATCCGCATGGGCACCGTTCCGTCGATCTTCGCCGGCATGATGATTCTCGGCGCGCTGCTGTCGACGTTCACGGGCGTGATGCCGTCGTCGCTGCCGGCGCTCTTCCCGACGAAGATCCGCTACGGTGCGCTCGCGATCGGCTTCAACGTGTCGGTGTCGCTCTTCGGCGGCACGACGCCGCTCGTCACCGCATGGCTCGTCGACACGACCGGCAACCTGATGATGCCCGCGTACTATCTGATGGGCGCGTCGATCATCGGCATCGTGTCGGTGCTCGCGCTCTCCGAGACGGCGAAGAAGCCGCTGAAGGGCTCGCCGCCGGCGGTCGCGTCGAAGTCGGAAGCGCATGCGATTCTGCGCGGCCATCGCGAAGCCGCCGAAATGGACGATGCGTTCCCGGAAGGCACGGTGCGCGCGTAAGCGTTCTGGCGTGATCGAATGGAAGGGCCGGTGCATGAAGCGCCGGCCCTTTTTTCATTCGATCAGCGAAACGATGCGCGCTTCCGCTTTGCCGTCGTCGATATCGAGCAGCGCGAGCGTGACCGGCAATCTGAAGCGACGCGGCCCCGCGCTGCCGGGATTCACGAAGAGCACGTCGCCGCGCCGCTCGATGAGCGGCTTGTGCGAATGACCGGTCACGACGACATCGATGCCGTCGAGCTGCTTCGGCACATCGGCGATATCGTGGACGACGTGAATCGTCGCGCCGCCCAGTTCGATGCGCGCGTGTTCGGGCAGCCGCGCGAGGTCATCGGCGATATCGTTGTTGCCGCGCACGACGGTGAGCGGCGCGAGCGACGCGAGCGCATCGAGCACGTCGCGTCTGCAGATATCGCCCGCGTGGATGATGTGCGCGGAGCCGCGCAAGGCGTCGAGCGCTTCGGGGCGCACGAGGTTATGGGTATCGGAGATAAGGGCAATACGCATGAGGCGTCACGCTTCTTCGTTCGCGCGCACGCCGAAGTCCTCGCCGTGCGCCACGTTCGGTTCCGGCACCATCATCGTGTCCTCGCGACTGAATCGGTGCCGGCGATTATGCGGGACGGCCGAAACCTTGTCGAACGGCTTGTATACGACGAGCGGCGCGGCTTTGGCGCGGTCGCATGCAATGGTAGAATCGCGTCCGCCCTGCCGGGGTGATGAAATTGGTAAACATAGCGGACTTAAAATCCGCCGCCTCACGGCTTGCCGGTTCGAGTCCGGTCCCCGGCACCAAGCAGTATGAAGGGCAGCGCGCCGCACCCTCACACCGCGTTCAACAACCGCTCCGCATCCCTCACTGCATCGAGCAGCGCTTCGATCGCCGTATCGCGTTCGAGCAGGCACACATGCTCGATATCGAACGGCAACGCATCCACGCCGACGAAGCGCACCGTACCGCCGAAGCAGTCGCGCGCCTTGCCGCTCTTCACGGAAGCGATGTAGTTCGGGGTGATGTAGAGCGCAACGGGCGTCATGGCGGGCTCCGCGATGGTCCGGTCGATGAACCCGAGTCTAGCCGCACGCACCATCTCGCTGAACCCGCCGCACGCGGGGAAACCGATCCCCTCTTTCGCTGCCTTCGCTGCCTACACCGCATGCCCCAGCACACGCGCGACGTAGTGCCGTCCCCACGCCTCGCCGTGCGCGATCGCCTCGGCGACGGTCTCGAACGGGCCGCGGTCGCCGGTCATTTCGCCGGAGTCGTCGGCGAGTTTCGAACCGTGCAGCGGCTTCTGGTCGAGGCGCGTCACGCGCACGCGGATCGCGTAACCTTCGGACGGCGCCGCATCCTCGTCGCCATCGGCCGCGAGCGGCTTCGGCACGGCCTGCATGGCGAGCAGGTAATCGCCTACTTCGATGTCCTTCTGCATGGCGGTCGTCTCCATCGGTGAGGAACGCGCTCGTCGAACGTCAGTGCCGATTGTGCTACCGCATCGCTGCACAAAACAAGCGGTCACGCGCCGCGATGCACTAGAGTGATGCACTGCGGCACGCGTGTTATAAAGCTCCGCCCGACACTCATCACGCCCCGGCGCGTCTCGCCGCATCGGGCACCGACCGAATTCATCGATGAACCATCGCATCCGTCACCTGCTGCCCGTCCTGCTCACGACTTCGCTCGCCTGTCTCGGCGGCTGCACGTCCTATTACAAGAACGTCGAGACCTGCAAGGAGAAGGTGCGGGCCGACTATCCCGACGCCGCGAGCGCGCCGCTCAAAATCACCGGTTCCGGCGCGAGTTATCATGGCTCGCGGGTCGTCGTGCACGGCACGATCCAGAATCCGCCGAAGCCGCCGGCCACGAAGTCTTCATCGGTGCCCGCAGCCGCCGAATGCACGTTCAGCGAAACGTCGATGACCGGCTTCCAGTGGCTCGTCCCCGCGAAGCTCGCGCCCAAGCCGCCGGTCGCCGAATCCGACGACTGAATCCGACGACCCAGCCCGAAACCGTCCGCGACGAGGAGATTCGCGCATGCTGCTCGCCCAGATCAGCGATCTGCACATCACGCCGCCGGGCACGCTCGCCTACGGCCGCGTCGATACCGCCGCGTATCTCGCCCGCGCGATCGACGTCCTCAACGCGCTCGATCCGCGCCCCGACGCCGTGCTTGTTACCGGCGATCTCGTCGATGCGGGCGGCATCGACGAATACCGGCATCTGCGCACGCTCCTCGACCGGCTCGCCATTCCGTGGCGCGTCATCGCCGGCAATCACGACGACCGCGCGAATCTGCGCGCCGTCTTCGGCGATCTCCCCGAGCTCGCGGGTCACGACGGTTTCCTGCAGTACGCGTTCGACGTCGGCGAAGTCCGCGTGATCGCGCTCGACACCCTCGATCCCGGCTCCGGCGCGGGACGCCTGTGCGCCACGCGCCTTGCCTGGCTCGGAGCGCAGCTCGACGCCTCGCGCGACCGGCCGGTGCTGATCGGCATGCATCATCCGCCGATCGAATGCGGCATCGGCTTCATGGACGACATCCGCCTCGCGCCCGACGACAGCCGCGCGCTCGACGCACTCGTGCGGCGTCATCCGAACGTCGAGCGCATCGTATGCGGCCACGTGCACCGCGCGATCAGCGCGCGCTTCGGCGGCACGATCGTGTGGTGCGCCCCGTCGACGGCGCATCAGGTCGCGCTGCAATTGAAATCCGATGGTCCAGAAGCCTTCGTGATGGAGCCGCCCGCATTCGGGCTGCATCTGTGGCGCGCCGGCGTCGGCCTCGTCACGCATTGCATGAGCGTCGAACAAGGTGGCGGGCCGCAGCCTTTCTGAGCCGCGCCTTCAGGTGCGCTCGCGCGCGTAGTCGTCGAGCGCGTCGAGCACGCGATCGAACTCGAGCGATTTGTCGAAGAAGTGACGCACGCCGTATTGCAGGCAACGCTCGCGATACGTCGGCAGCGCGTGATTCGTGAGCACCGCGATGAACGCGGTTTCCGAGCGCGGCGCGCCGCCCTCCTTGAGCCAGGCGAGCACGTCGATGCCCGAGCCGCGCTTCAGTTGCAGATCGACGATGATCGCATCGAAAGTCCGCGACGACAGCAGCGCGATGGCCTCGTCGGGCGCATCGGCGAACGCGGTCACGCGCCACGGCCCGAGCGCGTCGATCGCCTCGGTCAGGCTGCGGCGGATAAGCGGCGAATCCTCGATCAGCAACGCCGCGAGCGGCGGCCGCCGCGCGCCCGGCTGCTCCATTCGGTCGTCAGTGTCGATGTGATTGCCCACGGCGGGCGTCCTCCGGCAGTGCTCTCGCGGATGTTCGAACGATGCGCCGCTATTCGATCAGGCCGTTCTTGATCGCGTAATACGTGAGGTCGGCGTTATTGGAAAGCCGCATTTTTTCGAGCACGCGCGCGCGATACGTGCTCACCGTCTTCACCGACAGATGCAGTTCCTGCGCGATTTCCGTCGGCAACTGGCCGCCCGCGAGCTTGCAGAAAATCTGAAACTCGCGTTCCGACAGCAGTTCGTGCGGGCGCTCGGCGGCGGGCTTGTCGAGCTTGTCGGCGAGCGCATCCGCGATGAACTCCGACAGATAACGATGCCCGCGTGCCACCGTGCGGATCGCGCGCACGATTTCGTCGGGCGCGGCATCCTTGTTCAGATAGCCGTTCGCGCCCGCCTTCAGCAGGTTGATTGCGTACTGGCTTTCGGGGAAGCCCGAAAGCATCAGCACGCCCTGCTCCGGACGGATCTGCTTGATGACGCGCAAGGTATCGACGCCGTTCTTGTCGGGCATCGCGATGTCGAGCAGCACGACATCGAACGCCTGCGCGCGCACGAGCGCGATGGCCTCGTCGCCGGTGGCGGCTTCCGCGCCGACTTCCATGTCGGGTTCGTCGGCGACGAACTGCCTGAACCCGCTGCGCACGATGGCGTGGTCGTCGGCTATCAAGACTCGAATCATTCGCGTGGTCCGTGCTGCCGGACGGTCTGCTACCAGTGGATCGGCCATGTCATGCGGGCGCCGGGCGCGCGACGCGTGCCCGGCGCCCTCGTCCTCATCCGTTGCGGCCTTCCAGCAGATCGGCCATGTCGTCGGCGTGCTCTTCCTCGACGGCGAGAATGTCCTCGAAGATGCGACGCGTCGTGACGTCCTTGTCGCCGAGATAGCGGATGATCTCGCGATACGTGTCGATCGCGATGCGCTCCGCGATCAGATTCTCGCGGATCATGTCGATCAGATCCTTACCTTCGCTGTACTGCGAATGCGAGCGCGACGAGAGGCCGTCGGGCGCGAAATTCGGCGCGCCGCCGAGTTGCACGATGCGCTCGGCGAGCGTGTCGGCGTGCTGCTGTTCCTCGTTCGCGTGCTCGAGAAACTCCTGTGCGACGGCTTCCGAGTGGATGCCCTTCGCCATGAAATAGTGGCGCTTGTAGCGCAGCGTGCAGACGATTTCCGTGGCGAGCGAATCGTTGAGCAGCTTCAGCACGGTCTCGCGATCGGCGCCGTAGCCGGTCGTCACCGCGCCTTCGTCCATGTGCTGCCGGGCATCGGCGCGGATCTTCTCGACATCGAGAACGAAGGCGTCGGTGGATTGGCTCGGCTCGGCGTTTACAGCAGACGATTTGGACATGTGGTTCGCTCCTCTTTGACAGGTGAGTTGACGTTGTTCGCTGGAGCAGGCTTCGGCGCCAGGGTTTTCATAGCGCCCTGCTATCCAATCCGATACTCCGATGCACACACCATGCCTGATCTGTCGAAGAAACCGCGCGACGGTGATGAAACCCGCGCGCGGCTTGATGGCTCGTGGCTTTTAGCTAAGCGGGCGTCACGTTCGGAACACGCCGAGCAGCAAAGTGACCACGAACACGACGAGAAAAATGAAGAAAAGGATCTTCGCGATTTCCGCCGCGCCGGCCGCGATGCCCGTGAAACCGAACACAGCCGCGATGAGGGCGATGACGAAGAAGACTGCAGCGTAATGAAGCATGTGACCTCCTTCCTGAGTTGTTGATTACGTTTTGTCGATACGTCCGGAACGCCGCTAATCGATCGCTTTTTTCGTGACGACGAAGCCGAGCACGAGAAACACGACGCACAGGATCAGGAACAGCACGAACAGGAACTTGGCGATGGCGGCCGCTCCGGCAGCGACGCCGGTGAACCCCAGCACGCCGGCGATCACGGCTACGATCGCGAAAAACAAGGCCCACTTCAGCATGATCGTTCCCCGTAGGAGTGGATGACGGAACTATCGTAGCCACGCGATGCGCGCCGCGCATTCGGGCAGGCTCCTTTTTTGCTGTGGGAATCCACCGACACTTGCTTTCAAATCGGCTGCTCTAAGTGAAACGCCGGACGACCCACGCCATGAGCCACGTACCGCCCACCGCGATACCGACGACGATCTTGCCCGACGACACGCCGCCGCCCGCGCCGGAAGGCATCGCGCGCCGCGCCACGCGCTTCAACGACTGGATGCGCCGCTATAGCTGGGCGGTCGCGATGACGGTGGCGATCGTCATCACGGTCGGCGGGCTGATCATTCTGGAATCGGGGCGCATGCGGATCGCGTCGGAATACGAGACCGCGCTCGAAGCGAAAGGCGCGACCGCGCAGCTTTCAATGCTCGCCGCCGATATCGCCGCGCTCACCGCCGACGAACGCGGCTTCGCGCTACAGGCCGACGACGCGTATCAGGCGCATTTCCGCGACGCGGCCGGACGCGTGCGGCGCACGCTGGCGTGGCTCGATGCGTATTACCGGCGCATCGGTGACGACACCGCGCTCGCGAGCTTCGCGCAGATCCGCGCCGCCGCCGACGATGAAATCGCGCAAGGCACCGCGCGCATCGCCGATTCGCCCGACGCCGATGCCACGCGTGCGCTGCCGCCACCCGACGCGAGCGCCACGCTCGATGCGGCGCTGTCGCTGTTGCGCCTGAACGAAGAGCAGCGCGCGCAACACGCGCTCGACGCGAGCCGCGCCGACCAGCGCATCTCGACGCTGTGCGTGGGCGCGTTGTGCGCCCTCAACATCGTGCTATTCATCCTGCTGTTTCGTAATCTCGGCATTCAGCTCGACAAGCAGGCGCGCGTGCAGAAGGCGCTCATCACGCAGCAGGAAGAGCTCGACCAGCTCGTGTTCGCGCGCACGCGTCAGCTCGAGGCGCTCGCGTGGCACTTGCAGTCCGTCAGCGAAAACGAGAAGACGGAGCTCGCGCGCGAACTGCACGACGAACTCGGCTCGATCCTCACCGCGAGCAAGATGGATGTCGCGTGGGTGCGCGGCAAGCTGAAGGACAGCGAGCCCGCGATGGCCGAAAAACTCGCGCGCGCGCTCGGCAATCTGGATCAGGGCATCGCGTTGAAGCGCCGCATCATCGAGGACATGCGCCCGACGGTGCTCGCCAACTTCGGTCTCGTCACGGCGCTGCGCTCGCTCGCCGATGAAGCCGCGCAGCGCAACGGCTGGAACGTCGAATTCGATCTGCCGGGCGAGGACGTGAAGCTCGGCGAGGCGATCGAAATCGCGCTTTTCCGCGTCGCGCAGGAGACGCTCACGAACGCGGCGAAGTACGCGCACGCGAGCCGTATCCGCGTGGCGCTGACGGTCGATGAAGCGAACGTGTCGCTCTCGATCACCGACGACGGCATCGGCATTCGGCCGCAGGATTTGAAGCGCACGCAGACGCATGGGCTCGTCGGCATGCGGCAGCGCGTGTCGGCGCGCGGCGGACGCTTCGAGATCGAGCGCGCGACGCCGCGCGGCACGGCGATCAGCGTGTCGATGCCGCGCGAGCGCAGCGCCGATGCGCCGGTCGTGGCGGCATCCACGTAGGACGGCGCCGACACGAAATGCGGACGACGCCGACACCAGAATCGCATGCGTGCCTACATCCGCGAACGATGCGCTTTTTTATGATTGATCACACCGGTAAGACAGGACGTCAGCCAGGCGCCCGTCGACCACACACGATGCGCGAACCGTTTTTCCTGTCACGCATTTCAACTCCAAGGGGAATACACATGACTCGACTCATCGCTCTACTCCTCATCGCCGGCAGCGCGGCTCTCGCAGGCTGCAACACCGTTTCGGGAGCCGGTCAGGACATCTCGAAGGGCGGCCAGGCCATCTCGAACTCCGCGGAGCAGCACAAGTAATTCACGAGGCGCGCCGCTTCGCTGCGGCGTTCCCGCTCAGGCGTTCCATAGCGTTGACGTAGTTCTCTCTCTTCCCGCCACCTTCGCGTGGCGGGATTTTTTTTGTCTTTGGAGCCGTTCGTGTGTCGTCCAGGCCGCTCGCGGCGTCCCACGGGTCACGCGTCATTCTCTGCACAATGACGCCGATGACCCAGATCCCCTTCGCTGCGATAGAGTTCGCTCATCTCGATGCCTTCCTGAGCGATGATGCCTGGCTTCAGACATCGGGATTCACAGCGCAAAGGGAGACACGAATGGCCAAAGTAAAAGTAGCCGGGTTCGGCGTTTCGCTCGATGGCTTCGCCGCGGGAACCGGTCAGAGTCTGGAACATCCGCTCGGGGTGCGGGGCCCGGAGCTCTTTCAGTGGTTTTTCCCGACGCAGACGTTTCGGCGGATGCAGGGAAAAGACGACGGCGAAACCGGTGTCGATGACGACTTCGCCCGGCGCGCGATGGACGGATTCGGCGCGTTCATCGTCGGGCGCAACATGTTCGGGCCGATTCGCGGCGAATGGCCGGATGAACAATGGAAAGGATGGTGGGGTGAGGATCCGCCCTATCATGCGCCGACTTTCGTGCTGACCCATTACCCGCGTCCGCCGATTCGGATGCAAGGCGGGACGACGTTTCACTTCGTCTCGGACGGCATCGAGGTCGCGCTGCAAAAGGCACGCGAAGCGGCGGGCGCGAAGGACATCAAGATCGGCGGCGGAGCGGCCACGGTCAAGCAATACATTCAGGCCGGCCATGTGGATGAAATCCACCTCGCTTTCGCGCCGGTGGCGCTCGGGCAAGGGGAATCGCTCTTCGACGGTCTGGATTTGCGCGCTTTGGGATATCGGACGGTCGAGCACGTTCCGACGGAGCGGGCCACGCACATCGTCCTTGCGAAGTAGCTGCGCGCGATACGAAAAAGCCCGGCCGATTCTTCCGGCCGGGCTGTGCGGTTCATGCCTTATTGCGTGTCGGGCAGTTCGAGCGCCGGCTGCTGCGTGTTGCCACCCTGCGCGACGAGCACGCGAATCTTCGCGGGCACGAGTTGCGTGGCTGCATTTCCCGAAGGCAGCGTCGTCACGAGCCAGTCCGCGTTGTTGACGAGATCGAACGACGCCGATTTATAGACCGGCGTCTTCGAGCCCGGCAGCGTCGCGATCAGTTGATACGTGCCGCCGGAGACGTAGATCGAGTCTTGCGTCGTCGCCGGTACGGCGTTCTTGTAGGCGACGCCCGCCATCGTCGGGCTGACGGTCGAGATGTTCGTGCCCGGCGCGACGAGATAGATGTCGAGGTTCGGCGCGTTCGTCGATGCGTTGAACGCGCGCACGCGTGCGCTGCTCGATAGCAGGCCCTTGTCGAACGGATCGTCGATCACCGCGATCGACGGCACGAAGCCCGCGTCCGGCAGCGCGATCACCGTGTATTCGTGCCCTTTCGCCGCGTTCGAGATGGTCGTGTCGGTGGCGAGTTGCGTCGTCGTGTTGACGGCGGCGTAGGAAAAGTTGTGCTGGCCCGTGTCGATGTTCGCGAAGTTCGTCACCGCCTTATAGGCGAGATTCGGCTGCAGGATCTTGCTGTTGTCGTAGAAGTCGACGTTCGGGCCGCTCGGGATCGCGTGGATGAAATGGACTTGCGGCTGAGTGACGCCGATTTCCTTGCCGACGTCATCGGAGCTTCCGCCGCAAGCGGAGAGCAAAGCGGCGACGGCGGCAAGCGCGGCAGCGGTGCGGATGAGCTTCATGGTTTCACCTTTTCTCTTGGTTTTAATCGTTGTTTGAGTCCGCGGTGCGTTTCGTAAGGCGTGGTGCGTTTCGAGGTTTGAGGCCGGGACTCTCCCGTTTTGGCCTTGCTCACCGTCAGCGGCGACGCTTACCGCGAATTACACCGCGACGGGTAACCGGCGTTAGCAATCCCTGTGCCCCGGTTCGGCGCAGGGAGGCTCGAACTGTGGACAAGCATCGTTGACCGCGCGCCGGCATTCTCCAGATCAAGCTTCACGAGATAACGTGTCGACGAGGGAACCAGAAGGAGCACTTGCGGCTATGCCATTGCGCGACAGGATTGATACAGTTTCATTCCAAGTTCATATTCAGGCGACCCTTCCGCATCGGAAATCAACGCGGCCATTTCCGTCATGTCGAGCCGGTGATCGCCCGCAAATAGCAGACGCCGAATCGCGTTAGCAAGGAGCCCTTCTCTCTCCCCTACCGGGAGATAGTCGAGCTTTTCATAGGGAATCGTTGAAACGTTCCTAAAGCTAGGCGTCGCCAGGAACGGAACAGTCAGATTTGCCATCACACGTCCACTGGAAATCCAATCCCGGTACAGAATATCCACCGCGATTCCGGGATCCGGCTCTTCAGAGAAAAGCTGCCGCAGTGTTTGCTTTCCCTTCGGAGTCACGACGTAACAGGCAGAGCAATATGCAAAGATCCCACGTGCGTCAATAATGCTCACGCCTGAGAGCGCATGTCTATCCTCTTCCGAAGCATCGCCGCGCATCCGATTCTTCATTTGTATCTCACTAAGAGATAACAGGAAGGGCGCCTGTGCATAGAAGGAGCAACAGTCTAAAAAAAGAATATCGCAGGTCGGATTTCTAGCGATAAATTCACTTAGCGTGGCTGGATTCGCTATTTTCGAAAAAGAACGACTGATTTCTACATCGTCCTCCAAAATCAGAAGAGCCGACGAATCATCAGAGTCTGCAATAGCCTCCGTGTGCGACTGTCGACACGCCCAAACACTGTTTTCAACAACGCCGACGAACGGCCCACGCGTGCTTCCATCGACTGCGGCGAAACGCTTGATCCAATCTTCGCAGCCCAAATCATGCAGCTGACGCTCGATTGAATGTCGACGCTCCTTACTTCTTTCAAGATTTATGTACACCCCTTCAAGCCGCATGATCGATGCTCCATTCTTAAATCGATAAGTATAGCTCATCATTTTCTTGCTGATGATCATCGCTCTCTTGAAGCTTTACATCTGCCGCCCGCGCTTTGCCGAATCGATGATCCGAGCGCACGTGTTCAGGTCCGCTGTGAACACATCTAGATCGCTGCGGAGGACGGATCCCGCATAAAATCGTCCTCCGCAACAGCTGCTTACCAGCGATATCCCGCCTGCGCTTTTATAGAAGAGACAAACCCGACTGCGTGAGAGCACTTATGTAGTAATTACATAAGGGCCGCAATTGAGCATGCCTGAATATTTTGTCGCATCCAGATGGGTATGTTGACCAGTGCGATGCGCTCTGGACGAGCGCTCGATTTCGGCAATTTTTGTATCTGGTATTGCCGAGATTTCAATTCGCCGAGTCCGGTTTGTCGTGCATTTTTCCAAACATCGTGCGAAGAAAGTGCGCCGTTACGCCATCCCCCGCCGCCGCTGATCAAACCAGAACGACAGCCCAACGGAAAGCAGAATCACAACCGTCGCAATCACGGTCCATTGCGTGACGATTTCCCCGAGCAGCAGCGCGCCCAAACCAACCGCCACCACCGGATTCACATAAAGACAACTCGTCGCGACGATCGTGCTCGTATTGCGGATCAGAAAGTTATACGCGACATAAGCGGCCATCGAACCGATCACAACGAGATACAAAAACGAGAACCCCGCGCCGACGCCGACGCTCGCCAACCGCTCGCCCGATGCGAACGCGATCGCCGTCGCGATCAATCCGCCCAAACCGATCTGCAGCGCCGTCGACATCAGCAGATCGGAAGGCTGCGGCAGGCGCGTCGCCAGATGCGCGCCGCCCGCCCAGAAGATCGCGGCGCACAGAATCGCCAGCGTGCCGACCGTCGAACTCGGCGAGGGATCGCCGTGATTCAGCAGCACGATCCCGAGCAGACCCAGCGCCACCGCGAACCACTCGCCTTTCGCGACGCCGCGTCCGCTGAGCGCGGTGAAGATCGTCGCGAAAAGCGGCACCGTCGCGACCATCACGGCGGCCGTGCCGGTCCCCACGGTCCGCATGCCGTAAGCCATCATCCCGCTCGACAGACCTTCCAGCAACGTGCCGACGATCGCCGCGTTGCGCACTTCCCGCGCGCTGGGCCACACCGACTTGCGATGCACCGCGATCAAGAATAGCCCTATGCCCGCGAACAGATTGCGCAGCCCGCCGAGCATCAACGGCGGAAAAGATTCGAGCGCGAGATGGATGCCGAGATACGTCGATCCCCAAACGAGATAGACGACCGTCAGTGCAAGCGCGACCTGCCCCTTGAAAGAGCGCGGCGCGCGAAACGGAAAACGGTCAGGGAAGCTGAACGGCAGGCGCGGCGGAGGCAGTGCGGACATGCATCACTCCGCGGCGACGGCTGCGCGCCGGAGAAAAACGGGCAAAACCAGACAGAACGACATGGCGTAAAGCAAAGGGGAATGGCGCGAGGAAGGACCGCGCGACCTTCGGGAAAACCCGGAAATCCGCGGCGCCCGACATTATGCAGTAAGCGCTCGCATCCATCGGCTCATTTTCGGGATGGTTGCCAAGACGCCACGCCGCGGTGTAACGTGTCGGCTGCTAACGCGGGGGTCCTGCGTTGCACATCGCGGTTTCGTGCGGTTTTATCGACGAAGCGCTTCGTGTGGCGTGGGTGAGAAATACCCTTTGAACCTGATCTGGATAATGCCAGCGCAGGGAAGCGTTCGGGTTCCATAGGCCGCAGTCCACGCCACTTCAACCGAACCCGTACCTTTCCATCTCGTTCCTCCCTGTTTAGCTCCTGAGTCACCACGAGCTACGACATCGCTCGTGCTGAAAAAAATCGTCCCTTAGGAGATCAAGCACATGAATGCCAACCCGAAGTTCCTCTCGGAAAACGCCGTCGTCGATGCCGCCGCCATCGCGCCGCTGCCGAACTCGCGCAAGGTCTATGTCGAAGGTTCGACGCCCGACATCCGCGTGCCGATGCGCGAGATCACGCAATCCGACACGCCCGACGGCTTCGGCGGCGAGAAGAATCCGCCCGTCTACGTGTACGACACGTCGGGCCCGTACACCGATCCCGACGCGCAGATCGACATTCGCAGCGGTCTGCCCGCGCTGCGCGGCGCGTGGATCGAAAAGCGCGGCGACACCGAGGAACTGAGCGGCCTGTCGAGCGAGTTCGGCCGCGAGCGCGCCGCCGATCCGAAAACGGCCGAACTGCGCTTTCCGGGTTTGCACCGTCATCCGCGCCGCGCGCTCGCCGGCAAGAACGTCTCGCAGATGCACTACGCGCGCCAGGGCATCATCACGCCGGAGATGGAGTACATCGCGATTCGCGAGAACCAGCGTCGCGCGGAGTATCTCGAAAGCCTGCGCACGAGCGGCCCCAACGGCGAAAAGCTCGCGAAGATGATGGGCCGCCAGCACGCCGGACAAGCCTTCGGCGCGGCGGCGTTCGGCAAGGACGCGGTGAAGGAAATCACGCCTGAATTCGTGCGCGAGGAAGTGGCGCGCGGCCGCGCGATCATCCCCGCGAACATCAATCACCCGGAAAGCGAGCCGATGATTATCGGCCGCAACTTCCTCGTGAAGATCAACGCGAACATCGGCAATTCGGCGGTCACGTCGTCGATCGGCGAGGAAGTCGACAAGATGACGTGGGCAATTCGCTGGGGCGGCGACACGGTCATGGATCTGTCGACCGGCAAGCACATCCACGAAACGCGCGAGTGGATCATCCGCAATTCGCCGGTGCCGATCGGCACGGTGCCGATCTATCAGGCGCTCGAAAAGGTGAACGGCAAGGCCGAAGACCTGACGTGGGAAATCTTCCGCGACACGCTCATCGAGCAGGCGGAGCAAGGCGTCGATTACTTCACGATTCACGCCGGCGTGCGCCTGCAATACGTGCCGCTGACCGCGAACCGCATGACGGGCATCGTGTCGCGCGGCGGCTCGATCATGGCGAAGTGGTGCCTCGCGCATCACAAGGAAAGCTTCATTTACGAGCACTTCGAAGACATCTGCGAAATCATGAAGCAATACGATGTCTCGTTCTCCCTCGGCGACGGCCTGCGCCCCGGCTCGATCTACGACGCCAATGACGAAGCCCAGCTCGGCGAACTGAAGACGCTCGGCGAACTGACGCAGATCGCGTGGAAGCACGACGTGCAGGTGATGATCGAAGGCCCCGGCCACGTTCCGATGCAGCTCATCAAGGAAAACATGGACCTGCAACTGGAATGGTGCGACGAAGCGCCCTTCTACACGCTCGGGCCGCTGACGACCGACATCGCGCCGGGTTACGACCACATCACGTCGGGCATCGGCGCTGCGATGATCGGCTGGTTCGGCACCGCGATGCTCTGCTACGTCACGCCCAAGGAACACCTGGGGCTGCCGAACAAGGACGACGTGAAGGAAGGCATCATCACGTACAAGCTCGCGGCGCACGCGGCCGATCTCGCGAAGGGTCATCCGGGCGCGCAGGTGCGGGACAATGCGCTGTCGAAGGCGCGCTTCGAATTCCGCTGGGAAGACCAGTTCAATCTCGGTCTCGATCCGGACAAGGCGCGCGAATTCCACGACGAAACGCTGCCGAAGGATTCCGCGAAGGTCGCGCATTTCTGCTCGATGTGCGGCCCGCACTTCTGCTCGATGAAGATCACGCAGGACGTGCGCGATTTCGCGGCGAAGCAAGGTGTCAGCGAAAGCGAGGCGCTCGCCAAGGGCATGGAGACGAAGGCGATCGAGTTCGTGAAAAAGGGCTCGGAAATCTATCAGCCGACCTGAAGCTTCTGACTCGCTGACAACGGCCTGTCGCACAGCGCGTGCGGCAGGCCGTTTTTTATGTGTGCGCCGGGCGCAAAGCCTTGTCGGGCCTGAATGAGCGGTTCATCCGACGATTCGGGCATCTTTTCTGCTATTTGAGTGCGTGAACCGGCGCAAATGCGGCCGAGCCGCAGCCGATTCATCTCATCTTCGAATTGGAGAGTCGACATGAAAATCATCAAACAGATCGGCGCCGCTGCAATGATCGTTGGGTTTCTGGGAGGACTGACCGCTTGCGGCGACATGACCACGCGTCAACGGGATACGGCTATCGGCGCCGGCGTCGGTGCGGCGGGCGGCGCGGTGATCGGCGGCAGCGCGCTTTCGACGCTCGGCGGCGCGGCGGTCGGCGGGATTATCGGCAATCAGGTCGGGAAGTAGCGCGAACATCGTCTACGACGCAACGGACGCGTTTCGCCGCCCTCAACGACCCGCTGTTTCATTTCTGTTACATAAAGGCGCGCCGCAATGCTTTTTCACATCACGCGGCGCGCCTCCCGGTTGTCGTTCGACTAAGCTGCTTCTTAAGGGGCCAATTTCATTCGATCCCACGTCCCGCAAGCCGTAACGCAAGGAGCAGTGCCATGATTTCCGCCCGCAGCATGTCCGGACCCGGGACGGCCGCCGCAGCGCTCGCCGCCGGGCTTCTTCTCGGCGGATGTTATTACCCTTACGGTTATCCGGCTTATCCAGCTTATCCGCCCGCGCCTGTCGTCGGCGCGACCTACACGCAGCGGGAATTCGCGTTGCCCGCGTCCGGCACGGCGGCCACGCCGACGTCATCCGCGACCTTGCCGCCACAGTACGAATACGCCGTCGGCTCGTCGTACTCCGACTACTACCGGACGTATCCCTATCCGTATTACCCGCCGTATGCGGCTTACCCGTACTACGGCTATCCGGCGTACTACGGCTACGGCTACGGTTATCCGGCGGTTTCGTTCAGCTTCGGCTACTGGGGCGGCAGCGGATGCTGCTGGGGACATGGCTATCGCGGCGGCTACCACGGTGGCGGATGGCACGGCGGCGGCGGGTGGCATGGGGGCGGCGGCTGGCACGGCGGCGGCGGCAGTTGGCATGGCGGCGGAGGCGGCGGCCGCGGACACTGATCGCCGCGCCGCGATACGCCAGGTGAGACAAAAAGCCGTTTGTCGCCTTGCCGCGTAACACTGCTGCAACATTTTCCTTTCGACACGGGCTCGCGCGCACGACGCGCTTCATCGTGCGCCGGCGCACTTTCCTTATCCGACAAGGCTTCGCCACTATTCGCCAGATGATTGGCACGGTTTTGGCTACATAGCTTCCCTGCATCGAGTCGCAACGGCGATAACCGTTGTTCCGCGCACTTTTCCGTATCGGGGGATCGGACATGATGGCCTTCGTGTTTTTCCTGCTGTGGATTTTCGCCTCGCTCGGCCTTCTGACCGTGTGGGTCTTCCGCCAGACGCCATCGGCCGGTCGCGACGAGAGCGCGCCGAGCGCCGTCGCCGAGGGCTGATCGCGCTCGTCCGTGCTTCTCCGTCCGCATCGATTACGCGCCCGCAAGCGGCGCGTCCCTTCACGTCCATTCACCTCTGCGCGCCACGCCGTGGCCGGAATGGACGGGCATTCACGCCTTGACGCATGCCCTTCGCGCCCTATTCTTAGTGTGCGCGTTATGCGGTTGCTTAAGCCGGCGACCGGACATCGAACTCCACGCGCATCGCGGCTTCGCGTTGGCGCCGCTTCGGTTCATGACAGAACGAAGGAGACCCGATGTTCCACCAGCTACTCACCCCGATCGCCAATTCCCTGTTCGCATCCTTCATCGTCGCCGCGCTGCCGATCATCCTCGTGCTCGTGCTGCTCGGCTGGGCGCGCCGTCCCGCGTGGCAGGCGTCGCTCGCGGGGCTGGTCCTTGCGCTCGTCATCGCCATCGCGGGCTGGCATTTTCCGGTCGGGCTCGCGCTCGATTCGGTCGCGGCCGGCGCCGTGTTCGCGCTGTGGCCCGTCATGTGGATCGTCTTCGCCGCGATCCTGCTCTACAACGTCGCGCAACGCTCGGGGCGCTTCGAAGCATTTCGCGTGTGGATGGTCGATAACCTGCCGAACGACCGGCGCATCGTGCTCGTCGTGATCGGCTTCTCGTTCGGCGCGCTGCTCGAAGGGATTTCGGGCTTCGGCACGCCGATCGCAATCACGAGTTCGCTCTTGATCCTGCTCGGCTTCCCGACGCTCGAAGCGCTGACCTTCACGTTGATCTTCAACACGGCGCCGGTCGCGTTCGGCGCGCTCGGCGTGCCGATCACCGTGCTCGGCGCAGTCACGCACCTGCCCACCGATGCGCTCGCCAAAATGGTCGGTCGCCAGTTGCCGTTCTTCGCGCTCTTTCTGCCCTTCTATGTGATCGGTATCTACGCGGGCTTTCGCAACATGATGCGTATCTGGCCCGTGCTGCTCGTCTCGGGCGGCGTGTTCGCATTGACGCAGTTCGTGACGTCGAACTACATCAGCTATGCGCTCACCGACGTGCTTTCGTCGCTCGTCTCGCTGATCGTGACGATCGCGTTCCTGCGCGTGTGGGAGCCGGTCGCGGACGAGCGCTTCGCGGTGAACGTCGAGCGCGCCGGCGCGACGCGTTCGGCGATCCCGGGCGGCCAGGGCTGGGTGCCGTGGATCGTGGTCTCGGTGGTCGTGATCGTGTGGACGGTGCTCAAGATCTTCATGATCGGCGACGTGAAAATCGCGTGGCCGGGCCTCGACAAGGCGGTCTACATCACGCTCTACAAGCAGCCTTACGGCGCGATCTGGGACTTCCAGCCACTCGCGACGGGCACGGCGATCCTGGTCGCGTCGATCATCACCGCGTTGATGGTGAAGCTGCCCGCGCGCGAATACGTCGCGGCGATCGGCGATACGTGGGTGCAGACGCGCATCGCCATTCTGACGGTCGCGACGATCGTCGGCCTCGCGTATCTGATGAACTACTCGGGCATGAACTACACGCTCGGTCTGGGCGTGGCGTCGGTCGGGCCGTTCTTCCCGCTCGTGTCCGCGTTCCTCGGGTGGGTCGCGGTGTTCCTCTCCGGCAGCGACACGTCGGGCAACGCGCTCTTCGGCAATCTGCAGGTCGTCGCGGCGAACCAGCTCAACCTCAATCCGGTGCTGATGGCGGCGACCAATTCGTCGGGCGGCGTGATGGGCAAGATGATCTCGCCGCAAAACATCTCGACCGGCGTCGCGACCACCGAGCTCAAGGGCAAGGAAGGCCTCGTGTTCGCGCGCACGTTCAAGCATTCGATCTTGCTGACGATCCTGCTCGGCGTGCTCGTGTGGCTGCAGCAAAACGTGCTGACGTGGATGATCCCGCCGCATTGAGCTTTCGCGCTTCCCCTGTTTCTCCCGCTTCTTGCGCTTTCGTCCGGCGGACCATTTCTGAGACGAACGCGGTGCTAACATGCGCGGACTTTCGATGAGCCTTGCGAAGTCCGCCCGCCATGTCACCCGCCAATCTGCTGCAACTGATCGTCCTCGCCGCCCTGTGGGGCGCGTCGTTTCTCTTCATCCGCGTGGGCGTCGCCGAGTTCGGCGTCGCGCCGCTGATGGCCGTGCGCGTGGGCATCGGCGCCGTGTTCCTGATCGCGATGCTGCTTTCGCGGCGGCCGCTCGCCCAAACCGCCGCGACGCTGAAGAAACGCTGGCTTCAGTTGCTCGCCGTCGGCATTCTCAACTCGGCCGCGCCGTTTTGTCTCTTCGCGTATGCCGAATTGACGCTTTCGGCCGGGGCCACGTCCGTCATCAACGCGACGACGCCGCTGTTCGGCGCGCTCGTCGCTTTCCTGTGGCTCAAGGATCGCCTGACGACCGCGCGCACGACCGGCATGGCGATCGGCTTCGCGGGCGTGCTCGTTCTGGTGTGGAACCAGATCGCGCCGGAGCACGCCGGGCAAGCCGCCGCGCTGCCGGTGCAAGGCATGCTCGCGGCGGCGGCGGCGCTGGCGGCGTCGGCGCTTTACGGCGTCGCGGGCAACTTCGCGAAAAAGTATCTGATGGACGTCGACGCGATGACCAACGCGGCCGGCAGCATGATCGGCGCAACGCTCACGCTCGCACCGATCGCGCTCTTTACCTGGCCCGCCACGCCGGTTTCCGCGCACGCATGGGGCGCGGTGCTCGCGCTCGGCATCGGCTGCACGGGGATCGCGTATTTCATCTACTTCCATCTGGTCGCGGTCGCGGGCCCGGCGCGCGCGATGACCGTCACGTTCGTGATTCCGCTGTTCGGCATTCTGTGGGGCGCGCTCTTTCTCGGCGAGCACGTCTCGCTCGTCATGATGGCGGGCTGCGCGATCGTGCTCGCGGGCACCGCGCTCGCGACGGGCGTCGTGAAACGCGTGCCGTTCGTCGGACGGCGAAAATTCGCGCGCTGACTATACTGCTTTCGGGAAAAGCGGCGGTGTGCGGGCGGCATCGTCCGCAAGGGTGAAATTGTTTGCATGCCGTTGCACGCCGTGCGGCGCCGCGTCATCCTTCGCGCTTTTGCCGGGAGCCGTCATGCACGATCTGTTCGCCAAGCTCAAACATGAAATGATGAAAATGGTCCCGCCGACCGTTTTCTTTTTCATCCTCCTGCATGCCGTCGCCATCGTGCGCGCGTTGATGGTAATGGGCACCGGCATTTCGCTGACCTCGTCGATGTCGGTGCTCGTCGCTTCGCTGATTCTCGGCAAGTCCGTGCTGATCGCCAACATGCTGCCGTTCATCAACCGCTATCCGGACCGTCCGCTGGTCTGGAACGCCGCCTGGAAAACGCTGATCTACACGGCCATCGCTGGCATCCTGCACTATCTCGAGCGGCTGCTGGACTTCTGGAAGGAGACCCACGGCCTTGCTGCCGCGAATCAGGCGCTCATCGCGCATATCAACTGGCCGCAGTTCTGGGCCGTCCAGATCCTTCTCGTGCTGATGATCGGCAACTACTGTGCGTTCGCCGAACTGGGCCGCGTGATCGGACGCGACGTGCTCAAGTCGTGGTTCTTCGGGCCGCGCGTCGACATGCCGCCGAAGTGGCAAAGCTGAGTCATTCGCCGCGCACCGGCCCGCGCCCCGCCTTGATCGCGCCGCGTTTCACCTTGCCTTCGACGCGCCGCAACTGCGATGCGCGCGTCGGCTTCGTCGCGATTCGCTTGCGGCGCGTGATTGACACGCTGCGGATGAGTTCGTCGAGACGCGCGAGCGCCGCCGCGCGATTCATGTCCTGCGTGCGATGCTCCTGCGCCTTGATGACGATCACGCCCTCGCGCGTGACGCGGCTGTCGGAAAGCGCGAGCAGACGCGCCTTGATGTGCTCCGGCAACGAAGACCCGCGGATGTCGAAGCGCAGATGGATCGCGCTCGACACCTTGTTGACGTTCTGACCGCCCGCGCCTTGCGCGCGCACGGCCGTCAGCTCGATTTCGTCGGGCGGGACGGCGAGGCTGTCGGTGATGGTCATCGGTCGAATTCCCTGGATAGGCGCCGCATTCTCGCGGCCAGCCCGGAGTCGCGGCGCGTCGGCTCCCGGACGGCTTGCGCGAAGATCGCCGCCGAGCCGATCACTTCGACTCTGCGCTTCGCCCGCGTGATCGCCGTGTACACCAGCTCGCGCGACAACACGCGCACGAACGCGCCGGGCAACACGAGCGCCGCGTGCTCGAACTCCGAGCCTTGCGACTTGTGCACGGTGAGCGCGAACGCGGTGTCGTGCGGCGGCAGCGCAGCGGGCGACACGTAGCGCAGCGCGCCATCGGCCAGGCGGAACGCGACGCGCAACAGGCCGTCGGCGCCCGGCAGCGCGATGCCGATATCGCCGTTGAAAAGCCCGAGCGCATAGTCGTTGCGCGTGACGATCACCGGCCGTCCGGCGAACCACTGTGCACCGAGTGCAAGCGCAATGCCCGCTTGCTCGCGCACTTTCGCCGCGATGCGCGCGTTCACTTCGTCGACGCCGCGCGGCCCCTTGCGCGTCGCGCACAGCACGCGGAAGCGATTCAGCGCATCGAAGAGTCGGGCGTGATCCGCTTGCTCGCCGTCGAGCACGGCCGATAGCGCGTCCGCGTACGGCGCGAAGCCTTTCGCGAGACGCGCGAGGGTGCGCTCGGACAGCGTCGCGTCGCCATCGTCGAAGAGCACGGCCGCGCGCTCGCCCGATGGATCGAGCGCATCGAGCGCGGCCCGTTCGTCGCCATTGCGGATTGCGATCGACAGACGCCCGATGTCCGAATCGAGCCCGAAGCGATAGTTCTTCTGCAGCCACACGACGCAATCGGTGAGCGCGAGCTCGGCCTTCGCGTCGAAGAGATCGCCGTAGCCCTCGGAATCGTCGATGGGCGCGGCGGTCGGCAATGCGGCTTCGAGGCGCTTCGCATCGACCGAAAGCGCCGCCGCGATGCGCGCCACGCCCGCATGGCTGAACGACGGCTCCGCGCTCAGTTCCGCGAACACCGCGCCCGCTTCCACCGCCGACAGTTGATCCTTGTCGCCGAGCATCACGAGACGGCTCGCCGGCGCGACGGCTTCGAGCAGATGGGCGGCGAGCGCGACGTCGATCATCGAGGCTTCGTCGACGACGATCACGTCATACGGCAACGGATTGTCGCGATGATGCCGGAAGCGCCCGTCCGACTGCACGCCGAGCAATCGCTGCAACGTGAACGACGTGCGCGGCAGGCGTTCGGCGAGTTCGGGCGGCAGCTTGTCCGCGCGTTCGATGAGCGCCTCCTGCATGCGCTGCGCCGCCTTGCCGGTCGGCGCGGCGAGCGCGATCCGCAAGTCCGGATCGGCGTCGAGCAGACACGCGAGCACGCCGACGACGGTCGTCGTCTTGCCGGTGCCCGGCCCGCCGCTCACGATCGTCAGCCGTCCCGCCAGCGCGACGAACGCCGCGACCCGCTGCCAGTCGATGTCGTCATCCGCGCGCGGGCCGAAATAGCGCGCGATGCGTTCGGCCTGTCGCGCGATGTCCTCTCGCGAAGCGGTCATGCGCGTATCGCGCGAACGTTCGACGAGCGAGCACGCGAGCCTGCGCTCGTAGTCGAAGTAGCGCGCGAGATAAAGCCGCCCGTCCTCGTCGATGACGAGCGGCAGCAGGTCGGCCGCGTCCGCGCGCGCGCCGCCGCGCACGAGGCACGCGACACCGCTTGCAAGCAGCGCGTCGCGCGCCTCGTCGAAACGCGCGTCGTGACGGCGCGCGAGCGCGGCGAGCGGCAGGCACACGTGGCCTTGCGCGGTCGCGCGGCTCATCGCGAGCGCGGCGCGTTCGGCCCACAGCACGATGCGTTCGTCTGCGTTCAGGCGCGCCGCGAGCGCGCTCATGCGCCGCGCGAAACCTTCGGCGAGCGCCGCGCTTTCATCGGCGGGCGCGGGCACGGGGCGCGTCGCCCGCATTGCATCGAGCGTGCTCATGCCGCGCCTCCCGACATCAAACGATCGAGCGCCTCGACCAGTTCCAGCGACGGCCGTCCGCGATGCACGCCGCACGCTTCTTCACCGTCGCGCCAGTCCGGGCGCACGCCGCGCACGAACAGATACAGATAGCCGCCGACATGCGTGTCGTACGCATAGCCCGCGAGCCGCGCGCGCAAATATCGATGCAGCGCGACCACGTAAATGAGCGCCTGAAGGTGATACGCGTGCTCCGCCATTGCCGTGGCGAGCGGCGCGGCGGCGTAGTTGGAAGCGGCATCGCCCAGATGATTCGACTTCCAGTCGATGATCCAGAAACGGCCTTCGTGCTCGACGATCATGTCGATGAAACCCTTGATGAATCCGCGCAACGCGCCCGCCTCCAGCGCGACGTCGGGAAAACCGTGCGCCGCGAGCAGACGCCGCAACGCGCTGAAATCGAGCGAATCCGCCGGGAACAGGAACTCCAGTTCGTTCATGCGGCGCGTCGTCGCGATGGTCGCGAGCCGCATGCCGGGCGCGATTTCGCTCCTCACGGTGTCGCCGATGAGACGCAGCATCATCGGACGCAGACGCGGCGCGAGCGCTTCCGGCGCGGGCGTCGGATGCTCGTGCAGCGCGCGCTCGACGGCGGCCGGCCAGCTCGACTCATCGGTGAAATCCGCCAGCTCGAACATGCGATGCAGGCATTCGCCCGCCGCCGCGCCGCGCGGAAACGCGAGAATGTCGTCGGGATCGAGCGGCGATTCGTCACTTGAAGCGGCGTCCGTGCGCGCGGTGTCATCGAGCGCGGCGAGTTCGTCGTGATCCGGACGCGCTTCCACCGGCTGCGCCTGATTCGCCTCGTCGCGCGCGCCCGCCGCGATCAGCGAACTGAAGCTCGCCATGCGCCAGCGATCGCGCAGGATGCGCCGGTTCGTGCGCGCGGCGATCTCGTGTTCGTGGGACGCGTCGGCTTCGAGCGGCTCGCGCGTGTCGATCACCGGCAGCGGCGCGACGCCGATCGCGCCCTGCGACCGCGCCGCAACCGCATGCCACGCCGCGACGATTTCCGCTTCCTCGGGCGGCGCATCGCAGAACGCATCGAAGTCTTTTCCGCCACCCGCGACGAGCCAGTTGAGGACGCTTCGGCGCGACTCCTTCGTCGACCGGCTCGACAGATAAGAACCCGCGACGACATAGCAGCGGAACACCGCGCGCGTCAGCGCGACATACACGAGACGCGCGCTCTCGGCCGCCTGCTCGCGCGCAATGGCCGCACTCGCGAGATCGTCTTCGTCGCCTTCCATGCCGTAATGCAGCACCGCCACGCCCGCGTCGTCGTGATACTCGCGCGCATCGGGCAAACCGGATTTCGACGCCTCGCGCGACGCGCCGTCGTTCAGGAACGGACAGAACACGACCGCATACTCAAGCCCTTTCGACTTGTGCACGGTCACGATCTGCACGAGATTGCGGTCCGATTCGAGACGCAGTTGCGCTTCCTCGCCGCCGCCCTGCTGCTCGCGTTGCGCCGCGAGCCAGCGCAGCGTCGGCGCGATGCCGGGCTGTTCGGCCGAGCGCGCCTGCAGCAGCTCCGCCAGATGATTCACGTTCGTGAGCCGGCGCTCGCCGTCGGGCCGTGCGACGAGACGCGTCGCGATCGACAGCTCGCGCGCGAGCGTGCGCCACATCACCGCGAAGCCGCGCTCGTGCCAGATCGTGCGATAGCGCGAGAAGCGCTCGACCCAGCTCGTCGAATCGATCGACTCGCCGTGCGGATCGGCGGCGTCCGCGTGTTCGAGCCGCCAGAGCGCGGCGGCGTCGAGCCCGAACCAGTCGGTGGCGAGCGCGGCGCGCAGGCGGCGCAGATCGCCCGGCGTGTCGATGGCGGCGAGCACGCGCTCGATCTGCTCGGCATCGAGCGAGCCGAACACGGACGCCTGCGCGAGCTCCACGCTGCCGATGCCCCATGCCGCGAGCACGCGCTTCACGAGACTGCCCTGCCGATGCGTCCGCACGAGCACGGCGATATCGCCCGCCGACAGCGGCGCTTTCCCGATGGTCACTTCGCCGCGCTGCGCACCGCGCAACAGCCGCGCGATCTCGGCGGCGCAGGCCTCTGCGGCATCGCGCTGCGCATTCGCTTTCACAAGCACCGATTCGCCGTGCGGCAGCATCCACACGCAGAAATCCGCGATGTCCGAATACGCGGCGGCAGGCGTGTTGTCGACGAACGGTCCGCGCTGGCGCGTGCCCGCGCGCACCGGCTGATAGTCGAGCCCATCTAGGATGAACGCCGACGGATTCGCCTCGAACAAACGGTTGCACGCCTCGATGATCGGCGGCGTGGAGCGCTGGTTGACCGCGAGCGTGTAGCGCGCGCTCGCGCCGTCGCGCGCGGCGAGATACGTGTGCAGGTCGGCGGCGCGGAAGCTGTAGATCGCCTGCTTCGGGTCGCCGACGAGAAAGAGCGGCCCGTGCGGCGCGAATACGCGATCGAAGATCGCGAACTGCAGCGGGTCCGTGTCCTGGAATTCGTCGATGAGCGCGGCTGGATAACGCGCGCGCAACGCCTCGGCGAGCCACGCGTGCTTCACGAGCGCGTGATGCAGGTTCGACAGCAGATCGTCGAACGACACGACGCGGCGCGCGCGCTTGCGCGCGGCGAGTTCCGACGGCGCGTGATCGAGCCATTCACGCACGATGTCGAGCCACATCGCGCGCTGCGATGCCTCGGCGGCGGCGGCGGACGCGGCGAGCGCATCGGCCTGATCGAAGAAGGCGTGCGCGGGCGGCGTGTTCTTGACCTTGGTGCCCTTGGCGAGCGCGGTCGCCGTGAGCTTGAGCGCCCGCTCGGGCGGCGGCGCGTGGCAATCGCCTTCCGCGAAGTAGGCGCTCCATGCCTCGATGGCCTCGCCGACGATCTTCGTGCTGTAGCTGTTCGCTTTCAGCGCATCCTTCGCGTCGGAGAGCAGCTTCACGATGCCGTCGCGCTCGGCGTGCCACAACGCGCAGGCTTGGTCGAAGAGCGCCTGCATGTCGGCGGTTTGCGCGGCGCCGAAGTCACCGAAACGCAGCGCCGCGAGCGGCTTCTTCAGACGCCGCGCGAGTTGCGCATCGAGCGATGCCGGACCCGCGCCCTTCGCGACGAGCCACGACGCGAACGACGGCACGCGCGCCGCCACCGGCTCGACGCGCTCGCGCCAGAAGTCGGCGGCGAGCTCGAAGCGCAACGCGCTGTCGTCGGCTTCCATTTCGAACGCGAACGGCATCGCCGCGGCGAACGGCGCTTCCTGCAGCGCGCGCTGGCAGAACGCGTGAATCGTGTGGATCGCCGCCTGATCGAAGGTCGACACCGCGATGCGCAGGCGCTTCGCGGCTTCGTCTGCGTCGATGCCGGCGAGCGTCGTGTCGAACAGTTGCTCGATGAACGGATCGCCCGCCGCATCGCCGTTTTCGATCGCATGCGCAACGCCCGCGAGCCGCGAGCGGATGCGCTCGTGCAGCTCGGCGGTCGCCGCCTTCGTGAACGTGACGACGAGAATCTGCTCGACGGACAGGCGCTTTTCGAGCAGCAGCCGCACGTAGAGCGCGCAGATGTTCCAGGTCTTGCCGGTGCCGGCGGAAGCCTCGATCTGATTGACGCCGTCGAGCGCGCAAGAGAAGACGTCGAGTTCCTGCACGCCGATGTTGTCCAGAGATGAAGTCAGGTTGGTCATGCGCCGCTCCGCAGATGTTGCACGAGCGGTTCGAACACGATGCGCGCGAGCGCGGCGAAGGCGTCGTCGAGTGCGAGGTCCGCGCCGCGAAAGGCGATGCGAAACACCGGATCGTCGGATTCGGCGTGCGTGCGCTCGGATTCCCACGCGGCCTGCGCTTTCGAATCGCCCTCCTTCACCTTGAGCCACGCGCTCTTCGGAAAGAAGCGCAGCGGCATGCGGCGTCCCGCGCGATAGAGCGACGCGAGCGCGGCGAGATGCGCGAGCGGATCGGCGACGGGCATCAGTTCGAAATCCGCCGATTGTGCGCCGCGCCCGTGCCAGATCGTGCGGCGCGGTCCGTCGGGCAGCGCCGCGCAGTACGCGAGATGCGCGAGCCACGCGGACAGATAATCGCGCGCGCGCGGCGCGTCGTAGCGATAGATCACCTGGCCTTGCGGCGTCAGCGCGTTCAACGTGCCGACGAGCGCCATCGGACGGACGTCGACGAGCGAATCGTCGTGCGCGCCGAATAGCGCGATGCCCGCGGTGTCGGGCCAGCGTGGCCTCACGTCCAGCGAGAACGGCAGACGTTCGACGCCCGCCGACGTCGATGCCCGCACGCGCTCCGCCAGTTGCCCGAGCGCGTGCAGTTCGCGCGCCTGCCACACGCCGCCCGTCGCGCCACCCGGCATTTCGGGACTCGCGCGCGCGACGCGTCTTGCGAGTTCCCGCGCGGCGCGCTCGCCATCGTCGGCGGCGTCGAGCAGCGCCGGCAGCACGCGCGCGGCGAGCGCATCGCGGCCCGCGAAGCCGAGCTCGAACGGCTCGGTGTCGTCGAGTTCGGACTCGGCATCGACGAGCGCAATGCCCAGGCGGTCGCGCAACAGCGAGCGCGCCGGATGCCGCCAGAAGCGCACGAAGTCGTCGAACGCGACGGTCTGCGCGTCGTCTTCCGGCGGCAACGGCGCGCTGAAGAATCGCGCGACGGGCTGCGACTTGCCCGACTCCAAAGCGCGAGCGAGTTCGGCGCGCTCGGGTTCGTAAGTGAAGAGCCTGCCATCGTCGCGAAAATACTCGGGCGCATACGGCTGCAGCGGATGCTCGAACACGAAGCGCGCGCGCGCGTTCGCGAGTTCGTCCGGCGCCGCGTGCTTGCCCGCGACGGACTGCGCGAGATAGTCGAGCAGTTCGTCGATGAGCGCGGCGGGCGGCAGCACGGCGTTGTCGCGGATGCTGCGGCCCGTGTACGCGATCATCAGCCGGTCGCGCGCCGCGAGCGTGAGATCGAGAAACAGATTGCGCTCGTCGTCGCGGCGCTGACGGTCGCCGAGCTTGCCGAAGCGGGCCATCAGATCGAACTCGTCGGCGCGCGCGAGGCTCGGCAGCATGCCGTCGTCCATGCCGAGCAGACACACGACGCGATACGGCAGCCCGCGCAAGCTCGTCAGCGACGAGAACGTGACGCCGCCCCAAGGCACGCCGCCGCGCGCTGGATCGTCGAGCGTGTCGGTGAGCGCGGTGCGGATCACGGCGGCCGGTACTTCGGTCACGCCCGCGCCCTCGTCCATTGCGGCGATCAGCGAATCGATCGCGCGGCGCACGTCGCCGACGGCGTCGGCGAACGCGACGCCCGCATCGAAAAAACGCTCCAGCGCGTCGAGCAGCAGATCGCCCCAGGCGCGCGCGGTGCGCGCTCTCGCGATGCGTTCGGCGAACGCGTCGATGTCGTCGACGAAGCGCGTGAGACGGCCGAGCAATTCGGCCTCCGACCCGTTCGCCCCTTCGATCGGCAGCCAATCCGCGACCGGCGCGCCGCCGCCCGGCAGCGCATAGCCGAGATAGAGCCGCGTGAGCGCATCGGCGAATGTGTGACGCGCGGCGGGCACGTCGTCCGCCGTCACGTCGTCGGGACGCAGGCCGCGCCGCGCGCCCGCCGCCGCGAGCCACGCCTGCGCCGTTTCGAGCGCGGCGGCGTCGATGCCGTAGCGCGCCGCGATCGCATCCACGCGCAGCCATTCGACGAGCTCGGGCGCGCCGACGCTGCGTTCGGTGAGCGCGAGCCAGTCGATGAGCGCGCGCGCGACGGGATTCGCCTGCGACGGCGGCAGGCCGGTAATCCGATACGGAATGCGCCGGCGCTCGTTGCTCGCGCCCGCGGGCGCGGTGCCGAAGATGCCGTCGATGAGCGGCCCAGCGACTGCGAGATCCGGAAACGCGACGAGCACGTCCGAAGGCTCCAGCCCTTCGATATCGTCGAACCAGTCGAGCAAGCGGTCGTGCAGCACTTCGAGCTGGCGCGACAGGCTGTGACAAACATGCACTTCGATGCCGTTCTCGACGATGTCCTCGAGCTGCGGCTCGGCGCTGTCTTCATCGAGCGCGAGGATGCCGTTTTGCAGACGCGCGAGCCACGTAGGCGCGCGATTGTTCTCGAACAGTTGCCGCTCGCTCGACGCCGCGCTCTCGGTCAATTCGTGCAGCATGTGCAGTTGCGCCTGCGTCTGCCGGCCCCACTCCGCGAGCAGCGGATGACCGACTTCCTGATAGTCCGCCTCGCCCTTCAATTCGAGTTGCTCGACGCGCGCCTCGCTCACGATGTCGAACCAGAACTCGCGGCAAGGATTCTGCGCGTAGACGCGCACGTCGATCCAGCGCGACAGCTCGCGCAAGAGCGCGATGTGCAGCGGCGGCATCGTCGGCAAGGCGAACACGCTGATGCGGCTCGGCCATTGCGCGCGCATCACCGTATCGAGATCGAAGCCGGGGGAACCGGCGAGGAAGCGGTATGCGGGCGGCGTCGGGTCTTTCTCGTCGCCGTTCGCATCGCGGGACAGGTCTTCGAGCAGTGCGCGCCAGAGCGCTCGTTGCCAGCGCTCGTCCTCGCGCTGGATGTCGTTCGCGCCAGAAAGACGCGGGCCGCGCGCGTCGATTTCGGCATTGCTTCCCGTGAGAATCGAGCCGCCCGCCTGCCAATGCGTGAGCCACTCGGGCCGATACGTCAGATAGTGATCGAAGACTGTCGCGATGCGCCGCGCGAGTTCGTAGCGCATGGAATCGTCGGCGGCGTTCAGATACGTCGATAGCCGCGCCGAATCGCCGAACGATGGATCTTCGAAGAGCCGATAGCAACGCCACGCGAGCCGGTCCGGCGAAAACGGCGAATGCGCGGGCACCGGCAGCACGCGCCCGATCTGCGCCCACAGCCATTGCGCGAGATAACAGAAGTCGACGTTCGCGCAGATGCCGAAGCGCTCCGCCATATCGAGTTCGAGCCGGCGCCGCAACGCCGCGCTCGGCACGATGACGGACTCGCGCGCGAAGGGATCGCCCTCGCGCATCGCAAACGCGTCGAGGTCTTCGAAGAGCGCTGCGGCGAGCGTCTCGTGACGATTCGAATAGAAGAGTTCGAGCATGGAAAGCGGCTTGCTATGCGGTCTGTGAAAGCTTCACCGGCGCGCGATTTGAAAAGCTTTGTCAGCTAATGCGCCAGCATAACAAAGCGGACGTGCCGCCGAGAACCTGGCCGAATGGCCGAGGGTCGAAGCCCGGGTGAGTTGGGTTAGACTCGATTCTCGCTTCGTCCCCATGACGTCAACGAGCGTAAAACAGGAAGTCGATGCGCTATTCGTTCGAAATCAGGAAGTTCATTTACAGCCAGTATTTCTTTGGCGGGTTGCGCATCGCGCTCGGCGTATCGCTGCCCGCCGTCCTGATGCTCACCGTCTTTCACAATCGCGAGCTTGGTTTCACGATCGCGACCGGCGCGCTCGGTGCGTGCGTCGTCGACATGCCCGGCCCGCTCAGGCACAAGCACAACGAGATGCTCGCGTGCACGGTGATCGGCTTTCTTGCGGCGCTCGCAACGGGCATCGCGACCGCGAATCCGATCACGCTCTGGCTGACCATCGTGCCGCTGACCTTCGTGCTGTCGCTGATCGTCGTGTACGGCAATCGCTGGCCGCAGATCAGCTTCGCGACGCTCTTCATGATGGTCGTCACGCTGGAAGAGCATTTCACGCCGATGCAGGCGCTCATCAACGCATCGTGGATTTTGCTGGGCGGCCTCTGGTACACGTATTGGGCGACGCTGGTCTCACGGCTGCTCGTCTATCGCATCGAGCAGCAGGCGCTGGCCGAAAGCATCTTCAGTTGCGCGGAGTATCTGCTCGCGCGCGCCGAGTTCTACGACAGCGACGCCGATCTCGACGAGTGTTATCGCGTGCTCATCGAAAAGCAGATTGCGGCCGTCGAGCGGCAGGAAGCGGCGCGCGACATCGTGCTGCGCAACTTGCCGAAGGTGAAGAGCGGCAAGCTCAACGCGCGGCGCGCGCGGCTCTTCAATCTGTTCATCAACGTGGTCGATCTGCACGAGTTCTTCGTCGGCGCGCATACGGACTATCCGCTCGTGAGAAAGACGTTCGCCGGCTCCGACGTGCTGATCTTCTATCGCGACCTGATGCGCAAGGCGAGCGCGGATCTCGAGGAAATCGGGCTCGCGGTGCTGCAGAACAAGGCGGCCGGCCGGCAGATCAGCATGAAGGCCGAACTGCGCGCGATCGAATACGAACTGGAACTGATGCGCAAGCACGGGCTGCCGGAGAAGAATCCCGAAGCGTACGCGGCGGCGGCCGCCGTGTTCAGGCGTCTGTGGAGCGCGACGCGTCTCATCGACAAGATGCGCCGCCGCACGCGCGACGAACCCAGCGTCACCGAAACAGAAGTGCAGATCGACCACGCGCTGTCGCGCTTCATATCGAGCCGGCGCGTGCCGTTCATGCAGATATTCTCGAACCTCACGATGTCGTCGCCGAGTTTCCGGCATGCGCTGCGCGTGACGATCGCCGTGGGTATCGGCTTCTGGCTCGGGCGTCTCTTGCCGCTCACGAACGCGTACTGGATCGTGATGACGACCGTCATCATTCTGAAGCCCGGCTACTCGCTCACCAAGCAGCGCAACACGCAGCGGATCATCGGCACGGCGATCGGCTGCGCGGTGACCATCGCGCTGATCCTGTTCTTCAAGGAGCCGCATATCCTGCTCGTCGTGATGTTCGCGTCGATGGTGATGAGCTACAGCCTCCTGCTTTTCAACTATGCGGCGAGCGTCGTGTTCACGTCGTCGTATGTGCTGCTGATGTTCCATCTGCTCGCGCCGGGCAACATGCGGATCATCGGCGAGCGCGCGATCGACACCGTCGTCGGCTGCGCGATCGCGATCGCGGCGAGTCATCTGTTTCCGTACTGGGAATATCGGCTGATGGGCAAGCCCGTGAAGGATCTGCTCGCCGCGACGCGCAATTATCTCGAAGCGAGCTGGTGGTGGCGCGGGACGCAGACCGACAAGGCGCGCGCGGCTGCGGTTCACGCGCCGGCGGCCGAAACGCCGGTCGATCGCGCCGTGTTCGCCGATGCGAATGCGGGTGCGGTGGCGGCGACGTCGTCGGCCGTGGCGACGCCCGCGCAAACGGTGACGATCACGGCGGAAGCGGTCAGCGAACCGGTCGAGCCGATGGCCGCCACGCCGCCGCCCGCCGCCGATTCCGCGATGAAAGCCGCGAGCGCGACGGCGCAGCGTTTATCGTCGGTGAGCATCGGCGAGAGCACGGCGGCCACGGCGAGCAAGGGCGCATCCGCCGCGGCGACGGTGACCGCCACGGCGCTCGACCGCGACTTCCGCTACCGGCTCGCGCGCAAGAACGTGCATATCGCGTTCGCCAATCTCGCGCAGGCGTTCCAGCGCATGATGCTGGAGCCCAAGGCGCAGCAAAGGTATGCCGCCGAATTGAACGATCTGCTCGTGCAGAGCCATGTGCTCGCCTCGCAGATCACCGCCGCCGCGCCGCTGCTGCAATCGCTCAACGAGGTGGGCGGTCAGCCGTTCGAGCCGGTGCAGCGCACCTTCGGGATCGTACGCGACAATCTCGCCGAGGCCGAGGGCGAACTGCCCGCCGCCGCCAAGCCCGATGCGCCGCCCGCTCACGCGGACGCGCTCAAGCAACTGCGGCGCGATCTGGACAAGATGGTCGTCGATGCAGAGCGCGCGCAGTCGCTGCCCGCCGATGCGCTTCACGATCTCAAGCTGCTCGCGCATCAATGCAAGCAGATGCTGACGGCGTCATCGCTGATCGAGAAGGACGCCGCGCAGATTCGCCTGCCGGTTTGACGCGTGCCTACTGCGACGCGCCGACCGCCGGCACGGCGGGGCGCACGTCGCTCGCCGCGGATGGCTGCGCGTTTTCCTCGTCGAACTCGCGCTTCTCGCGGATCGCGTTGAACAGGATCGTGCCGATCACGATCAGCACCACGACGACGATGAACACGCTGACGGCGCGGGTCGGATTCTTTTTCGGCGTACCGTCCGGGCGGCGCGGATCGCGGGGGTCGTGGCTCATGAATGGATTCGTGGCGGCGTGTCGGGAAGAACCCGCTATGGTACTCGGGTTGGGTTTCAGTTGGATTGCGGGGCGCCCATCGTCGTTTCGCAACCCGCGCCGCCATCGCGAAATTCTCTGCTGCACGCGCGCGCTTGAACGCGGCCCGTCCGATTGACGATACTAGTCACGATTCCATGCGCGTCCGATCCCGGGAAGGGCTAAAGGGGCAATCCCGGGATACCTAGTGACCGGACGTGTTGAGCCGCCCGCCCGGGCGGCTTTTCTTATGTGTCGGCGGTTCAGGGTTCGAGCGTGGGGCGCACCGGCAACGCCGTCGAATACTTGATCTGCTCCATCGCGAAACTCGAGCTCACGTCATACAGCGGCACGGCGCGAATGAGTTGCTTGTAGACGCGATCGTAGTCGTCGATATCCGACACCACGACGCGCAACAGATAATCGGTCTCGCCGCTCATCCGGTACACCTCGACCACTTCCGGAATATCGCGCACGGCGCGCGTGAAATCGTCGGCCCAGGTCTGCGTGTGCTGGTTGGTGCGTACCGCGACGAACACCGTCGTCCCGACGCCCAGCTTCTTCGGATCGCACAACGCAACCTGCGCGCGGATCACGCCCGTCTCTTTCAGACGCTGCACGCGTTTCCAGCACGGCGTCTGCGAAAGGTTCACGCGCTGCGCGAGTTCCGCGATGGGCATCGTCACATCCTGCTGAAGCAATTCGAGCAGCTTGCGGTCGATGAGGTCCATTCCCATGCTGCACCCCTTATAGGAAATTATTCTATTTCTTGATGGTCGAGCGGAATTATATGGAAACTAATTCTGGAGGCAAGCCGGTATAAATGAGCGGATCGAACAACAACGACGCGACGGCTCATCCACTATGCGACTCGAACATGTCAGCCGCCTGGCGCGGCCCTCTTCATCGGCTTTGGCGGCTTCCCCGGCCGCCGATTGTGCCGCGTTCCGAAACCCCGCGCTCGAACGACTGTGCCGCGAAATCGACGCCGCATTCGCCGCCGCCGAAGCGGATTCGCGCGCGTCGTTCGGCGAGCGCGTGCGCCTCGCGCTGCAACGCGCGATCGCCGATCCGGGTCTGCTGCGCCCCGATCAGCGCGTGAGCGATCCGCGGAACTATTGCCGTCATCTGCTCGCCGCCGACCCGCTCAACCGTTACGCGATCGCCGCGCTCGTCTGGGAGCCGGGGCAAGCGAGCCCGGTGCATGGTCATCGGACATGGTGCGGCTATGCGGTGATCGATGGCGCGCTCGAAGAAACGCTTTATCGCTGGGATGCAGTCGCCCATCGCGCGATCGAGACGCGGCGTCATCCGCGCGCGCCGGGCGCGGTGTCCTATGTGGATGCGGGACGCGGCGCGATTCATCAGCTCGGCAATCCCGCCGATGCCGCCGCGCGCGCCGTATCGCTGCATGTCTACGGCGTCGCGGGCGAGCAGATCGCCACACACGTCAACGATCTGCTCGCCGCCTGAAAAAGCTCAGCCCTTCCCCGGCTCGGAGGCGGTCGGAATCTGCGGCGGAATCTGCACGGATTGATCGGTCGGCGGCGGCGCCGGCTGGGGTTCGTGCGAAACGTCGCGGGCCGCGGCTGCGGCGATCTTCGTCTCGCGCACAAAGGCCGGCCCGGCCGCGAGTTCTTCTTCCTCTTCCACCGGCGCCGGCGCCTCGCCCGTCCAGATGCGCCGCGCGCGCTCGCGTCCTTCGGCGTCGGCGCCCGACATCGCGTCGCGCGTCATTTGCACGTGCATCTGCGGAACCGGAATCTCGATGCCGGCTTCGTCCATCTTGCGCTTGATACGCAGATTGAACGCCCGCGCGACGCTCCATTGCTGCAACGGGCGCGTCTTGATCTGCCCTTTCACGACCATCCAGTTCGGATCGAAGCGGTCGAGTCCCCACACTTCGACCGGCCCGAGCATTTCGAGCCGATAGCGGAAATCGTCCAGCAGATCCGCGCCGACTTCGCGAATCATCTGCGTGACCTGGTCGACGTCCGCCGAAAACGGCACGCGCACCTCGAACACCGCGTACGCGAAATCGCGCGACAGATTCTTCACCGTCTTGATCTGCGAGAACGGAATCGCGTGGATCGCGCCCTGGCCGTCGCGCAGGCGCACGGTGCGGATCGTCAGGCTTTCGACGATGCCCGCGTGACCGCCTTCAACCTCGATCGAATCGCCGACAGAAATCGTGTCCTCGATGATGATGAAAAGCCCGGTGATCAGATCCGCCACGAGCGATTGCGCGCCGAAACCCACCGCGAGGCCGATCACGCCCGCGCCCGCGAGCAGCGGCGTCACATTCAGGCCGAGATTCGCGGCGGTGACGATCGCGGCGACCGTCAGCAGGAACACGAACACCACGTTGCGCACGAGCGGCAGCATCGTGCGGGCGCGCATGCTCGGGCCGCGTCCGCCACGCCGCGCCGCGTCGGGCCTGAGCGCTTCCTGAATGCCCGTGTCGATCAGAATCCAGATCAGCCAGACGACGAAGAACGTCAGCACGATCATCCCGACCGCGTGCGTGATGCCGCGCGCGGCGACGCTCTCCTCGGCCATGTGCGCGAGCGAGAATCCCCAGAAACGCGACGACAATTCGAGGAACACGAGCCAGACGCCGACCACGATCATCGTGCCGACGAACTTGACGAGCCTGCGCACATACGCCGACTGGCGGCGCGGTTTTCTCGACTTGGGCCGCGTGATACGCACGACGATCGCCGAGAGAAAGAACGCGACGACGAGCAGGCCCGCGGTGGCGATCGCCATCTGCAGCACGTTTTCCGACGTACCGATGCCCATGAGCGTCGCCACGACCGACGCCGACGCGAGCAGCAGCAGCGGCAACTGCCAAAGCGACGCGACCACTTCGAACGTCTCGGTCGCGGCCTTGCGCGTGTTGCGCTGCTCGTACGTGCGGCTGCGGATCAGATGCGCGACGGGCCGCTGGAACGCGAGCGCGAAATACGCGGTGAGCGCCGCGGCGCCCATGTTCGCGCACGTCGAGATCAGCGCGGAGAGATTGGTGCCGAGCTGCTGCGCGACGTCGTAATTCGCGGCGGCGTCGCCGAGCGCGCCGAGCGTGCCGATCAGAAAGAGAAGCCGCCGCGCGCGGCCGATGAGCAGGTTCACCGCGACGCGCCGGTGCGCCGAGCCGAACAGCGAGAACATGATGAGACAGATTGCGGAGAACACCGCGCCCGCGACGATCGCGTAAGCGGTGACCATCGCGAGCGTGCGGCCGAGCGACAGCGGCATGTAGTGCGTGAACGTGAGCGCCGCGAGGAACGCGAACAGGTACGGCGCGACGCGGCGCAGCGTGAAGAGCAGCAGTTCGCGCGTCGTCGGGTTCGAATGCAGGCCGCTGTCGATGCCGAATCGCGCCCGCACGCGCCGCTGCAGATAGACGAGCGCCATCGCGCATGCGCCCCAGCCCGCGAGCGTCGCGAAATAGTTGAAGAGCGTGCGGCCGAACGATTCGCGGCTCTGGCTCGTGACGATCGTGAAAAGCTCGTTGCCGGCGGCGTTGAAGCGTCCGACCCAATAGGCGATAGGCGTCTTGCCGCGCTTCACGTCGGCCTCGATGTTCGTGAGCGCCGACGCGATCGCGCCCAGCAAGCCCGCGTTCTGCGCGATGGTCGCCACGACCGACGATGCCGTCGTTCCCGAAGTCGGCTGTGCGCCCGCTGCCGTGCCGCTCGCGGCGGTGTCCGCCGTCGCGGAGGCCGCCGCCGCGCCGGATGCCGGAGCGGTGGAATCGGCGGCGCGCTTCGCATCGCGCAGATGCTTGAGCTGCGCGACGAGCGCCGTGCGCTGCTTGTCGCTATCGAGGGTGGCGATGATGTTGTCGAGCGAGCGCAGCATCTCGGCGTCGGACATCGCGGGCGCCGACGCGGCATCCGGTGCGGATGCGGGCGCGGCCGGCGTGATCAGTTCCTGGAACGTGGGCAGCGTGAGGGCCTGTGCGGCCTGGACGGCAGGCGAGGCGAACACGATCGACGCGGCCAGCGCGGCGAGCATCGACGACATTGCAAGCGAAAACGCGCGCGCAGCGTGGCGCGCGAGTGCGGCGCGCAACAGCACGCACGCCGCCATCCAGGAGATCGCGCCAGACGCCGCCGCGCTTCGCGGCGCGAGCTTGCGTGACTTCATAACGGTCTCGATTTCTGAAAGTCCGCCAGTTTAGCGGCTATAACAGGGAGGCCGCCCAAAGCGGACGTAACCGAATGTTAAGCGCTTCTGCGTTGATTTTTCAGACGAAACATCTCTATTTATCCATCTCGGTGCGCGCGCCGCTGGACTCGGACGTGGGTCCGGCGACCGAGCCTTGCGCGCTCGCTTGCGGATTCGACGCGCCGCCCGACTGCGCGGACCATTCCTGCAGCTTGCGCCCCGCCGATTGCAAGCCCGCGCCCGTCGCGCTCGCGGCATTGTTGATCGCGGCGTTCGTCGCGCTCGCCGCGCTGTCGAAGTTCGATCGCGCCGTCGCGGCGACGCTGCTCGCGGAGACATCGGGCATCGATCCGGCGCTGTCGATGTTCTGCTGCGCCGATTGTTTCGCGGCATCGACCTTCTGGCCGACGTAGCTCGCCGCCTGGTCGAACTTCTGGCTCGTCTGGCTCGCCAGATTGTTGAGAGCGCTCGCGGCCTGCCCCGCGGTTGCGTCGTGCTTCTCGCACGCGGCCAGCACGCCCAGCGCGGCGAGCGTCACGGCGATGCGGGTCATGGGAGTCATCTGCATGGTGATACCTTCCTTCGTCTCGAAACTCGCGCACATCATACGCTGTCGGTGCGCGTCGCTTCGCGCTGTCACATGCGAAGCGCGGCGCGAATAGTAGACTGATCCGCGCGGCGCGAGCGCGATGGAGCGGCGCGCGGCATCGAGCATCCGACAACCCATTCCCTGACGAGGTTAGCGATGGCTGCCAAGAAGATTCTGTTTCTCACCGGCGATTTCGCCGAGGACTATGAAACGATGGTTCCGTTTCAGGCGTTGCAGGCCGTCGGCCATACGGTGGATGCGGTGTGCCCCGGTAAAAAGCGCGGCGACACCGTGAAGACGGCGATCCACGATTTCGAAGGCGATCAGACTTATACGGAGAAGCCGGGACATCGCTTCACGCTGAATGCGAGCTTCGACGACATCGATCCGGCCCGTTACGACGCGCTCGCGATCGCAGGCGGCCGCGCGCCGGAATATCTGCGCCTGAACGATCGCGTGCTCGAACTCGTGCGGCACTTCGCGCAGGCGAACAAGCCGATCGCCGCGGTCTGCCACGGCGCGCAATTGCTCGCGGCGGCGGGCGTGATCGAAGGGCGGCGCATTTCCGCGTACCCGGCGTGCGCGCCCGAAGTGCGGCTCGCGGGCGCGACTTACGCCGATATCGCCGTCGATGAGGCCATCACCGATGCGAATTTCGTCACCGCGCCCGCATGGCCCGCGCATCCGGCGTGGATCGGGCAATTCCTGACGCTGCTCGGCACTCGAATCGAACTTTGAAACCTTGCATCGCAGGGGAACCTCGCCTCTGGTCAACGGGGTGCGCCAGCCTTACATATAGCTGGCGCAAACGATTTACCCGCGGTGAGCGGCGAATAGAATTTTCCCTCTACATTTCGGAGACTTCTGGTTTTGGCACCCTATACGGTTGGCATATATTTGCCGCCGTCCCGCCTCCCACGAAGTCTCGCACCATGCTCTTCATGAATGTCGCCGTCGCCCTTGTCGCAGGGTTGATGCTCTTCGAGCCGTTCACTCGCGCCCCTGTCTCCCGCTTCACCACTCCACGCATGCGTCGCAGTCTCGCTCACCGCGCTTTCTGTCAGGCGGGCGCTGCATTCTTCGCGGCTCTGCTCATCGCGACGAGCCCGCCCGCGCCCGAACGAATTTCGCCGCTCGTCGTGTACTCGGTCGCGCTATTGCTGGTGTGCGCAGCGGTCTACTGGATCGGGCGCGGCAAACGCTTGCTTCGGCAGCCACGCGTGTTTGCGAACATGTATTGATCTCCAGCGCGGCGCACATTGCGCCGCGTTTTGCTTTCGGCAGCGAAGATGACTGCCGCTTCTCTCCCCATCATTTCCTTTCGACGTCCGAACGACGAGACCCGGCTCCCCCGCGCTTTCCGGTATATTCGCGCCAAGACTTTCGACGAACGCACGGACGAAAAAAAAGGCGCTACGTTTCCGTAGCGCCTTAAAAGTTCTAGCCATTCCGAGGGCCGTGCTAGAACCTGAGAGCCTGTCTCCGAAGCTCGGGCGGTAAGCGCTGAAGCGCACGTCACCCCGGGTTTCGAAATTCGGTTCCATTTTTTCCGGGATCGCTGCTCAAGTCAAGCAAAATCTCGCGGTCCGGGCAACTGCCCAAGTTTCGTTCAACATGCACCGAAACACATAAAAGTTTCATTGCGGGTACAGCTTATTCTGAAGGTTTGCATCGTTTGCAAGTTTCTCGTGCTGGCCTTGTAGAATTGCGCCAGGTCATCAAACAAAACGATGTTTCACTTAACGAATGCCTATGCAAAACGAACCGTCGGTGGGCCGCGAACGCGCCCGGGAGAAGGACGGCGAGGAAGTCACCGCGCTCGCCCGCGGGCTCGATGTGCTGCGCCGGATCGCCGCCGCGGACGCGCCGGTGAGCAATCGAGAACTGACCGACTGGACGGGAATTCCGAAGCCCACGATATCCCGGATCACCGCGACGCTCGTCGGCGCCGGATTGCTGCACCGCTTGCCCGACAGCGAGCGCTTCGTGCTGACGGCGTCCGTTCTCGAACTGAGCAACGGATTCTTACGTAATTTCGATATTCGCGCTCGAGCGCGCCCGTTTCTTATCCGTCTCGCCGAGCGCACTGGTCTCTCGGTGCACCTCGCCGTGCGCGATCGTTTGGAGATGGTTGTAATCGATGCCATTCGGCCGCGGTCCGCCGTTCTGGTGTCGCGGCTGGAAGTCGGCGGCAGGATGGACCTGAGCCGCACCGCTGTCGGACGCGCGTATCTCGCGGTGTTGTCCGACGCGGATCGGCGTGCGCTGATCGGCAGCTTGCAGATCGCATCCGGCGACGACTGGCCGGCCATTGCGGGCGGCTTGCAACGCGGCCTCGACGATGCGTTGCGCCTCGGCTTCGCGATCTCCATCGGCGAATGGCATCACGGATTGAATGCGGTCGCGGCGGGCTTCGTCGGGCCGTCCGAAGAACGCTATTCGGTCAATTGCGGCGGCGCCGCGCATCAGTGTCCGCGCGACATATTGATCGACGAGGTCGCGCCCGCCCTGCTCGATTGCGTCGAGCAGATCACACGCGAGATCGGCGGAACGCACGCCCCGAACCTATTGCGCGCCGCCAGTTAGACTACGCGACGGCCGCCGCGCGGCCGAACGCCTTCGAAAGCGCGGCCGGTTGCGCGTGTAACACTCGTAATCAACAGAAAGAAAGGCCGGTGGACGCCCTCGGGTGCGGGACGTAGCATCATGCTTCGCGCGCACCGGGGTCGCGCCGGATTGCTCGCCTAACTCGACAGGCAGCCTTTCCAGCCGCTTTCAACGGCCCCGCGTCATTCACGGCCTCCGCTTCGGTCTCGGTTCATGCGCGCGGCGCATCGTCTGGCGCTTGAACCGTGACCGCCGCCCGTCCGCGCTCCGAACAGATTTGAAAGACCAGCCTCCAAACCGATGGACGACCAAAAGAATCCCCCAGGGCACTCGCGCCCGACGCCTCCGACGCCTGCCGCCATCGAACCCGCGCCGCGGCGGCGCCGGGTCGTGCCGCTCATCGTCGCGATCCTGATCGTCGCCGGCGCAGTTGCGTGGTGGCATCCGTGGAATCGCGGCGAGAGCGGCGGCACGAGCGGCGCGCCGGAAGCCCGTCAAGGCGGAAGGCGCGGCATGCCGAATCCGATGAATCAGCCGCAGCCGGTGCATGTCGCGACCGTCACGCAAGGCGAAATGCCCGTGGTCATCAATTCGCTCGGCACCGTGACGCCGCTCGCGAACGTCACGGTCAAGACGCAGTTGAACGGCACGCTCGTCGATGTCGCGTTCAAGGAAGGCCAGATGGTCAAGAAGGGCGACGTGCTCGCGCAGATCGATCCGCGTCCGTATGAAATCTCGCTGCGCAACGCCGAGGGCACGCTCGCGAAAGACCAGGCGCTGCTGCAGACCGCGCGCCTCGACCTGCAGCGCTATCAGACGCTGCTCTCGCAGGATTCCATCGCGAAACAGCAGGTCGACACGCAGGCGTCGCTCGTCAAGCAGTACGAAGGCGCGGTGAAGTCGGATCAGGCCAACGTCGATACCTACAAGCTCGATCTGACCTACGCGCGCATCACGGCGCCGGTGTCGGGGCGCGTCGGCTTGCGTCAGGTCGATCCGGGCAACTACGTGACGACGGGCGACACGAACGGCGTCGTCGTCATCACGCAGTTGCAGCCGATCAGCGTGATCTTCACCACGTCCGAAGACAATCTCGCCGCGATTCTCAAGCCGCTGCACGCGGGCACGAAGATGTCGGTCACGGCGTATGACCGCGCCAATACCACGTCGCTCGAAGCGGGCTATCTCGAGACCGTCGACAACCAGATCGACACGACGACCGGCACCGTCAAGCTGCGCGCTACCTTCGACAACAAGGAAGGCATGCTTTTCCCGAATCAGTTCGTGAACACGAAGCTGCTCGTCGATGTCATCAAGAACGCGACCATCGTGCCGACGCCGGCGGTGCTCAACGGTTCGTCGGGCGCGTTCGTGTACGTCGTGAAGCCGGACAACACCGTCACCGTGCGCAACGTGAAAACCGGCCCGGTCGACGGCGAGCGCACCAGCATCAAATCCGGACTGCAAGTCGGCGAGCGCGTGGTCATCGACGGCTCGGACCGCCTGAAGGAAGGCGCGAAAATCACGATTCCGGCTGAAAAGGCGAAAGCGGCATCGGGCGCGTCGGGCGCGTCGGGTGCATCGGGCGCGTCGGCTGCGGCGCCAGCTTCGGCGGCGTCGGGTGCGCGCCACGGCGGTCATCGGCGTCAGCAATCGCAGCAGTAAGCGCAATTCGAAAGCATGAATCCATCCCGCATTTTTATTCTGCGTCCGGTCGGCACGGCGCTCCTGATGGCGGCGATCATGCTGGTCGGCCTCGTCGCGTTGCGCTTTTTGCCGCTCTCGGCGCTGCCCGCCGTCGACTATCCGACGATCCAGGTCCAGACGTTCTATCCGGGCGCGTCGCCCGACGTGATGACGTCGAGCGTCACGGCGCCGCTCGAAAAGCAGTTCGGGCAGATGGCGAGCCTGAACCAGATGTCGTCGCAAAGCTCCGCGGGCGCATCGGTCATCACGCTGCAGTTCAGCCTTGATTTGCCGCTCGATATCGCCGAACAGGAAGTGCAGGCGGCGATCAACGCAGCGGGCAACCTGCTGCCGTCCGACCTGCCCGCGCCCCCGATCTACGCAAAGGTGAACCCCGCAGACGCGCCGATCATGACGCTCGCGGTCAGCTCGAAAACCTTGCCGCTGACACAAGTGCAAGACCTCGCCGACACGCGTCTCGCGCAGAAGATCTCGCAGGTCGCGGGCGTCGGCCTCGTATCGGTGAGCGGCGGCAATCGCCCTGCCGTGCGGATTCGCGCGAACACGCGCGCGCTGGCGTCGTATGGCCTGAACATCGACGATCTGCGCACGACGATCTCGAACCTCAACGTCAACACGCCGAAGGGCAACTTCGACGGCCCGACGCGCGCCTACACCATCAACGCGAACGACCAGCTCACCGACGCCAACGCGTACAAGAGCGCGGTCGTCGCGTATCGCAACGGCCGTCCGGTGATGCTGACGGACGTCGCGAGCATCGTCGAGGGGCCGGAGAACACGAAGCTCGGCGCATGGGTCGATTCGACGCCCGCGATCATCCTGAACGTGCAGCGTCAGCCGGGCGCGAACGTGATTGCGGTGGTCGACGGCATCAAGAAGGTCCTGCCGCAATTGCAGCAATCGCTGCCGGCCGCGCTCGACGTGCGCGTCGTCACGGACCGCACGACGACCATCCGCGCTTCGGTGCGCGACGTGCAGTTCGAACTCGCGCTGTCCGTCGTGCTGGTCGTGCTCGTCATCTATCTGTTCCTCGCGAACGTCTACGCGACCATCATTCCGAGCTTGTCGGTGCCGCTGTCGCTCGTCGGCACACTCGCGATCATGTACCTGTGCGGCTTCTCGCTCGACAACCTCTCGCTGATGGCGCTGACCATCGCGACCGGCTTCGTGGTCGACGACGCCATCGTGATGATCGAGAACATCGCGCGTTACGTCGAGGAAGGCGATCCGCCGCTCGAAGCGGCGCTGAAGGGTTCGAAGCAGATCGGCTTCACCATCATCTCGCTGACGGTCTCGCTCATCGCCGTGCTGATTCCGCTGCTTTTCATGGGCGATGTCGTCGGCCGCCTCTTCCACGAGTTCGCGATCACGCTCGCGGTGACCATCGTCATTTCGGCAATCGTCTCGCTCACGCTCGTGCCGATGATGTGCGCAAAACTTCTGCGCCACACGCCGCCGAAGGAAAGCAAGCGCTTCGAGGCGCGCGCGCATCAGTTCATCGATTACGTGATCGGGCGTTACGCGGTCGCGCTGGAATGGGTGCTCGCGCGCCAACGCGCGACGCTGTTCGTCTTCGTGCTCACGCTCATTCTGACCGCCGTGCTGTACGTGTACATTCCGAAGGGCTTTTTCCCGACGCAGGACACCGGCGTGATCCAGGCGATTACGCAGGCGCCGCAGGCCGCGTCGTATCAGGCTGTCGCGGACCAGCAGCAGGCGCTCGCGAAGAAGATTCTGCAGAACCCGGACGTCGAAAGCCTCACCTCGTTCGTCGGCGTGGACGGCTCGAACATCACGCTGAACAGCGGGCGCATGCTCATCAACCTGAAGCCGCGCGACGACCGCAGCAATACGTCGAGCGATGTCATCCGCGAGATTCAGAGCGAAGTCGCCGATATTCCCGGCATCAAGCTGTACATGCAGCCGGTGCAGGATTTGACGATCGATTCGACCGTCAGCCCGACGCAGTATCAGTTCATGCTGACGGACCCGAACGCGTCGGAGTTCGCGGAATGGGTGCCAAAGCTCGTCGAGCGGCTGCAACACACGTCCGTGCTGACGGACGTCGCCACCGATCTGCAGCAGAACGGCCAGTCGGTGTATATCGAGATCGACCGCGAGACAGCCGCGCGCTTCGGCATCACGCCCGCGACCGTCGACAATGCGCTCTACGATGCATTCGGCCAGCGCATCATCTCGACGATTTTCACGCAATCGAACCAGTACCGCGTGATTCTCGAAGCCGAACCGTCCGACGCGCATTACAGCGAAACGCTGAACGGCATCTATCTGCCCTCTTCCACCGCGACCAACGGTCAGGTGCCGCTCTCGGCCATCGCGAAGTTCCACGAACGCGCGGCGCCCTTGCTCGTCACGCACCTCGGCCAGTTCCCGGCGACGACCGTTTCCTTCAATCTCGCGAAGGGCGCGTCGCTCGGGGAGGCCGTGAAAGCAATCGAGCAGGCCAAGGAGGAAATCGGCTTGCCCGCGTCGTTCCAGATCCGCTATCAGGGCGCCGCGCTCGCGTTCCAGGCGTCGCTGTCGAACGAGCTGTTCCTGATTCTCGCGGCCATCGTCACGATGTATATCGTGCTCGGCGTGCTGTACGAGAGCTTCATCCATCCGATCACGATTCTCTCGACGCTGCCGTCCGCAGGCGTCGGCGCCCTGCTCTCGCTGATGATCACCGGGCACGATCTGGACATCATCGGCATCATCGGCATCGTGCTTCTGATCGGCATCGTGAAGAAAAACGCGATCATGATGATCGACTTCGCGCTCGAAGCGGAGCGCGATCAGGGCAAGCCCCCGCGCGAAGCGATCTTCCAGGCGTGTCTGCTGCGCTTCCGCCCGATTCTGATGACCACGATGGCCGCGCTCCTCGGCGCACTGCCGCTGATGCTCGGTTGGGGCGCGGGCTCGGAGCTGCGGCGTCCGCTCGGCGTGGCGATCGTCGGCGGCCTGATCGTGTCGCAGTTGCTCACGCTGTTCACGACGCCCGTCATCTATCTCGGCTTCGATTCGCTCGCCCGCAAGCTGCGCGCGCGCTTTCATCGCGACGCGCCGCCGGCCCCGGCCAGCGAGGGCCGCTGAGTCATGAACCTGTCGCGCATCTTCATCGCCCGGCCCGTCGCCACGACGCTGCTCGCGGTCGGCATCGCGCTCGCGGGCATGTTCGCGTTCGTGCGCTTGCCGGTGGCGCCGTTGCCGCAAGTCGATTTTCCGACCATCTCCGTGCAGGCGTCCTTGCCCGGCGCGAGTCCGGAGACGGTGGCGACGAGCGTCGCGAGTCCGCTGGAGCGACATCTGGGCACCATCGCCGATGTCAGCGAAATGACCTCGATGAGCTCTGTCGGCACGACGCGCATCACGCTGCAATTCGGCCTGAATCGCGATATCGACGGCGCCGCGCGCGACGTGCAGGCCGCGATCAACGCCGCGCGCGCCGACCTGCCGACCGCGCTGCGCCAGAATCCGACGTACCACAAGGTCAACCCCGCCGACGCGCCGATTCTCGTGCTCGCGCTCTCCTCGCCCACGCGCACGGCGGGCTCGCTCTACGATTCGGCGGCGACCGTGCTGCAGCAGACGCTCTCGACCGTGCCGGGCGTCGGCGAAGTGGACGTGAGCGGCTCGGCGAATCCGGCCGTGCGCGTCGAGCTCGAGCCGGGTGCGCTCTTTCACTACGGCATCGGGCTGGAGGACGTGCGCGCCGCGCTGGCGTCGGCGAACGCGAACAGTCCGAAGGGCGCGATCGAGTTCAAGGGCACGCGCGTCCAGCTCTACACCAACGATCAGGCGAGCAAGGCCGCGCAGTACAGGGACCTCGTGGTCGCGTACCGCAACGGCGCGGCGGTGAAGCTTTCGGATGTCGGCGAAGTGGTCGATTCCGTCGAAGACTTGCGCAATCTCGGCCTCATCAACAACAAGCGCGCGGTGCTCGTGATCCTGTATCGCCAGCCGGGCGCGAACATCATCGAGACGATCGACCGCGTGAAGTCGATGCTGCCGCAGTTGCAGGCCGCGCTTCCCGCCGACGTGCAGATCACGCCGACCGCCGACCGCTCCACGACCATCCGCGCATCGCTGCACGATACCGAGCTCACGCTCGTGATCGCCGTGGCGCTCGTCGTGATGGTCGTGTTCCTGTTCCTGCGCAACTGGCGCGCGACGCTGATACCGAGCGTCGCCGTGCCGATCTCGATCATCGGCACGTTCGCGGCGATGTATCTGCTCGGCTTCTCGCTCGACAATCTCTCGCTGATGGCGCTGACCATCGCGACGGGCTTCGTCGTCGACGACGCGATCGTCGTGCTCGAGAACATCACGCGGCATGTGGAAAAAGGCGTGCCGCGGATGCAGGCCGCCATACTCGGCGCGCGCGAAGTCGGCTTCACGGTGCTGTCGATCAGCGTGTCGCTCGTCGCCGTGTTCCTGCCCATTTTGCTGATGGGCGGCATCGTCGGGCGGCTGTTCCGCGAGTTCGCGCTCACGCTGTCGCTCGCGATCGCGGTGTCGCTCGTCGTCTCGCTGACCGTCACGCCGATGATGTGCTCGCGCCTGCTCGAAGAGCCGCACGAGCGCAAGCAGGAAGGCCGCGTCGCGCGCTGGCTGGAGCGCCAGTTCGATCGCATGCAGCGCGGCTATGCGCGCACGCTCGGCTGGGCGCTCACGCATCCGCGCACGATTCTCCTGATCCTGCTGGCGACCATCGGGCTGAACGTTTATCTGTACGTCATCGTGCCGAAGGGCTTTTTCCCGCAGCAGGACACGGGCCGCATCATCGGCGGCATTCAGGCGGACCAGAGCACGTCGTTCCAGGCGATGAAACTCAAGTTCGCCGAGATGATGAAGATCGTCGAAGCGGACCCGGCCGTCGACAGCGTCGCGGGCTTCACGGGCGGGCGCTCGACCAATTCGGGCTTCATGTTCATCTCGCTCAAACCGAAGAGCGTGCGCAAGGTGTCCGCCGATCAGGTCATCAACCGCCTGCGCAAGCCGCTCGCGGATGTCGCCGGCGCGCGCACCTTCCTTCAGGCGGTGCAGGACATTCGCGTGGGCGGGCGGCAATCGAACGCGCAATATCAGTTCACGCTGCTGTCCGACTCCACGGCGGACTTGTACAAGTGGGGGCCGCTTCTCACCGAGGCGCTGCAAAAGCGCCCCGAACTCGCCGATGTCAATTCCGACCAGCAGCAAGGCGGCCTCGAAGCGATGGTCACGTTCGACCGCGCGACGGCCGCGCGCCTCGGCATCAAGCCCGCGCAGATCGACAACACGCTCTACGACGCATTCGGCCAGCGGCAGGTATCGACCATCTACAACCCGCTGTCGCAGTATCACGTCGTGATGGAGCTCGCGCCGAAATACTGGCAGGACCCGGAGATGCTCAAGCAGATTTACATCAGCACGTCGGGCGGCACGGCGAGCGGTTCGGCATCGACGCAATCGACGACCACGTCCGGCACGACGACGACCGCGTCCACTTCGGCGACGGGATCGACGGGCGCGGGCGGTTCCTCGACGAGCACGTCCGACACAACCGCTGCCCTTGCGCTGGCCGCCGTGAAGAACTCGGCGACCAACGCGATCGCCGCGACGGGCAAGAACGGGTCGTCGTCGGGTGCTGCGGTGTCGACATCGAAGGAAACGATGGTGCCGCTTTCCGCGATTGCGAAGTTCGGGCCCGGCAACACGCCGCTTTCGGTGAATCACCAGAGCCAGTTCGTCGCATCGACGATCTCGTTCAATTTGCCGCCGGGCAAGTCGCTCTCCGACGCGACCGCGGCGATCTACGAGACCATGGCCACGATCGGCGTGCCGCAGACCATTCACGGCAGCTTCCAGGGCACGGCGCAGGCGTTCCAGCAATCGCTCAACGACCAGCCGCTCCTTATTCTGGCGGCGCTCGCAGCGGTTTACATCGTGCTCGGGATTCTGTACGAGAGCTACATCCATCCGATCACGATTCTCTCTACTTTGCCGTCGGCGGGCATCGGTGCGCTGCTCGCGTTGCTGTTGTTCAAGACGGAGTTCAGCATCATCGCGCTGATCGCGGTTATTCTGCTGATCGGCATCGTGAAGAAGAACGCGATCATGATGGTCGATTTCGCGATCGAGGCGACGCGCCACGGCGCGCAGACGCCGCAGGACGCGATCCGCGAGGCGTGTCTGTTGCGCTTTCGCCCGATCATGATGACGACCGCCGCCGCCCTGCTCGGTGCGCTGCCGCTGGCGTTCGGCAGCGGCGAAGGTTCGGAGATGCGTGCGCCGCTCGGGATCGCGATCGTTGGCGGGTTGATCGTGAGTCAAATGCTCACGCTCTATACGACGCCTGTGGTCTATCTTTATATGGATCGGTTTCGGATTCGCGCGGAAGAACGGCGCGCTCGGCGGCAGCGCGGGGCGGGGCCGGCTGGCGCGGCGGAGTGAGGTTTTGCTCTTTGTTTTCTCCGGATCGCGGAGTGGGCGTTTGTTGTTGGTCCTTCGCCGGATCCCGGAGTGGGCGTTTGTTCTTGGTCCGTCGCCGGATGCCGGAGTGGGCGTTTGTTCTTGGTCCTTCGCCGGATCCCGTTTTGCTCTCGGTCTATTAGCACTGCCGCCCCGCACAGGGGCAACGTTAATAGACCGACACGAAACCGGGATCCGGCGAAAGCCGAAGCCACCGACCAAAAAAAAGGAACCGCAAGCAAAGGAGACTTCCGCACATGAACTCGCTGAAGGTTCTGCTGATCGGCGCCCACGGCCGCACGGGCCGCCTCATCGCCGAGCGATTGCATCGGCAAGCCATGCCATTCCGCGCAATGCTGCGCAAATCCGCGCACAAGAGCGAGTTCGCGGCGATGGGCGCCGAAATCCTGCTAGGCGATCTCACCAACGACTTTTCTCACGCCTTCGATGACATCACGCATGTGATCTACGCAGCCGGATCGGCGGACAACGAAGGCGTCAACGAGGAACGCGCGATCGATCGCGATGCCGTCATGCGCACCGCCGATTACGCCAGGCGCCGCCGCGTGCAGCAGCTCGTCGTCGTGAGCGCGCTATCCGCACTTCATCCGGCGCGAAGCAGTTTTGCATTGCGCCATTACTCGCGGATGAAGCGCGAAGCCGACGAATACGTCGCGCATCGCGGTGTGCCGTTCGCGGTTCTTCGGCCAGGGCCTTTATCGGACGCGCCGCCGCGCGGGACCATCGCGCTCGCCGACGAACTCACTGAACACACGCCCGAAGTCGCACGCGCCGACGTCGCGCGCATCGCCGTGCGATGTGTGACGCTCGGCATCCGCGACCGATTGATCGCGTTCGTCGGCGGCGACGTGCCGATCGATACCGCGCTCGCTTCGCTCAGCGCGGTCCGTCACGCCACGCCGACGAGCCTGTAACCCACGCCCGTCTCGGTCACGATATGTTCCGGCTGCGCGGGATCGCGCTCCAGCTTCTGCCGCAGATGCGCCATGTAAATGCGCAGATAATGCGGGCTTTCGACATGCGACGGCCCCCACACTTCCACCAGCAATTGCCGATGCGTCAGCACTCGCCCCGCGTGACGCACGAGCGTCGATAGCAGCCGGTATTCGATCGGCGTCAGATGCACGTTTTCGGCGTGCTTCGTGACGCGGCGCAGCGCGAGATCGACGGTCACATCGCCGAAAGTCACGACCGGCGTCTCGCTCGCGGACGCCTGATTGCGCCGCCGCAAATGCGCGCGAATCCGCGCCATCAGCTCGGAAACGCCGAAGGGCTTCGTGAGGTAATCGTCGGCGCCGGCATCGAGCGCGGCGACTTTCTCCTCCTCCTGCGTGCGCGCCGACAGCACGATGATCGGCAGCTCGGTCCAGCCGCGCAGTTCGCGGATCACGTCGATGCCGTCGGTGTCCGGCAGGCCGAGATCGACGATCACGAGATCGGGCTTGCGCGTCGCGGCTTCGACGAGACCTTTCTGACCGGTGTCCGCTTCGTGGACCGTCATGCCCTGCGCTTCGAGCGACACGCGCACGAAGCGCCGAATCTGCTTCTCATCCTCGATCAGGACGACGGTAAAGGACGGCTCGCTCATCGGATAGCCGTCCGCGCGGTTTCGCGTCGCTTCACGGCAGAAGAATCGTCGAGCCGGTCGTCCTGCGCGCTTCGAGGTCTTCGTGCGCGCGCGCCGCTTCCGACAGCGGATAACGCTGGCGCACGTTCGTCTTCACTTTCCCCGACGACACGACATCGAACAGTTCCGCCGCCATCGTGTCGAGATCGCTGCGTTTGGCGATGTAGCTGAAAAGCGTCGGCCGCGTGAAATACAGCGAGCCGCGACCGGCCAGCTCCGACGAATCGAGCGGCGGCAACGGGCCCGACGAATTGCCGAAGCTCACGAAAAGCCCAAGCGGCGACAGGCAATCTAGCGACGCGATATACGTGTCCTTGCCGATCGAATCGTAGACGACAGGCACGCCCGCGCCGTTCGTGATCTCGCGCACGCGCTGCGTGAAATTCTCGCGCGCGTAGACGATCGGATGATCGCAGCCGTGCGCCTTCGCGAGCTCGGCTTTCTCGTCGGAGCCGACCGTGCCGATCACCGTCGCGCCGAGCGCCTTCGCCCACTGACACGCGAGCATGCCGACGCCGCCGGCCGCCGCGTGGATCAGCACCGTGTCGCCCGCCTTCACGCGATACGTCCGGCGCAGCAGATATTGCGCGGTCAAACCCTGCAGCATGATCGACGCGGCATCTTCGTAGCCGATCGAATCGGGCAGCTTGACGACGTAATCCGCCGACATCACGCGCTCTTCCGCATAGGCGCCCGGCGGGCGCGACGCATAGGCGACGCGATCGCCCGGCTTGAACTGCGTGATGCCCTCGCCCACCGCCGTCACCTCGCCGGCCGCTTCCATGCCGAGGCCGCCCGGCAGCGGCATCGGATACAGGCCGGTGCGAAAGTACACGTCGATGAAATTGAGGCCCACCGCATGATGCTTCACGCGGATTTCGCCCTTGCCCGGCGCGCCCACGTCCACGTCGACCCACTTCATGACTTCGGGGCCGCCTGCCTTGTCAAATCGGATTGCCTTGGTCATCGCTCGTTCGTCTCCTTTGATCTTCAGGACGCCCGCGCGAAGCGCAGACGCAAGTCGTCGAGAATCATGCGCGCCGTCGCGATGTTGGTCGCGCACGGCACGTTGTGCACGTCGCAGGCGCGCACGAGCGCGTTGATGTCGGGCTCGTGCGGCTGCGGCGTCATCGGGTCGCGCAGGAAGATCACGATGTTCACGCGCCCTTCCGCCAGTTCCGCGCCGATCTGCAGGTCGCCGCCGTGCGGGCCGGACAGCTTGCGCTCGATCTCCAGCCCGTGCGCCGCCGCGATGCGTCCGCCGGTCGTGCCGGTCGCGACGAGATTGCATTGCGCGAGCGTGTCGACGAACTCGCCCGCCAGCGTGACGATGTCGTCCTTCTTCATGTCGTGCGCGATGAGCGCGACGCGTGTGGTCATCAGAGGCTCCGTCTCAGTAGGTGCCGGGATAAGCGCCGCCGTCGATCAGCAGATTCTGACCGGTGATGTAGCCCGCATGCACGCTGCAGAGGAACGCGCATGCCTTGCCGAATTCCTCCGATGTGCCGAAGCGGCCCGCGGGCAGGCTTTGCGCACGGCGCGCCCGCATTTCGTCGATCGAAATGTTCTGCGCCTTCGCCTGCGCTTCCATCGTCACGGCGATACGGTCGGTGTCGAACGTGCCCGGCAGGAGATTGTTGATCGTGACGCCCGTCGATGCGACCTTGCGCGCGACGCCGGCGACGAAACCGGTCAGGCCCGAGCGCGCGCCGTTCGAGAGACCCAGCACGTCGATCGGCGCCTTCACCGACGAACTCGTGATGTTCACGACGCGCCCGAAGCCGCGCTCGATCATCCCGTCGATGGTCGCCTTGATGAGCTCGATCGGCGTCAGCATGTTGCCTTCGAGCGCCTTGATCCACATCTCGTGCGTGAAAGTGCGGAAGTCGCCCGGCGGCGGCCCGCCCGCGTTGTTGACGAGAATGTCCGGCGCGGGACAGGCGGCGAGCGCGGCGGCGTGGCCTTCGGGCGTCGTGATGTCGCCCGCGACGGTCGTCACGGTGACGCCGTAAGTCGAGCGGATGTGCGCTGCCGTCGCTTCGAGCGTTTCCGCCGTGCGCGCGGTGATGACGAGATTCACGCCTTCGGCGGCGAGCGCTTCGGCGCAGCCGCGTCCCAGGCCCTTGCTCGCCGCGCATACCAACGCGGTGCGGCCCGCGATTCCCATATCCATCGTCTTTCCTCCAGTTGTCTTTCGTCACAGATCGTGACGTCTTCGCGCAATTCTAGAAGAATCGGGGCAGCAACGTCGGCGGCGGAAACGCCAAGGCCCGCGCGAATCTTCTTAGGCGTGCGCGGGCTTTTGGGTAAACTGTCGCCACTGTCCGCTCCCCGAGCGTCAGAGGCAGAACATCACACGAGCAGGACGCGCCGCGCGCGAGACCCATGAAACAAGACAGCCGCTTTCCCAATCTCTTCATCACCGATCATCCGCTGATCCAGCACAAGCTCACTCACATGCGCGACAAGGACACGTCGACGCGCACGTTCCGCGAGCTGCTGCGCGAAATCACGCTGCTGATGGGCTACGAAATCACGCGCAATCTGCCGCTTACGACCAAGCGCGTGGAAACGCCGCTCGTCGGGATCGACGCGCCGGTGATCGCCGGCAAGAAGCTCGCGATCGTGCCGGTGCTGCGCGCGGGCATCGGCATGTCGGACGGCCTGCTGGATCTCGTGCCCTCGGCGCGTGTCGGGCATATCGGCGTGTATCGCGCGGACGATCATCGTCCGGTCGAGTATCTCGTGCGTCTGCCGCCCGATCTCGAAGAGCGCGTCTTCATTCTGTGCGATCCGATGGTCGCGACGGGCTACTCGGCGGTGCACGCCGTCGACGTGATGAAGCGCCGCAACGTGCAAGCCGAAAACATCATTTTCGTCGCACTGGTCGCCGCGCCCGAGGGCGTGAAGGTGTTCCAGGACGCGCATCCGGATGTGAAGCTGTATGTCGCGTCGCTCGATTCGCATCTGAACGAGCATGCGTATATCGTTCCGGGTCTCGGCGACGCGGGCGACCGTCTCTTCGGCACAAGGAATTAAGCGTTCGCCGGAACCATTCCAGCCGCCGCGCGATTCTGCGCGGCGGTTTGCGTTTACGGCTTCGTTCGCGCGAATTCCACGCGATTCGACGGAATTTCGCACGGTTTGCGCCGATTTTAGCGTTCCGGCCCGTGCCACACGGCATTGAGAGCGCACGACGCCATGCTAAAATTTCGGTCTGTTCCTATTCGGGTCAGGCAGGATCGAAACGGTCTCCGAGCGAACCCGACCGCGGCCGAGCAGCGCGCGGCAGACAGACACATTCAGCACGACAGCACACTAGGCGCCCGGCAGGTCCGCGCGCGATGGAGAAAGGTAATGGCGGGTCATTCGAAATGGGCCAACATCAAGCATAAGAAAGCCGCGGCCGACGCGAAGAAAGGCAAGGTCTGGACGCGCCTCATCAAGGAAATCCAGGTCGCGGCGCGCATGGGCGGCGGCGAGATCGATTCGAACCCGCGCCTGCGCCTCGCCGTCGACAAGGCCTACGACGCCAACATGCCGAAGGACAACATCAACCGCGCGATCCAGCGCGGCACCGGCGGCGTCGATGGCGCGAACTACGAGGAAATCCGCTACGAAGGTTACGGTATCGGCGGCGCGGCGATCATCGTCGACACGATGACGGACAACCGCACCCGCACCGTCGCGGAAGTGCGCCACGCGTTCTCGAAGTTCGGCGGCAACATGGGCACGGACGGGTCGGTGTCGTTCATGTTCGATCACGTCGGCCAGTTCCTGTTCGCGCCCGGCACGCCGGAAGACAAGCTGATGGACGCCGCGCTCGAAGCCGGCGCGGACGACGTCGTGACGAACGAGGACGGCAGCATCGAAGTGGTCTGCCCGCCGAACGATTTCCAGAAGGTGAAGGACGCGCTCGAAGCCGCGGGCTTCAAGGCGGAACTCGCCGAAGTGACGATGAAACCGCAGACGGAAGTCGAATTCAGCGGCGACGACGCAGTGAAAATGCAAAAACTGCTCGACGCGCTCGAAAATCTCGACGACGTGCAGGAAGTCTATACAAACGCCGCGATCAACGAAGACTGAGCTTTCCGAGCTTCGTAGCGCAGGGGCGCGGCGGCATCGAAATCCGCCGCGGCCTCGCATGGAACATCTTTCGCTTCGGCTGCCATGCCGGAGCAGCGCCGCACGGCCTTCGCGGCGCTGCATCGCCCGAGGAAGGCGCGTGACGCAGCCGATGTCAGCGCGAGCCGCCTTCGCGACGCCATGACGAGTGTCATACGCGCGCTTTACGGTCGATGCGCCCGCCGCTTTTTCTCAAGCCGCTTTTTGTCAGGATTTCGGGGATTCACATGAAGTTACTCGTCGTCGGTTCCGGCGGCCGCGAACATGCGCTGGCCTGGAAGCTCGCGCAATCGCCGCGCGTGCAGATCGTCTATGTCGCGCCGGGCAACGGCGGCACCGCGCAGGACGAGCGCCTGCGCAACGTCGACATCACGGATCCGGCGGAACTCGCCGATTTCGTCGAGAAGGAACATGTCGCGTTCACGCTCGTAGGGCCGGAACAGCCGCTCGCCGCGGGCATCGTCAATCTGTTCCGTTCGCGCGGGCTGAAAATCTTCGGCCCGAGCAAGGAAGCCGCGCAGCTCGAAAGCTCGAAGGACTTCGCGAAGGCGTTCATGAAGCGCCACAACATTCCGACCGCCGAATACGAGACGTTTTCCGAGCTCGCCGCCGCGCACGCCTACATCGACGCCAAAGGCGCGCCGATCGTCATCAAGGCGGACGGCCTCGCCGCCGGCAAGGGCGTCGTCGTCGCGATGACGCTGGAAGAAGCGCACGCCGCCGTCGATTCGATGCTCGCCGACAACAAGCTCGGCGACGCCGGCGCGCGCGTGGTGATCGAGGAGTTTCTGGCGGGCGAGGAAGCGAGCTTCATCGTGATGGTCGACGGCAAGCACGTCCTGCCGCTCGCGTCGAGCCAGGACCACAAGCGCCTGCTCGACGGCGACAAGGGCCCGAACACCGGCGGCATGGGCGCGTACTCGCCCGCGCCGATCGTCACGCCGCAACTGCACGCGCGCGTGATGCGCGAAATCATCCAGCCGACGGTGCGCGGCATGGAAAGCGAAGGCATCCGCTTTACCGGTTTCCTGTACGCCGGCCTGATGATCGACGCGAACGGCAATCCGAAAACGCTCGAGTTCAACTGCCGCATGGGCGACCCCGAGACGCAGCCGATCATGGCGCGCCTGAAGGGCGATTTCTCGAAGGTCGTGGAAATGGCGATCGACGGCAAGCTCGACACCGTCGATCTGGACTGGGACCGCCGCACCGCGCTCGGCGTGGTGCTCGCGGCCCATAACTATCCGGATACGCCGCGCAAGGACGACCGCATCAGCGGCATTCCCGCGGAAACCGAGAATTCAGTCACTTTCCATGCCGGCACGACGCTCACCGACGGCAAGCTCACGACCTCGGGCGGGCGCGTGCTGTGCGTCGTCGGCCTGGCGGATTCCGTGCGCGGCGCGCAATCCGTGGTCTACGATACAGTCAACCAGATCTCGTTCGACGGCATGCAGTATCGGCGCGACATCGGCTATCGCGCGCTGAATCGCAAGCAGACGGCGGAAAAACCCGGCGACAAGCACTGACACGGCGCGGCGCACGCCGCCCAAGCACCCGCGCTGCCGGACCTCGTGTCCGGCAGCGTGCTTTCGAGAGTTTCGATACGAAGGGTTAACCCCTGCCATTCAAGGCCGCCCACAGGGGCGCACGCAGCAATCGATGAGTGAACCGAACCGCAGCGCGGAACAACGCACACAATCCGACGCAGCCCACGATATCGCCGCCGTTCGCGATTATCTGAGGGGCCTGCAGACGCGCATCGCCGATGCGCTCGGCGCCTTCGACGGCACCGCCTTCGCTACCGACGCCTGGACCCGCGAGCCCGGCGCGCATCTGCGCGGCGGCGGCGTGACGCGCATCCTCGAAGGCGGCGGATTCTTCGAGCGCGGCGGCATCGGCTTTTCGGATGTGCAAGGCGACGCGCTGCCGCCCTCGGCGAGCGCGGCGCGTCCGCAACTCGCCGGACGCGGTTTCGAGGCGCTCGGCGTCTCGCTCGTCATGCATCCGCGCAATCCGCACTGCCCGACCGTGCACATGAACGTGCGTATGCTGACGGCGACCAAAGACGGCGAAGCGCCGATCTTCTGGTTCGGCGGCGGCATGGATCTCACGCCGATCTACGGCTACGAGGAAGACGCGCGGCATTTCCATCAGGTTTGCCGCGATTCGCTCGATCCGTTCGGCGCGGAGTTGTATCCGCGTTTCAAGACCTGGTGCGACGAGTACTTCTATTTGAAGCATCGCAACGAGCAGCGCGGCATCGGCGGAATTTTCTTCGACGATTTCTCGGAGCCGGGCTTCGAGCGCTCGTTCGCGATGATGCGAAGCGTCGGCGATGCGTTCCTGAAGGCGTATCTGCCGGTCATCGAACGACGCCGCGACACGCCCTACACGGAGCGCGAGCGCGAGTTTCAGGCGTATCGGCGCGGGCGTTATGTCGAGTTCAATCTCGTGTTCGACCGCGGCACGCACTTCGGCCTGCAAAGCGGCGGACGCACCGAATCGATTCTGATGTCGATGCCGCCCGTCGCGAACTGGCGCTATGACTGGAAGCCCGCGCCCGGCACGCCGGAAGCGCGGCTGTACGAAGACTTTCTGGTGCGCCGGGAATGGCTGTGACGCCCTGCGCCAAGCGCGTCGGCCTGCTCGGCGGCACATTCGATCCGATCCACAACGGGCATCTCGCGCTCGCGCGGCGCTTCGTCGAGTTGCTGCAACTGACCGAGCTCGTACTGCTGCCCGCCGGACAGCCGTGGCAGAAGGCGGGCGTATCGGCGCCGGAACATCGGCTGGCGATGACGCGTGCGGCGGCGGCATCGCTTTCGCTCGATGGCGTGCAGATCGTCGTCGCCACCGATGAGATCGACCGCCACGGCGACACGTACACCGTCGACACGCTCGCGCACTGGCGGGAGCGCGAAGGCGCGGACGCGTCGATCACGCTCTTGATGGGCGCGGACCAGTTGGTCAAGCTCGATTCGTGGCATCAGTGGAAGCGGCTCTTCGACTACGCGCACATTTGCGTGGAAACACGCGCCGGCTTCGACGTCGCGACGCTGCCCGCCCCGGTCGCGGCCGAATTCGAAGCGCGCCGCGCATCGCCCGACGTTTTGCGCGGGAGTCCGCACGGTCACATGCACATCGACGAAATGCTGCTACTCGACGTATCCGCCACGGCGATCCGCGAAGAAGCGCGTTCGATGAACGGTGCGACCGACGCCCGCGCGCAGGTCCCATCCGCCGTATGGGACTATATTGTTCAACATCACCTGTACCAGACATCGTAACTATGGAACTTCAGAAGCTGCAACGCGCGATCATCGACGGTCTCGAAGACGTCAAGGCGCAAGACATCAAAGTGTTCAACACGACCCATCTGACGTCGCTTTTCGACCGCGTGGTCGTGGCGAGCGGCACGTCCAACCGCCAGACCAAGGCGCTCGCCAACAGCGTGCGCGAGAAGGTCAAGGAAGCGGGCGGCGACATCGTCAGCACGGAAGGCGAAGAGATCGGCGAATGGGTGCTGGTCGACTGCGGCGACGCGGTCGTGCACATCCTGCAACCCGCTCTGCGTCAGTACTACAACCTCGAGGAAGTCTGGGGCGACAAGCCCGTGCGCGTGAAGCTCCAAAGGCCGAACATGTTCGGCGGCGCGAGCGTCACCGCCGATGAAGACGAGGACGACGAAGACGACGCGCCCGCCGTCAAACGTCCCGCGCGGAAGACCGTGCGCAAGCACTGACACCGCTTCGTTTCATGAAGCTGGTCATCCTCGCCGTCGGACACAAGATGCCCGACTGGATCACGAATGGCTTCGACGAATACGCGAAGCGCATGCCGCCCGAACTGCGCATCGAGCTCAAAGAGATCAAGCCGGAACAGCGCTCGTCGGGACGCAATGCCGAGAGCGTGATGGCGGCCGAAAAGCAGCGCATCGAAGCCGCCTTGCCGAAGAACGCGCGCGTGGTCGCACTCGACGAACGCGGCCGCGACTGGACCACGATGCAACTCGCGAACGCCCTGCCCGGCTGGCAGCAGGACGGGCGCGACGTCGCGTTCGTGATCGGCGGCGCGGACGGGCTGCATCCGGAGGTGAAATCGCGCGCGGAACTGATGCTGCGCATTTCGAGCCTGACGTTGCCGCATGGCATGGTGCGCGTGCTGCTCGCCGAACAGCTTTACCGCGCGTGGAGCATCACGCAGAATCATCCCTATCATCGCGCTTGAGGGTGCTTCGACGCTGGATCGAATGCCCCGCGCGTCATTCGAATCCACATCACGATGCCGACTCATCCCTACGTTTATCTCGCCTCGCAAAGCCCGCGCCGTCAGGAGTTGCTTCTTCAACTGGGCGTGCAGTTCGAACTCCTTCTTCCCCGTGCCGATGAAAACGCCGAAGCGCTCGAAGCCGAGTTGCCCGGCGAAGCCGCCGATGCGTACGTCGTGCGCGTGTGCGCGTTAAAGGCAAAGGCCGCGCGCGCGCGATTGCTCGCCGGCGGCTTCGCGTCCGCGCCGATTCTCGTCGCCGATACGACCGTCACCATCGACGGGCTGATTCTCGGCAAGCCGCTTCACGAAGAAGACGCCGTCGCGATGCTCGAACGCCTCGCAGGCCGCGAGCATGAAGTGCTGACGGCGCTCGCCGTCGTCGATGCCGATGGCGCGTTGCTGGAACCCGCGCTCTCGCGCTCGCAAGTGCGTTTTTCGAACGTCGACCGTGCTGCGCTGCAACGCTACGCGGCATCGGGCGAGCCGCTCGGCAAGGCGGGCGCGTACGGCATTCAGGGCCGCGCGGCCGAGTTCATCGAGCGAATCGACGGGTCCTATTCGGGTATCATGGGTCTGCCCCTTTTCGAAACCGCTGCTCTCTTGCGCCTGGCGCGCGTCGCATTCTAAACAGGCCATGAACGAAGAAATCCTGATCAACGTCACACCCCAGGAAAGCCGCGTCGCACTGGTTCAGCAAGGCGCCGTTCAGGAGCTTCACGTCGAGCGCACGCTTTCGCGCGGGCGCGTCGGCAACGTCTATCTCGGCAAGGTCGTGCGCGTGCTGCCGGGCATGCAGTCCGCGTTCATCGACATCGGTCTCGAGCGCGCCGCGTTTCTTCATGTGGCGGATATCTGGCATCCGCGCATCGCGGGCGAGCCGCATAACTCACAGCCGCATACGCCGATCGAAAAGATCGTCTTCGAAGGTCAGTCGCTGATGGTGCAGGTCGTGAAAGACCCGATCGGCACCAAGGGCGCGCGCCTGTCGACGCAGGTGAGCATCGCGGGACGCACGCTCGTGTATCTGCCGCAGGAGCCGCATATCGGCATCTCCCAGAAGATCGAGAGCGAAGCGGAGCGGGAGGCCGTGCGCGCGCGACTGACCGCCGTCCTGCCCGCCGACGAGAAAGGCGGCTACATCGTGCGGACCATCGCCGAAGACGCGACGAGCGAAGAACTCGCGGCCGACGTGGCGTACTTGCGCAAGACCTGGGCGACGATCGTCGCGCAAGCGCAGCGCGTGCCGCCCACCACGCTGCTCTATCAGGATCTGAACCTCGCGCAACGCGTGCTGCGCGATTTCGTCAACGACGAAACCACGCGTATTCAGGTCGATTCGCGCGAGACGTTTCAAATGCTCGCGGATTTCGCCGCGGAGTTCACGCCGGCGGTGGCGTCGCGTCTGCATCATTACACCGGCGAGCGGCCGCTCTTCGATCTGTACAACATCGAGGCGGAGATTCAGCGGGCGCTGTCGCGGCGCGTCGATCTGAAGTCGGGCGGCTATCTGATGATCGACCAGACCGAAGCGATGACGACCATCGACGTGAATACGGGCGGGTATGTCGGCGCGCGCAACTTCGACGACACGATCTTCAAGACCAATCTCGAAGCCGCGCATACGATCGCGCGGCAACTTCGTTTGAGGAATCTCGGCGGGATCATCATCATCGATTTCATCGACATGGAGAATGTCGAGCATCGCGATCAGGTGCTGGGCGAGCTGAAGAAGGCGCTCTCGCGCGACAGAACGCGCGTGACCGTGAACGGCTTTTCGCAGCTCGGGCTCGTCGAGATGACGCGAAAGCGCACGCGCGAGTCACTGGCTCACGTGCTGTGCGAGCCGTGTCCGGTGTGTCAGGGCAAAGGTCAGGTGAAGACGCCGCGCACCGTCTGCTACGACGTGCTGCGCGAAATCATGCGCGAGTCGCGGCAATTCAATCCGCGCGAGTTTCGCGTGGTGGCTTCGCAGCAGGTGATCGATCTGTTTCTGGAAGAGGAATCGCAGCATCTGGCGATGCTGATGGACTTCATCGGGAAGCCGGTTTCGCTGCAGGTGGAGAGTAATTTATCGCAAGAGCAATACGACATCGTGTTGATGTAGCCTCGCCCAAAGTCATTCGAGCGAGGCCGAGTGCCTCACGCCGCCTGCTGCTGATACTGAATCCGATGCAGATGCGCGTACAAGCCGTCCTTGCGCAGCAACTCCGCATGACTGCCCTGCTCCGCGATCTTCCCCGCTTCCATCACGAGGATGCGGTCGGCGCGCTCGATCGTCGAGAGCCGGTGCGCGATGACGAGCGTCGTGCGTCCTTTCATCAGCGTCTCGAGCGCCGACTGCACGTGCCGCTCCGATTCCGAGTCCAGCGCCGAGGTCGCCTCGTCGAGAATCAGGATCGGCGCGTCCTTGTAGATCGCGCGCGCGATCGCGAGACGCTGACGCTGCCCGCCCGACAGACGCATGCCGTTGCCGCCGACGAGCGTGTTGATTCCGTCCGGCAGGGACGCGACGACATCCGCGAGATTCGCCGCCGTCAGCGCCGACATCACGCGTTCGGGGTCCGGCGTCTGCCCGTACGCGACATTCGCGGCGATCGTATCGTTGAAGAGCACGACGTCCTGGCTGACCATCGCGAGCTGGCCGCGCAGGTCGTGCAGGTTGTACTCGCTGATCGGCACGCCATCGACGAGCAACTGGCCGGCGCGCGGATCGAAGAAGCGCGGCAGTAGATTCACGAGCGTCGTCTTGCCGCTACCAGAGGGGCCCGCGAGCGCGACCATCTCGCCCGGCGCGACCTTGAACGACACGCGATCGAGCGTCGGCCGGTCGACCGAGCCATAGCTGAACGACACGTCGCGGAATTCGACTTCGCCGCGCGCGCGTTCGAGACGCCGGCCGCCGCCAGCGGGCTCGGCCGGCTCGTCGATCAGGCCGAAGATCAGCTCGGCCGCCGTCATGCCGCGCTGCAAGGGCTGATTGATGTCGATCAGATGCTTGAGCGGCGAGATCACGAGCAGCATCGACGTGACGAACGCGACGAAGCCGCCGACCGTCGTCTGATCGTTGGCCGATTGTACGACCGCGATCGTGATGACGATGGCGAGCGCGATCGATGCGAGAAACTGCGTAAGCGGCTGCGCGAGACCACCCGAGACTTGCATGCGCATCGAGTAGCCGCGCAACCGCTGGCTCATCTCCGTGAAGCGGTCGATTTCGTACGGCTCGCCGTTGTGCACCTTGACGACTTTGTAGCCGCCGACCGTCTCCTCGACGATATACGACAGATCGTTCGTCAACGACTGATGCTCGCGATTCAGGCGCCGCAGCCGGCGGTTGATCTTGCTAACGAGCCAGCCGATCGCCGGCAGGATCACCGCGACGATCAGCGTGAGCCGCCAGTTGAGGATGAACAGATAGCCGAGCAGGAACACGACCGTGAGCGAATCGCGCACGAGCGTCACGACCACGCTCTGCAGCACGCTCAGGATCTGATTGACCTCGAAGACGATCGCGTTGATGACCGTGCTCGCGGTTTCGCGCTGAAAGAAGCCCGCGCTCGTATGGATCATGCGCTGGAACATTTCGAGCCGCAGTTGCAGCAGGATCTTGTTCGTCACGTAGGAGAGAAAATAGCCCGATGCGTATTGTGCCCCGCCGCGCACCAGCGCAAGGCCGATGACCGCTGCGGGCACGAGCCATTTCGCATGATCGCTGCTCTTCGAGCCGAAACCATGGTCGAGCAGCGGCTTGAGCAACATCGGAATGCCGGCCTCGGTCGCGGCGACGATGCCCATCGTCAGCAGGCCTAGCATCACCATGCCGAGCAGCGGACGGATATACGGCCATAGCCGTTTCATGACGGCCATGGGCGAGCTGGCTTCGCCCGTGCCGATGGTCTTGCGCAATGTCTGCTTCTCGCTCAAATCTTTCCTCGGTGTTCGGTTTGCATGGAAATGCGTCGTTTCGATTCGCGGTGCGGATCGGCACACGAGAATTCGATATTCTAATCCTGTGTCGATCACGCGCTCGACGGAACGTCGCTATTACCGGGCTTGCGCCGATCCGTCCGGCGCGCCGGCGCGAGGCGGCGGCAGGCGTCGTGTCAGACGTTCGCCGCGGCCGAGCATCAGTCCGGCGAAGCACCAGAAGGCGAGCGCCGTCGTCTGCCACATGAAGTCATCGGTCGAATTCTTCGCGATCATGCCGCCGACCAGTGCGATGCCACCCGCGGCAAGCCACGGCAATTCGCGCCGCAAGCGCCAGAAGCGGACGACGAGTGCCGCGAACAGCAACACTTCGAGCACGACGCCGACGACGCCCGTCTCGAGCCACGTATTGAGGAAGAGGTTGTGGGCGTGGGTCAGCGCTTGCGGCTCGGCGGCGAGCAGGCGCGGCGGCATTTCCTTCGCGTACACCTCGCCCGGCAGCGGCTTGCCGAAACCGATGCCGGTCCACGAATGCCGCTCGCCGGCCTTGCCGTAGAAAGCCCAGAGGCGCGGGCGCGTATCGGCGGCGAGCGTATCCGCAATGCCCGGCAGAAACGACGGCACCGGAACGCGATCGCCCTCGATCGTCACGCCGTGTGCAGGGAGCGCCGTCGGATGCAGCGGGAGACGGCTGCGCGAACTGAATTCGAGCGCACCGACCACCGTCACGGCGAGAATCAGAAGCACCACGGCCGCGAGCGCCATGTGTCGTCGATAGAGCGGGTACAGCGCGATCAGCAGCGTGACGAACGCCGCAAGCCCGAAGAAACGGTTGAGCGTCGCGACGCCGATGAACACACTGAGCAGCACGCCCGTCACGCCGATCACGCGCCATTTGCCGAGCATCATGCCGGTGAAGAGCGCTATCGCGAAAAGCGCGATCGTGCTCGTGTGGCCCACGCGATTGTAGTAGTGCAGCATGAAGGTGTCGGCGGTGGGCGGCTGCAGTTGCCCCCAATAGACGACGCTGATAACCGCGACGAGCACGCAGCCGAGCCAGTGCGCGACGACGAAGCGTTCGGGCCTCGCCGTGCGGGCCCCGAGCAGCCAGAATGCATAGAACGTGACGAGCGGATACAGGACTTCGTCCAGCCACGCGTGCATGCTTTCCGACGGATACGCCGACCACGACACCGACGCGAACGTCCATGCCGCCCAGAGCCCCGCGGGCGCAAGGAGTGGCCAGTGCAGCGGAGACGGCGCCTTGCGCGTCGCGGCCAGCGTGAGCGTGCCGATCCCGATGAATCCCAGCGCGATATTCTCGAGCGCGGTCATATGCGCGAACGCCACGACGAAGAGAATGACCGGCGCGCCGATCCATAGAAACCAATCAGGCTGAAAGCGAACCGTTCTTGTCGTCATAGACCTTCGGCCAGCATTTCTTCGAGCGCCCCGCGCACCATGTCGAGCGAGATGAGGCCCATACAGGCCGCGTGATCGCCGCGCCAGGCGACGCACGTCGTTTCATTGCGGTCGCAGCGACGGACCCACGCAATCTTTCGCCGAAAGATGTCCGGCTCGTCGCGGCACGGCATGTCGACGATAGTAACCGGTCTGAAGCGCGAATCGCGCCAGAATTCGCCGGCACCGTGGATCATCGCGTTGCCGGGTCCGAAGAGCGCGATCGTCGGCACGCTCACCATGCGCCCCAAATGCGCAACGCCCGTGTCCGGGCACACCAGTGCTCGCGACCCGGCAAAGAGATGCCACAGATCGCCGAGTCCGACGCGGCCCGCGAAGCTCACATAGCGCGCTTCGGGGTCGATTGCGCGGATCAGCTCCACTTCGCCCGGTCCGCCGCTCCATACGGGCGTATAGCCGAGCGTTTCGACATGCCGGGCGAGCGCACGCCAGCGATCGTGCGGCCAGCGTTTGACCGACGTGCTCGCGCCCGGATGCAGCACGACATACGGTTGCGCAAGCAACGCGGCGTCCGACGGCGCGAAACTCGCGGCCACCGGCGCCGGCCAGTCGCTCGGCCGATAACGCGCCGGCGCGGGCCCGTCGATCAGCGTGGCCGCGATGTCGGCCCACGCGGCCGGCTTTGACGGATAAGCATGCGACTCGTCGAGCGGCCAGTTTTTCCACGCAGGCGTGTCGTCGCCATGACCGACGATCCAGCGGCATTTCGCGGCAATCGCAAGCCATGCATGACGATTGTCCCCGACGACGATGCCGAGATCGTACGGACCGGACTTCAGCACGGCCGAGACGCTTGCGGCATCGCGAGGATCGAAGGGCAGCGCCTCTGCGCCATAGGGATGTCCCGCGTAAAGCGGCACGATCGCCTTCGGGCACGTGAGCGCCATGCGCGCCTGCGGATAGCGCACGCGCAGCTTCGCGACGAGCGGCGTGAGCAGCAACGTATCGCCGAGCAGCAGATGATGGGCGATCAGAATGCTCGACACGTCGGTCGGCTTATTGCGAAACGCCTTGAAAGCAAGCTTGGGTATCGCTCGGGCAATGATGCGTATGCGCCCGGAGAGTCGGCTCATAGAATCAAAACAGGATTGCTTGCGGGCTGCCGCACGAGGAACACCGGCGCCATTACGCGCTCCTGTTCGCAAATGGAGTCCCTCATGCCGGACGTCATCATGGGCGACGATGCGATGCGGTGCGCGAACCAAAAACCCCGGTTCTTGACGACGGATGTGATGGGAACCAAACTCGCCTCGATCGATCTTTTGCGACGCGCTCGCGTGAGGCAAACTAGCGACCTCGGTCGACCCGGACAACAAAAAGAGGCCTGAGGCCTCTCTGAATGCTCGATTCAGGCAGGGTGAATTAGACCGCATCGCGCCTTGCCGAACTAATAATTCAAGAATTATACCAACACTAACGCCACTCCAACGCTCCATGTCCCGCCCGACCCTCGGCATCGCCATCATCACCCACAACGCGGCCGCGCGGCTCGCGCAATGCCTGCAGGCCGTTTCCTTCGCCGATGAAATCGTCGTCGTCGACGGCGGCAGCAGCGATGCGACCGTGGGCATCGCCGAGGCGCATCGCGCGCGCGTGATCGTGGCGCGCGACTGGCCAGGCTTCGGCCCGCAGAAGAACCGCGCGCTCGACGCGCTCTCGACCGACTGGGTGCTGTCCATCGACGCCGACGAGATCGTGTCGCCCGAACTGGCCGCTTCGATCCGCGCCGCGATCACCGATCCGCAAGCCGACGTCTACGCGGTCGACCGCCTGTCGAGCTTCTGCGGCACATGGGTGAAGCACAGCGGCTGGTATCCCGACTGGATTCCGCGCCTGTTCCGGCGCGGCACGGCGCGCTTCTCGCCCGATCTCGTGCACGAGCGGCTCGTGCTGTCGACCGGCAAGCCCGTCGTGCGCCTTTCCGGCAAGCTGATGCACTACTCCTACGAGGATTTCGAAGCGGTATTGCGCAAGCTCGACGCCTACTCGACGGCGGGTGCGCAACAACGCCACGCGGCCGGAAAGCGCGGCAGCTTCGGCATCGCGGTGTCGCGCGGCGCGTGGGCGTTCGTGCGGACTTACGTGCTGCGCCGCGGCTTTCTGGACGGCAAAACCGGCTTCATGATCGCGCTATTCAACGCGCAGACGGTCTACTACCGGTTCCTGAAGCTGGCGCATCTCAACGAAGCGCGCTGATTGGCTCAGCGCTTCGCATCGATGTCACGCGCGAGATCGAGCAAAGCGCGCACATGCGACTCGACGCTCGCGTCATAGCGCACCGCGCCGGCTAGCGCGCGCGGGGCGTCGCGCCGCGCTTCGATCGCCTCCTGCACCGTGCGGCGCAGATCGTCGGCGTCGCCAGGTTTGAAGACGTGCTTCGCGTGATCTGCAATGGCGTCGCAACAGCCGATGCACGCCGGGAAGATCACCGGCGTCCCGGACATCACCGATTCGATGCCGACGAGTCCGAATGGCTCGTAGCTCGACGCAAGAATGGTGAAATCCGCCGCGCGATACGCATCTTCGATGTTCTTCGCGTAGCCGACATAGCGCACGTTCGCTGCCGGCTTCTCGGGCGCGCGGCCCGCGACGGCGATCACGACGTTCATCCCGGCGAGCGCCTTCTCGATCAGCGGCAAGCCCTTGCGCTCGTGGCTGCTCGACGGAAACAGCAGCACGGTTTCATCCGGTTCGAAGCCGAACTGCTCGCGCAGACGCGCACGCGCAGCGGCACCGACGGGCGAGAATCGCGCGCCGTCGACGGGCGGATAAAGCACGCGAATCTTGCGGATATCCACGCCATACAACGCGCGCAACTCGTCGCTCATCATGTCCGAATGCGCGACGACCACGTTCGCGTGCGCGTATTGACGCCGCTCCAGTGCGATCTGCCGCGTGTCCGAGGGTTTCTCGCGCCGCCCGGTCGCGCGCAGGAAGCCGATATGGGTGCCGCCGCAAATGGCGATCTCGGAACCTTCCACGCGATTGCAGCCGATGAGCACGTCGACCTTCGCCTTCTTGCGCGCACGCTTGAGCGCCCACGAGAAATACGCGTCGCGCAGCTTGCCCGGCAGAAACGACACCTTGATGCGATGCGGCTCGATCAATCGGCTTTCGGGCAGCGACGTGTCGATCTTGCGGGCGAAAAACGCGGGCTTGCGCTTGCCTTCGAAGCCCGCGGCGGCGAGGCCGCGCACGAGATCCATCGCGTAGCGTTCGAGTCCGCCGGAATGCTTGAGCGCATTCGCCGAAATGCCGATCCGCATCAGTAGACGATTTCGATCGCGCTGCCCGCGAATTCGCCGCGCAGCGCCGTGATGAGATCGTCGGTCGGCTTCACGCGCCACGCGTCGCCGAGGCGCACTTCGCCTTCGGCATGCTCGCTGCGATAGACGATGCTCACGTTCAGGCCGTTCGGAATCGGCGCGCTTTGACGCTGGCGGCCGTTCTCCTTCACGGGCATGGGCGGCGGCGCTTCCTGCGCGCCCGCCGCATGCGCTTCGAGCACGCGGCGCAGGCGCAAGGCATCGGCGTTGCCGTTCATCTCGACCTTGACCGACTGCGCGTAGCGGCTGCGCGCGCGTTCGAGGTCCATCGCCGTATCGACGGTGAAACGGATGCCGCCCGTGAACGCGTCGTTGCGCGCCATGCCCTGCACGACGAGCAGCTCGTCTTCCTTGAAGAGCGCCTTGTTCGCTTCGAACTGCTCGTTGAAGACGGTGACTTCGCATTGGCCGCTGCCATCGTCGAGATTCACGATCAGCATCTTGCCGCGCTGGGTCATCTGCGTGCGCATGGCGGAGATCACGCCCGCGATGAGCTTGTCGCGCCCTTCCTTTAGCTCGCCGATCTTCTGGCGCACGAAGCGGCGCACTTCACCCTTGTAGGCATCGAACAGATGGCCCGACAGATAGAAGCCGAGCGCGGTCTTTTCTTCCTGCAGACGCTTCTTGTCGGACCACTCGGCTTCGTCGACGTACTCGTGCTTCGCGAGCGGCGCGTCGCCCATGTCGAAGAGGCCGGCTTGCATTGCGTTGGCGGCGGCCTGATCGGCGGCTTCCATCGCCATCGGGACGGAGGCGAGCAACTGCGCGCGATTCGCGTGAATCGAATCGAACGCGCCCGCGCGGATCAGCGCTTCCACCGTGCGCCGATTCACGACACGACGGTCGATGCGCTCGCAGAAGTCGAACAGATCGACGAACGGGCCGTCTTCGCGCGCACGCAGAATCTCTTCGATTGCGTTCTGGCCGCTGCCTTTCACCGCACCCAGGCCGTAGCGAATGGTTTTCGAGCGCTTGCCATCGGCTTCCGCGACCGGTTCGAAGCGATACGCCGACTGGTTGATATCGGGCGGCAAAACCGCCATGCCGTTCGCCAGGCAGTCTTCGAACAGGATCTTGACCTTGTCCGTGTCGTCCATGGCGAGCGACATGTTGGCGGCCATGAATTCCGCCGGATGATGCGCCTTCAGCCACGCCGTGTGATACGCGAGCAACGCATACGCCGCAGCGTGCGACTTGTTGAAGCCGTAGCCGGCGAACTTCTCCATCAGGTCGAAGGTCTCGTCCGCCTTCTCGCGCGTGAGGCCGTTCTTCGCCGCGCCTTCCGCGAAAATCTCGCGATGCTTGGCCATTTCCTCGGGCTTTTTCTTGCCCATCGCGCGACGCAGCAAGTCCGCGCCGCCGAGCGAGTAGCCGCCGATGATCTGCGCCATCTGCATCACCTGCTCCTGATAGACCATGATGCCGTAGGTCTCTTTCAGAACAGGTTCGACGCGCGGATCCGGATATTCGACGATCTCGCGCCCGTGCTTGCGCGCGCAGAAGCTCGGGATCAGGTCCATCGGGCCCGGCCGATACAACGCCACCAACGCGATGATGTCCTCGAAGCGGTCCGGCTGCGCGTCCTTCAGCATGCCCTGCATGCCGCGGCTTTCCAGCTGGAACACGGCGACGGTGTTCGCTTTCTTCAATATCTGGAACGAGGCCGGATCGTCGAGCGGAACCTGCGCGAGGCTCCAGTCCTTCTTCGACGGATCGAGGCGGCGAATATAGCGCTCCGCCCAGTCCAGAATCGTCAGCGTGGTGAGGCCCAAAAAGTCGAACTTCACGAGGCCGACGGCTTCGACGTCGTCCTTGTCGTACTGACTGACGACGCCGCCGTCTTCGCCTTGCGTGTAGAGCGGGCAGAAGTCCGTGAGCTTGCCCGGCGCGATCAGCACGCCGCCCGCGTGCATGCCGACGTTACGCGTCAACCCTTCAACGCGCTGCGCGAGTTCGAGCAGTTGATGCACTTCGTCTTCGGAATCGAAGCGTTCCTGAAGCGTGGGCTCTTCCTTCATCGCGTCCGCGATGGTCACGTGCTTGCCCGGCTTGAACGGAATCAGCTTCGCGACGCCGTCGGTGAACATGTAGCCGAGATCGAGCACGCGGCCGATGTCGCGCACCGCCGCCTTCGCCGCCATCGTGCCGAAGGTCGCGATCTGCGACACGGCATCCGCGCCGTACTTGCCCTTCACGTACTGAATGACGCGGTCGCGCCCTTCCTGACAGAAGTCGATGTCGAAGTCGGGCATCGACACGCGTTCCGGGTTCAGGAAGCGCTCGAACAGCAGGTTGTAGCGCAGCGGATCGAGATCGGTGATGCCGAGCGCGTACGCGACGAGCGAACCCGCGCCCGAGCCCCGCCCCGGACCGACCGGCACGCCATTGTTCTTCGCCCACATGATGAAGTCGGCGACGATCAGGAAGTAGCCCGGAAAGCCCATCTTGATGATCGTGCCGCATTCGAAATCGAGGCGCGCGTAGTACGTTTCGCGCTGCGCGCTGCGTTCGGCTTCATCGGGATAAAGCTGTTGCAGACGGACTTCGAGGCCTTCCTTCGACAACTGCACGAGGTAGTCGTCGAGCGACATGCCGTCGGGCGTCGGGAACAGCGGCAGCTTCGGCTTGCCGAGTTCGAGCGTCAGATTGCAGCGCTTCGCGATCTCGACAGTGTTCGCGAGCGCCGACGGAATGTCCGCGAAAAGCGCGCACATCTCGTCCTGCGTGCGGAAATACTGGTCCTGCGTGAAGCGCTTCTGCCGACGCGGATTCGCGAGAATATCGCCTTCGGAGATGCACACGCGCGCTTCGTGCGCGGTGAAGTCGTCGGGCGTCATGAACTGCATCGGATGCGTCGCGACGACCGGCAACTTCAGCTTCGCCGCGAGCTTGACCGCTTCCTGCACGTAAGCCTGCTCGCCCGGCTGACCGGCGCGCTGCAGTTCGATGTAGAACGCGTTCGGAAAGAGCTTCGTCCAGCGCTCGGCGTTGCGTTGCGCGGATTGCACGTTGCCCGCCGCGAGCGCCATGCCGATATCTCCGCCCTGCGCGCCCGAAAGCGCGAGCAGTCCCGTTGCGAGCCCTTCTTCGAGCCATTCGACCATCACCTCGGCGCGGCCGCGATACTGGTTCGTGAGCCACGCGCGGCTCAACAGCTCGCACAGGTTGAGGTAGCCCTGTTTGTCGCGAACGAGTAACAGGAGGCGCGAAGGCTTGTCGCGATCGGCGGGATTGGTAATCCAGACGTCGCAACCGGCGATGGGCTTCACGCCCATGCCGCGCGCTTCCTTATAGAAGCGCACGAGACCGAATGCGTTGCCGAGATCGGTCAGCGCGAGCGCGCCTTGCCCGTCTTTTGCGGCAGCCTTGACGACGTCGTCCAGCCGCACGATGCCGTCGGCGATCGAGAATTCGGAGTGGACGCGGAGATGAACGAAGCGGGGATCTGACATGGCGGTATTGTACATGCGGGCCATCGGCTGAACCGGCGCCGAAGGGCACGTTAGCCGAACGGATAAGGCCCGCGCCGCGCCCGGAATTGCGCGTGCGCAAGGCTTCGCGACGCGTCAGCGGGAATCCGGCGAAGATGCGGGCCGTTTGCGGGATAATACGTGTTTTGCGCGCGATTTTCGCCCGCACTTTTTACCCGTCACAGCCGTTTTGCGCGTCATCCGATCATGAGCATCCTGAATCTCTCCGCCTATAAATTCGTCACCATCGAAGACGGCCCCGCGTGGCGGCCGCTCGTCACCGAACGCTGCAACGCGCTCGGTCTGAAGGGCACGATTCTGCTGGCGCCGGAGGGCATCAATCTGTTCATCGCTGGGCCGGTCGCCGAGGTCCGCGAGTTCATCGACTACATCCGCACGGACGCGCTCTTCGGCGGCCGCTTCGCCGATCTGCAATTCAAGGAAAGCCTTTCCGCGAAGCAGCCGTTTCGCCGCATGCTGGTGAAGCTCAAGCGCGAAATCATCACGATGAAGAAGCCCGCGATCAGGCCGGAACTCGGCCGCGCGCCGTCCGTCGACGCGCCCACGCTCAAAGCCTGGCTCGACCGCGGCCACGACGACGAAGGCCGTCCTGTCGTGATGCTCGACACGCGCAACGCATTCGAGGTCGATGTCGGCACGTTCGACAACGCGCTCGACTACCGCATCACGAAGTTCAGCGAGTTTCCTGAAGTGATCGAGCAGAATCGGGCGGATCTGGACGGCAAGACGGTCGTGTCGTTCTGCACCGGCGGGATTCGCTGCGAGAAAGCCGCGATTCACATGAAGGAAGTGGGCATCGAGCATGTTTATCAGCTTGAAGGCGGCATTCTGAAGTATTTCGAGGAAGTCGGCGGCGCGCACTACAACGGCGAGTGCTTCGTGTTCGATTACCGCACGGCGCTCGATCCGAACCTGCAGCCGACCGCAACCGCACAATGTTTCGGCTGCCGCGCGGTGGTGTCGGTCGAAGATCAGCAGTCGCCGTTCTACAAGCCGGGCGAGGCGTGCCCGGCTTGCCATCCCGACGCGAAGGTCGGCGCCGCCGCGTAATGATTTATCGGGGACGATTTGCACCCTCACCCACCGGCCCGCTGCATGCGGGCTCGCTCGTCAGCGCGCTCGCGAGTTTTCTCGATGCGCGCGCGCACGGCGGACGCTGGATCGTGCGCGTCGAAGATGTCGACGCACCGCGCACGGTTCCCGGCGCCGCCGATGAAATCCTCGCGACGCTCGAACACTTCGGCATGCACTCGGACGAGCCGCCCGTCTGGCAGAGCGCGCGCGGCGACGCGTATCGCGCCGCGTTCGAGCGTCTTCAGGCGACGGGTCTCATCTATCCGTGTGGTTGCACGCGCCGCGAAATCGCCGACTCGCTGGTGAACGCCCACGCGCGCCATGCGACGCTCGCCTATCCGGGAACGTGCCGCACCGGCCTGCACGGCAAGCCCGCGCGCGCGTGGCGGCTGCGCGTGCCGGACGGCGACGCGGCAGTCGTCAGGTTCGTCGATCGCTGGCAAGGCGCGCAGACGCAGGATCTCGCCACCGAAGTCGGCGATTTCGCGCTGAAACGCGCCGATGGACTGTGGGCCTATCAGCTCGCGGTCGTCGTCGACGATGCCGATGCCGGCATCACCCACGTCGTGCGCGGCGCCGACCTGCTCGATTCGACCGCGCGGCAAATCTACTTGCAGCAGTGCCTTGGCGTGCCGACGCCGGAATACCTGCATGTGCCTGTGGTCAACAACGGCATCGGCGAAAAGCTGAGCAAGCAGACGGGCGCGGCGCCGCTCGATCGCAACGCGCCGCTCGATGCGCTCGTCGAAGCGGCGCGGCATCTGGGCATCGAAGCGCCGGCCGCATCGCTGGAAACGTTCTACAGCGCCGCAACGGCGGAATGGGCGAAGCGTTTCGCGCGCTAGACGCAAAAAAGGCAGCCGCGCGGGCTGCCTCTTTCGATTCGAAGCGCGACGAAAATCACGACTTGCGCGGCATGCCCAGACCGCCGAGCAACGCCGCGAGCGGCTGCTTCGGCGCGCTCTTGCGCTCGGGCTCGACCGTTTCTTCCTGACGCTTCATCGCCGAGGGCGACGGCTCGTACGGCTTTAGGAAAAATTCGTCGATGGGCTGCTGACGGCCGCGCGGGCGATCGTGCGTGCCCGTCGTGCGGCGGCGCGGACCCGACTCGTCGCGCGGCGAATGCCGATGCTCCGTGCGCTCCGGTCGACCGAATCGCTCGTCACGACGCGGCGCCGATGCGTCGCGGCGCGCGCGAATCGTCACTTCGAGCGGCTCGACCTGGAGCGGACGCTTGATCAGCTTCTCGATGTCGGCGAGCTGCTTGCGCTCGTTCGCGCTGCACAGCGACAGCGCATCGCCCGATGCGCCCGCGCGCCCGGTCCGGCCGATGCGGTGCACGTAATCTTCCGCGTTGAACGGCAGATCGAAGTTGATGACCGCCGGCAATTCGGCGATATCGAGACCGCGCGCGGCGACGTCGGTGGCGACGAGCGCCTCGATCTCGCCGCGCTTGAACGCGTCGAGCGCCTGCATGCGTTCGCTCTGCGAGCGGTCGCCGTGAATCGCCGTCGCGACGATGCCGTCCTTCTCCAGCACGCGCGCGAGGCGGCTCGCGCCGATCTTGCTATTGCAGAAAACGATCACCTGCTTCAGTTCGCGCTCGCGGATGAGCTGCGCGACCGCGCCGGATTTGTCGCTCTCGTGCACTTCGTAGACGATCTGGCGCACGTTCGCATTCGTCGAATTGCTGCGCGCGACTTCGATCGTCTGCGGATTGCGCAGATACGTGGACGCGAGCTTCTTGATTTCCGGCGAGAACGTCGCCGAGAACAGCAGCGTCTGACGTTCCTTCGGCAGCAGATTCAGGATGCGCTGGAGATCGGGCAGAAAGCCCATGTCCAGCATGCGATCGGCTTCGTCGAGCACGAGCATCTGAACCTGACCGAGATTCACCGTCTTCTGCTGAACGTGATCGAGCAGACGGCCCGGCGTCGCGATCAGGATCTCGACGCCACGGCGCAACGCGTCGGACTGCGGATTCATGTCGACGCCGCCGAACACGACCGTGCTGCGCAGCGGCGTGTGCTTCGAGTACGTCTGCACGTTGGCGGCGACCTGGTCAGCGAGCTCGCGCGTCGGCGTGAGCATCAGCGCGCGCACCGGATGACGCGCGGGCGAGGCACTCGTGTTCGCGCTCGGCAAGAGCCGCTGGATGATCGGCAGCGAGAAACTCGCGGTCTTGCCGGTGCCGGTCTGCGCGGCGCCCATGACGTCGCGGCCCGCGAGGACGACGGGAATGGCCTGCGCCTGAATCGGCGTGGGCGTCGTGTAGCCGGACTCGCGCACCGCTTTCAGGATGTCGGCGGACAAACCGAACTGGTCGAACGTCGGCGCTGCGGCCGGTGCGGTGGACGTGTTCGTGGCGACGGAATCGGACATGGTGACTATATTGGCTTTCGCTAAAATGCCGCACGATGCGGCGCGCGTAAAAAACTCGGTCGGTTGTTTCGGTCGATCGTCGCGATCGGTTGCTTACGCGGATGGTTTCGTTGGTGCACGCGGCGCGTCGGTCAAGCGCAAGGTGCGCGCGCTGGACGGGGCGGCCGGTCAATCGAGCATCACGCCCCGCTCATTGCTCTGTTTCGATCCGCGTGCCGGCGTTCCGATGGAACACGGCTTCGATGACGCCTTCAAGGCACGCGGCATCGCGCGATCTGTCTTCCAAAGCGGCCGGGCGCTCGACGCCCAGTGCCCGCTCAAGCGGCATCGAACGGCGATGCCGGAAATTCTGGACTCGATCCGGCCGCGATTTTTACAGCCGGAAAGCCGCACATTGTAGCACCGCGCGCCGAAGCGCTCCGGCGGCGCGAGAGCGCACCCGGAGCGTACAGCAAGCGGCGCGCCTATTTCTTGCGCGCCTCGCAATCGGCGAGCAGCGGCGGCGAATCTTTCGCGGCCATCTCATCGTAAAGATTCGCCTCCGGGCCCTTGGTCCACCACGTATATTGATCGGCGACGTATTTCGCGCCCGATCCCGCGATCACGTTGACGAACAGGAGCTTACGTCCGTCGACGGTCAACGCCGCGAAGCTCTGATGGTTGCGCGTGTTCGTGTATTGAACGGACACGCTTTTGCCGTCCTTGCAGTCGTAGCGCGTGGTCTGCGTCGACGCGGTCTGGATCTGCGGCACGGTGAGCGCCATGGCGAGCGCCGCCTGGGCGCCGAGCAACGCGAGCATGATCGCAATCGGTTTTTTCATCGTTCGATTCACTTGTGTTTGGTGCGCGAGGCAGCGCTCAAGGGTCGATGACTTCCGCGCATGCGTCGGTCGGCGCGGCAGCGACATGCCCGACCACCGGCACGATTTTCAGTCCCGCCGACGCGATCCGGCACGGCGCCGCCGCAAGTCCGCAGCCCGAAAGCGCCACGCAGACCACGACGAGCGCGGACATCGGTTTCCATTTCACTTGCTCGCTCCCGCCGGCGCGCGCGCCGGTCATCTGGCCGAAACCGGCCTCACCTTCGACGCTGCGAGTTTCGCGCGTTCGCGCGCTTCGCCGGTGTCGGCGCCCGTTGCGAGCGCGACGCCCATGCGGCGCTTCACGAAACTTTCCGGCTTGCCGAAAAGCCGCAGATCCGCGCCCGGCACGGCGAGCGCTTCGGCGACGCCCTCGAACGCGATGCCCGCTTCATCCAGCCCGCCGTAGATCACGGCCGACGCGCCGGGCGCGCGCAAAGCGGTATCGACGGGCAAGCCGAGGATCGCGCGCGCGTGCAGTTCGAACTCGGAGAAACGTTGCGTCGCGAGCGTGACGAGGCCGGTGTCGTGCGGGCGCGGGCTCACTTCCGAGAACCAGACGTCGTCGCCGCGCACGAAGAGTTCGACGCCGAAGAGTCCGCGCCCGCCGAGCGCGGTCACGACCTTCGCGGCGACATCGCGCGATTTGGCGAGCGCGGCCGGGCTCATCGCCTGCGGCTGCCACGACTCGACGTAATCGCCCGCGACCTGAACGTGACCGATCGGATCGCAGAAGTAAGTTTGCGTCTCGCCGCTCGCGGGGTCCGCCGCGCGCACGGTGAGCTGCGTGATCTCGTATTCGAAGTCGATGAAGCCCTCGACGATCACGCGCCCGTGATTCACGCGCCCGCCCGCCATCGCGTAGTTCCACGCGGGTTCGACGTCGGCGTCGCTTTTGAGCACCGACTGGCCTTTCCCCGACGACGACATCACCGGCTTCACGACGCACGGAAAGCCGATCTTCGCGATCGCCGCCTTCATCTCGTCGAGCGATTGCGCGAACGCGTACGGCGAAGTCGGCAAGCCCAGTTGTTCGGCCGCGAGCCGCCGGATGCCTTCGCGATTCATCGTGAGCTGCGTGGCGCGCGCCGTCGGGATGACGGTTGCGAGCCCGGCCGATTCGATATCGGCGAGCGCTTCGGTCGCGATCGCCTCGATCTCCGGCACGATCAGATGCGGCTGCTCCTTCTCGACGAGCGCGCGCAGCGCGGCGGCGTCGGTCATGTCGATCACGTGCGCGCGATGCGCGACCTGATGCCCCGGCGCGTTCGCGTACCGGTCCACCGCGATCACTTCGACGCCCAGCCGCTGCAATGCGATGATCACTTCCTTGCCGAGTTCGCCCGCGCCGAGCAGCATCACGCGCGTGGCATTGGGAGAAAGCGGCGTGCCGAGGCGCGTGGCGCCGGTGCGGCGTGGATCGGTCTGCATGAGTGCTCCAGAATCGGGTGGTGAGGTCAGCGAGGCGCAAAGCGGCTGAATTGGGCGCGATGTTAACACGCAGCACCAGCGGCGACACTTTGCCGTTCGGCCTATTGACAGGCGAATGCGCGTCGGAATTCCCGGCGCGTTTCCGATCGATGGCAAGCTCCCGAAAGCGCAGCCAGGCATTTTGTTGCATCGCGGCGCTGGACAAATCACAGGACGCGTGCGATACCCTTACGCTTTCGCCAGCTTCAGGATCATCGATGCCCACGCACTTCCCTCGCGCGTCCGCGCTTACCTCGCCGCGCTCATCGTCAAATCCGCTGTGGCGCCGCAAGAAGGCGCTCGCGCTGGTCTCCCGCACGTGCGCGCTCGTGGTCGCGGCGAGCGTCGTCGCCGGCTGCGCGATGCCGAAGCACACCGATGCAAGCGCCCCGCCCACCGATCCCTATAATCCTGCCGCCACGCAACTGCTCGACGATACGCAATGGGCGCTCACGAGCTGGACCGATGCCAGCGGCCAGCCGCGCGCCATCCCGCACGCGGGCGAGAACAACGCGCAGCCGCTCACGCTCGATTTCTCGACCGCGAACGGACGCCGTCAGGCGAGCGGCTTCTCGGGCTGCAACCGCTTTACGGGCGCCTACGAGCTGAAGAACGGCAAGCTCACGTTCGGTCCGCTCGCCGGCACGCGCATGGCGTGCGTGTCCGGCGCGGGCGCGGCGCTCGAGCGGCCGTATCTCGACGCGCTCGCACACGTCGCGAAGAGCGGCGTGCAGATGAATCCGCCGCAAGCGCTGCAACTGACGCTCGACGACGGTCAGGTGCTCACCTTCGCGCCACGTGGGAAATGATGTGTTGCGTACTCGCGGCAGGAACGTCGTGCGCGTGCGCCAGCCGTTAAACTGCTCGATCGAACAGCCCGGCCGACCGGCGATATCGCTGCGGCCGGGCAGCAGTCTCATTTGTTTCACCCAACATTGATTCAATCTCAAGCATGCACATGGTAGTTCTCGGCTGGTTCGGTGCATCGGTCGTCTGGTTCCTTCCGCTCTTCTGGCGCATCGTCAAACAGGCGCTGCCCGGCGGCGCAGGCGTGCGCGGCCCCGGCACGATCCGCCTCTGGATCGGGTTTGTCGCCGTGCTGATCGCGAGCAGCACGCTCGAAGGCGCGCTCGCAAACTCGCTCGAAACGCAGGCGAACATCAATCGCATCGGACTCGCGCTCGCCGCGGCGCTGAGCGGCCCGGCGCATCTGGCCGGCGCGGGCGCGATCGCGGCGCTCGTGCTCGCCATCTTTCTGCCCTGGCTGATCGAATTCAGCTGGCGCTCGGTGCTCGCATGGGCCGACGAAGCGTTCGGCTTCGGCCTGCCGCAAAGCTGGCTCACGCCCCACGAACGCGAAAGCGAGTCGCGGCAACAGTCGACGACCCGTGACAAGGCGCGCGACAAAACGCGTGACAAGACGGCGAACTGGTTCGAACGGCGCGCCCGCGCGAAGACCGCACGCGATTCGCAGGAACGCGCCCATCGCGCCGAGCGTTTCGATTCGCCGACGCCGCGCACCTTGCCCGACGAGCCGACGCTCGGTCTGCCGACCGGTCATCGCAGCACACGTTATCAGCGGCCGACAGCGTGGCGCCCGCCCGCGACCGGCAAGAGCGGCGCGAGCCGCACGGTGGCGGCCGCCGCGAGCGCCGTCGCCACGGCCGAGGCGTACGCGAAACGCCCCGCCTTCGAGGCCGCAGGCGTCGCTCCTCCCGTGACGCAGACCGAGCCGATGGCGCCTTCGGGCTGGTTGAATTCGTCGCCATCGGCGGCGAATCGCGAGGCCCGCGCGCCGTTTGCGCCGCGTCAGGCGTCGGCGTTCGAGCCTTCCGGATCGGGCTTGCGCGCATCCGTCGCCGTCGACAAGCCGCGCGTCCAGACGCCGCCTCCTGCGCCGCGCGTGGATCGCCCGCGCAGTCCGGCGACATCGATGCCCGCGCAGCGATCGACGGGCGTGGCGAGCATGTCGACATCCGTCGGCACGAATCCCGGCACGAATCCCGGCGCGTCACGCCGGCCGCCTGTGACGCAAGCCCCGCAGGGCTTCAGGCGTCCCCCGGCGCGTCCGGCCGCAGCCGCCGCAGCCGCCGCAGCCGTTTCGACGCGCGAGTTCGCGCCCTCGCCGCTCGCCGCGCCCGCGTTCTCGCGTCCTGCCGCGCCGCTCGGACCGCCGACGCCGCCGCCCGCGCCCGAAGCCATCCAGGCGGCGCTGCGCTCGATCGAAGAGAAGACCGCGATGTGGACGTCACTCGCGGGCGCGAGTCTCGCGCGCGGGCATGTGGCGATGGCGCGCGCCGCGCAGCCCGAAGTCCAGCCGGCCGCCGACGTACCGGAGCTGGCGGCGCCCGTGAAAAGCATCGTCGAAACGGCGCCGGAAGTGACGCCGCTCGTGGACGTGCAGGAAATCGATGAACGCATCGATCCGCCGTCGATCGACGCGCACGTCATCGCGCCCGCGCTCGTCGAACCGCCGCCGCTTTTCGACATGCGTCTGCCCGAGCCGTCGATTCCCGAATTCGCGGCCTCCGAGCCCGACACGCCGCCCGCGATCGAGGCCGTCGAAGAGGAAGCGGAAGAAACTGCGATGCCGGAGCCGGCGCCCATCGATTTGCCGTCCGAACCGCCGCTGCCTCGCCCGGACGCAACGACGGCAGAACCCGCGCCTGTGGTCCGGGAGCGAGAACCCGAACCCGAGCCCGAGCCGGACCTGCGCGATCTTGCGCAAACGCCGCCTTGGCTGGACGCGCCCGAGCCCGCCGACGAGCAAGGCGAGCCCCCTCCCCCATCGCTGCTTCGAGTGGTCGATGAGCCGGACGAAATGCCCGCCGAAGATGAACAACCGGTCGCCGAACAGCAGGCATCGGGCGACGAGTTCGCGACGCCGTCGAACATCGTGCGCTTTCCGGTGATCGCCGCCGCGCCGGTCGCGCCGCTGCCAGCGGTCGCCGCGCCCGCCGCTGCGCCCGTCGTGAGTCAGCCGAGCCCGGCGCCCGAACCGCGCCCGCCGGTACGCGGTTCCGCGCCGACGGAATTCGAATTCCACGCGCCGCACGCATCGGCGGTGGAATTGCCGACGCTCGATCTGCTCGAACCCGCATCCGATGAAGTCGAGCCAGTCTCCGAGGAGCGTCTGAACGAAACCGGCCTGCTCATCGAGCAGCGCCTTCAGGAATTCAAGGTGCCGGTCACGGTCGTCGGCGCGTCGGCGGGTCCGGTCATCACGCGCTTCGAGGTCGAACCCGCGCTCGGCGTGCGCGGCAGCCAGATCGTCGGCTTGATGAAGGATTTGTCGCGCGGCCTCGGCCTTACGTCGATTCGCGTCGTCGAGACGATTCCCGGCAAGACCTGCATGGGCCTCGAACTGCCTAATCCGAAACGCCAGATGATCCGCCTTTCGGAGATCCTCGAAGACGACGTGTACCGCAACTCGAAGTCGAATCTGACGATCGCGATGGGCAAGGACATCATCGGCAATCCGGTCGTGACGGATCTCGCGAAGGCGCCGCACATGCTGGTCGCGGGCACGACGGGCTCGGGCAAGTCGGTCGCGATCAACGCGATGATCCTCTCGCTGCTCTACAAGGCGAAGCCCGAAGACGTGCGCCTCATCATGATCGACCCGAAGATGCTGGAGCTTTCCGTCTACGAAGGCATTCCGCATCTGCTCGCGCCCGTCGTCACCGACATGAAGCTCGCGTCGAACGCGCTCAACTGGTGCGTCGGCGAAATGGAAAAGCGTTACCGGCTGATGTCGGCGGTCGGCGTGCGCAATTTGCAGGGCTTCAACCAGAAAATCCGCAACACCGAAGCCGCCGGCAAGAAGCTCACGAACCCGTTCTCGCTCACGCCCGATGCGCCCGAGCCGCTCTCGACGCTGCCGCTCATCGTCGTGGTCATCGACGAACTCGCCGATCTGATGATGGTCGCGGGCAAGCAGATCGAGCAACTGATCGCGCGTCTCGCGCAAAAGGCGCGCGCGGCCGGCATCCATCTGATTCTCGCGACGCAGCGGCCATCGGTGGACGTCATCACCGGCCTCATCAAGGCGAATATTCCGACGCGCGTGGCGTTTCAGGTGTCATCCAAGATCGATTCGCGCACGATTCTCGACCAGATGGGCGCGGAATCGCTGCTCGGCGCGGGCGACATGCTGTTCCTGCCGCCCGGCACCGGCTATCCGCAGCGCGTGCACGGCGCGTTCGTCGCGGACGAGGAAGTGCATCGCGTGGTCGAACATCTGAAGCAGTTCGGCGAACCGGAGTACGAGGAAGGCATTCTGTCCGGACCGACGCCCGAAGGCGGCGGCACGCAGGATCTTTTCGGCGATTCGTCCGATGCCGAAGCCGATCCGCTCTACGACGAAGCTGTCGCATTCGTCGTGCGTACGCGGCGCGCGTCGATTTCGTCGGTGCAGCGGCAATTGCGCATCGGCTATAACCGCGCGGCGCGGCTCGTCGAGCAGATGGAAGCAGCAGGCCTCGTCTCGCCGATGGGCAGCAACGGCAACCGCGAAGTGCTCGCGCCGCCCGGCCCCGCCGAATAAGCGGCGCGCCTGAAGCGTTACCAGAGCCGCAAGCGGCGCAACAGAAAGATCGTGATGGCGGCGCAGCACGCCATCACGCCGACCACGATCCAGAACGACGCCGGATCTTTCGTGCCGGGCAAACCGGCCACGTTCATGCCGAAAATGCCGGTCACGAGCGTCGCGGGCAAGAGCAAGGCGGACATGATCGCGAGCCACAGCAGCTTGCGGTTGATGTCCTCCGAAAGCGCCGCGGCGATCTCGTCCTGCAAAAGCTTCGCGCGTTCGTACAGCCCTTCCAGACCGCCGCCCAGGCCGTTCAGCACCTGGATCGCCTGCACGAGCGCTTCCATCGAACGCGGCTCGGCCCATTCGAGCTTGCGCAAGACGAGCTGCGTGAGCGCATTGCGCTCGGGATCGATGAAGCGCCGCACTTCCACGAGCCGCCGACGCACGTCGCCGAGCACGGAGCGGCACCTGGCGTGGCCGCCTTCGAGCACGCTTTCCTCGACATCGTCGAGACAGTCGCCGATTTCGTCGATGCGATCCGCGAAAGTGTCGTTCAGCGCGCGGATCAGGCCCGCGAAAAGATCGACGGTATCGCGGAACATCGCGCCTTCGAGCACGGCGTGACGCAGCCGGTCGGTCGATTGCAGCGGCCGCGCGCGCACCGTGATCATGCGATGCCGGTCGACGTAAAAGCGCAGCGCACCGGTCGCGCGGTTGGCCTCGCGGGCATCGGGCGCGGTGGCGTCCGGCGTCTTCGCGACGAGTTCCAGGTCCGCGACGACGCCATACATGAAGTTCGATCCGATATGCACGCGCGGACGCTTGTCCTCGCCGTTCAGGAATTCGCGCGCGACGTCCGGCATCGACGTGACGCCTTCGAGCCAGCCTTCGACGGCGTCGTCGTTCGCGGACAGATGCAGCCACGTCGGGCCATCTCCGGCGACGGCTGCGCGCGCTTCGTCCCACGTCAGCCGCAACGCCTCGCCGCCCGCGAAGCTGAATGCGCTGATGAATCCCGGCGGCGCCGGTTCGTTGCGCTTCGCCGGGCGCTCGCGGGCGTCGAATGTATGAGTCGTGTTCAAGTTGCGTTCCCTGCTATTGCCTTTCGATTTCCTCAGTACACCTTTCAGTCGATGCGAAAGACAGGCGTATCAAAAAGGCATCGTACTAGAACTCGTAGCGGCCCCAGAAGAAGGCGACGTTCCCGTCGTTGAGACCGGGAATGTGCGGGATGATCGTCGCCATCACCGACGTGCTCCGGTAGCGGATCGAGCCGATCGGCAGCGCGAGCGGCAACGGCAGGTAATGCGCGATGTCGCTGCGCGCCGTGAAGCCGACGAAGAATCCGCCGCCCGCCTGCAATCCGCCGAGCACCGGCTTCGTGTACCACTGGCGCGCGTAGCCGCCGATCGGCTCGAAATTGTGATGCGAATCGGAAAAGGCGAATGCGAACAGGATGTCTTCGTTACCGTTCGCGTCGGTCCAGTGCTTGCCCGCGCCGCCGCCCCACGACCACGGATTCAGTTCGCTGCGATTGTCGAAGCCGTTGATGTGCCAGCCGTAGCCCGTCACGTAAAGATCCGAGGTGCCTTCATGCGCGACGCGCATCACGCGCTGGCACGCCGACGACATCCAGTCGCGCTTGTAATCGCATTCCTTGTCGTCCGCGTGGGCCGCGCACGACACGCACAGCATCGAAATCGTGACTGCCTTGACCAGTGTTGTTTTCATCGTCCGCGCCCGGTCGTTTCAATCGCCGCGATCGACGCGTCACGAAGGCGATACGAACTTGAAATCGACCGGCGAGCCGATCGACAGCCGCTTCGGGTCCGACGCAAGCTCGCCCGTCTGCGGATCGCGGCGAAAGAAATACGCGCTGTCGCTCTCCTGATTGCCGACGATGATCCAGCGCCCGGTCGGATCGATTGCGAATTCGCGCGGCGTCTTGCCGAGCGTCGGATAGCGCTTGACGAGCTTCAGATGGCCGTTCGCCGGATCGATCGAGAACTGCACGAGTTCGTTGGCGTCGCCGCGATTGGTCGCGTACAGGAAGCGCCCGTCGGGCGACAGATGAATCGCGCCGCCGCCGATCTTCCCTCTGAAACCCGGCGCGATCAGCGAGGCAGTCTGGATTTGCGTGAGCTTGCCGTCGCGGTAATCGAACGCGAGCACCGATGCGTTCAGCTCGGTCGTCAGATAAGCGTGCTTGCCGCTTGCGTCGAAGACCAGATGGCGCGGCCCCGAGCCCGCCTTGATCGGTGTGTAGCGCGATTCGGTCGGACCCAGCAGACCGCGGCTCGATGCGGCCGGATCGGCCGTGTATCGATAGGCGAACACCTTGTCGACGCCGAGATCCTGCGCGAAGAGATACTTGCCGTCGGGCGAGAACACGGTCGAGTGGACATGCGAATTGTCCTGCCGTCCTTTCACCGGGCCGGCGCCTTCGTGATGCACCGTCAGCACCGAATTGCCGACGTGGCCATCGGAAGCCAGCGGAAACACCGCGAAGCTGCCGCCCGGATTGGACGCGACCGAATAGTTGGCTGTCAGCAGATATTTGCCGTCGGGCGATATCGCGAGATAGCACGGATCGTTGCCGTCCGATGACACGCGATTGAGAAAGCTCAACTGGCCGCTCGCGCGATCGAAGCGAAAGGCGCTGACGCCGCCGCGTTGCGTTGCCGGGCCGTTGTCGCCGGGCAATTCGTTCACTGCGTACACGTAATGGCGGTCGCGGCTCACGACGAGATACGACGGATTCACCGTCTGCGCCGACGCGATGCGGGACAGCTCGCCGCTGCCCGTGTCGAACCGATAGACATAGATGCCTTCGCTCTTGCCACCGCCCGTATAGGTGCCGATGAGCAGATCGTAGACGTCGCCGCTGGCCGGTTTCGACGCGGCGACGTCGCTCGCGGTGCCCGGCGCGGCGGGCGTCGCGCCCGTTTGCGCGAAGGCCTGCGCCGCTGCAAACGAGAGCATCAGCGCGACGCCTTTCGCCCACGCGACGGGCCTGGCGCGCTTCGGGCGCGCGTCTTGCAAGACGTGCATCAGCGGATTCGCGCCGCAAGGTTGGCTCGGGTGCATGAAACCTCCTCTTCGTCTCTTTGATGCTTGTTATCGGGAGCGGCGCGCGAAACCGCCGACATCGCAAGGCCCAAGGACGTGCGGGAGCAAGTTCCGCTCCAAACGATGAAAACGACGATACACCTTTGCACGACCAGCCAACCGACACGATTCGAACCAACAACAGGAGTTGCCGCGATGACCATCCACCTAAGCCTCGCCCCGCTCGTCTCGCTGATCGCCGGGATCCTCATTCTCATCATGCCGCGGCTGCTGAACTTCATCGTCGCGATCTATCTGATCGTGATCGGGCTGATCGGCCTGTTCGGCATGGGATCGGCTCATTTCTGACGGGCGCGCGACTGTCGTTGTGACGCCGATTCCCGTCGGCGGTTCCGCGGACGCGCACGAACGCGCGAACGCACGCGTACGGAATGTCCGTGCGCGTGCGCAAAGTGTCACGAAAGAAGGACGCGCGGGCCTGCCGCGCGGATCGGCCGTGTCAGCCGTTGGCGAGCTGATCGAGACGCAGGCGTCCCTGCAGCGACAGCGCACCGACCGACACGCCGGTGACGCCGAACGTATAGCGGTTGAAACAGCCGCGCTCCGTAAGGAACGCGGCGGCGGCGTCCATCGCGTTGCGCGACAGGCCGAGGTTCTTGTGATCGAGCGCGAGGAGCATGTCGGCGTCCGATACGCGGCTCGCGGCGGAAAGAATGGCGATGCAGTCAGCTTTCGACGGATAGAGCATGGGATTCTGTTCCTCGAAAACGCTACGTTGAAAACCGGAAGAGACGTTGCGCGAAGCGACTGCATGACCCGCGCGCGAGACGACCGGGAACATGCTGAAAGACAAATGAAAGGCACAGAAAGTTTCCGCGCCCTGCTCGAAAAGGCCGCGGCGCGGATGCCTTTCACGAAGCTTCATTCTAAACATCAGTCGAAAGCAGAAGCAACGGTGCGTTCGGCGCTTCGCTAGTCATTTTCCGCCAACCGTGCGACACGTCCCGATGACGCCCGGCCCGGTTTCCTGCTCGCCGTGAACGATTGCGGCAGAATGCGGCCAGAAAGCATGCATGACGTCCGTCGCCCCGACCGCCGACGACGCCGCGTTTCGCTCGGGCGCTCGTGTCCCGAATCGTTTGCTCAACCCGCGGCGCGTTTCGATTCGGCCCGCGCCGCCTGCAGGAAGATGTTCGCTTATGCCCGCACTGATCGAAGACTATGCAATGGTCGGCGACGGCCACACCGCCGCCCTCATTTCCCGCGACGGCTCCGTCGACTGGCTCTGTTGGCCGCGCTTCGATTCGGGCGCGTGCTTCGCCGCGCTGCTCGGCACGCCCGAGCACGGCCGATGGCTCCTCGCGCCCGACATGCCCGACGGCGAGTCGCCTGTCGTCAGCCGCCGCTATCGAGATGACACGCTGGTCCTCGAAACCGATTTCGAGACACCGCAAGGCGCGGTGACGATCGTCGATTTCATGCCGCTTCGCAACGGCCATTCGGAGCTGGTGCGTATCGTGATCGGACGCCGCGGCACGGTACGGATGAAGATGGAACTCGTGCTGCGCTTCGATTACGGCTCCGCGGTGCCGTGGGTCAGCCGCCTGCCCGACGACAGTGGCATCCGCGCGATCGCCGGGCCGGATCTCGCGGTGCTGCGCACGCCCGTCGATCTCGTCGGCGAGAACATGCACACGACCGCCTGCTTCGATGTGAGCGAGGGCGAGCGCGTGCCGTTCTCGCTGTGCTATTCGCAGTCGCATCTGCGCTTGCCGCACGCATCCGATCCGAATACGCAACTCGCGCGCACCGAAAATCACTGGCGCGAGTGGTCCGGGCAAAGCGAGCTCAACGGCCGCTGGGCGAGCGCGATCCGCCGCTCGCTCATCACGCTGAAGGCGCTCGCGTACGAGCCGACGGGCGGCATCGTCGCCGCGCCGACGACATCGCTGCCGGAACAGCTCGGCGGCACGCGCAACTGGGACTACCGATACTGCTGGCTGCGCGATGCGACCATCACCCTGCTCGCGATGATGCGCGGCGGCTACTACGACGAAGCCCGCGCATGGCGCGCGTGGCTGGGCCGCGTGATGGCGGGCTCGCCCGCGCAGATTCAGATCATGTACGGCATCGCGGGCGAGCGCCGCCTGCCCGAATGGGAGATCCCGTGGCTGCCGGGATACGAAGGCGCGGCGCCGGTGCGGATCGGCAACGGCGCGGTCGACCAGTTGCAGCTCGACGTCTACGGGGAAGTGATGAACGCGCTCCATCTCGCGCGCGTCGGCGGGCTGCAGAGCGATGAAACCGCGTGGTCGATCCAGTGCGCCATGCTGCAACACCTCGACACGATCTGGGAAGAACCCGACGAAGGCATCTGGGAAGTGCGTGGCGGCAAGCAACACTTCACGTTCTCGAAGGTGATGGCGTGGGTCGCGTACGACCGGGCGATCAAGTCGGCGGAAAGCTTCGACCTGCCCGGCCCGATCGATCACTGGCGGGAGATGCGTGCGCGCATCCGCGCCGAGGTGCTGAAGAAAAGCTGGAATCCGAAGCTCAACTCCTTTACGCAGGCTTATGGCAGCGACGCGCTCGATGCCAGCCTGCTGCTCATTCCGTTGCTCGGATTTTTGCCGCCAAAAGATCCGCGAGTGACCGGAACCGTACATGCGATCGAGACCGATTTGACGCACGATGGGCTCGTCAAGCGCTACCACACCGCGGAAGTCGCGGACGGGCTGCCGCCCGGGGAAGGCACGTTTCTGGCTTGTAGCTTCTGGCTGGTCGACAATCTGGCGCTGCAGGGCCGGATCGACGAAGCGCATCAAATGTTCGAGCGCCTCGTCGGTCTCGCGAACGATGTCGGGTTGTTGGCCGAGGAGTACGACACGGTGGCGAAGCGCATGGTCGGGAATTTCCCGCAAGCCTTTACCCACGTGGCTCTCGTGCACACCGGGATGAACCTGATGCGTCACGAGGAAGAAATGGCGAAGGCGACCGGTCAGCCGTCCGGCTCGGAACATCACGCCGAATCTGAAGCGCAGGCCGAAATCGACGCCGCGGCGGGAAAGTCATAAATCTCTGTTTTATTGGCGAAATCAGTGTTTTGACGGTAATATTTGTGCAATGCACAAAAAGTATGATTGCAGGATGTGTTGTTTCCAGGCGAGCAATTTCAACCGATCGGTTGAATTGAACGTTTAATGCGCGGAAAATATTGCCTCGACTCAAGTTGCATTCTTCCCGCGTCGATAACGCGCGGGTGGCAACGCGAAAAGGCACGCGAAGCATCGCAGGAAGTCAGTGCCCCGGCAGCAAGGCGACAGCCCGCCGCGCCGCCGGGGATCTTCGAAAGCCGTTGAAGTTCGTCGCCGGAAGCATTGCCGGGATCAACGGGCGTACCGGTTTCCACCGGAGTTACTGGGGCAACCATGCTCTATCAAATTCACGAATTCCAACGCGCCATGCTGTCTCCCCTCACAGCATGGGCCCAGGCAGCATCGAAATCCTTCGTCAACCCGGCCAGTCCGCTCGCCTATGTGCCGGGTTCGAGCCGTCTCGCCGCAGGCTACGAACTGCTCTACCGGCTGGGCAAGGACTATGAGAAGCCGGAGTTCAATCTTCATCAAATCGTCAAGGACGGTCACAACATTCCGATCGTCGAGCAGACGGTGATCGAGAAGCCGTTCTGCCGCCTCCTGCGCTTCAAGCGCTTCGCGGACGACAGCGCAACCGTCACCAAGCTGAAGAACGAGCCGATCGTGCTCGTGTGCGCGCCGCTCTCGGGCCACCATTCGACGCTTTTGCGCGATACGGTCAAAACGCTCTTGCAGGACCACAAGGTGTACATCACCGACTGGATCGACGCGCGCATGGTCCCGACCGAGAACGGCCCGTTCCATCTGGACGATTATGTCGAGTACATCCAGGAGTTCATCCGTCATATCGGCGCGAAGGACCTGCACGTCATTTCGGTGTGCCAGCCGACCGTGCCGGTGCTCGCCGCCATTTCGCTGATGGCGAGCCGCGGCGAAGACACGCCGCGCACGATGACGATGATGGGCGGCCCGATCGACGCGCGCCGCAGCCCGACCTCCGTCAATTCGCTCGCGAACGAGCACTCGTATGAGTGGTTCGAGAACAACGTCATCTACACGGTGCCGGCGAACTATCCCGGCGTCGGGCGCAAGGTCTATCCGGGCTTCCTGCAGCACGCGGGCTTCGTCGCGATGAATCCCGAGCGCCATCTCACGGCCCATTGGGACTTCTATCAAAATCTGCTGCGCGGCGACGATGAGGACGCCGAGCAACATCGCCGTTTCTACGACGAATACAACGCCGTGCTCGACATGGCCGCCGAGTACTACCTCGAAACGATCCGCATCGTGTTCCAGGAATTCCGGCTCGCCGAAGGCACATGGGAAGTCAACGACGAGCTCGTGCGTCCGCAGGACATCAAGCACACGGCGCTCTTCACGATCGAAGGCGAACTCGACGACATCTCCGGCAGCGGCCAGACGCGCGCCGCCCACGATCTGTGCACCGGCATTCCGGAGAAGCACAAGCGCCATTTCACGGCGGAAAAGGCCGGCCACTACGGCATTTTTTCGGGCCGCCGCTGGCGCACGATGGTGTATCCGCAATTGCGCGAGTTCATTCTCGAGCACGACAAGACGCCGAAGACCGAAGCCGTGCCGGCCTAAGGTACGAGCGGTACGAACGCACGAACGCGCCGGTACCGATTCCATCGCGGCAAACAAAAACGTCGCGCCTTGCAAAAGGCGCGACGTTTTTTCTTCCGACCGCGTCGATTCAGCGGCGCGTCAAAAAGGCCAGCAGCAACTCGGTATTCATCCGCACGATCTGCTCGCGCTGCGCCTGCTCGCTGAAATCGAGCCCGAAAGTCGCTTCCAGCGTGAAGCGATTCGAAACGATGTAATAGCCGAGTCCCGACAGGATGATGTAGAACTTGAGCGGATCGACGTCGGTGCGAAACAGTCCGGCTTTCTGACCGCGATCGAGAATGGCCGTGAGCGTCGCGACGATCGGCGAAATGAGCTCGCGTATTCGATTCGATCCTTTGATATATCTCGCCTCGTGCAAATTCTCGTTGTTGATGAGGCGCAGCAACTCCGGATGATCCCGGTAGTAATCCCAGACGAAATGCGCGAGACGCGTCATCGCTTCGATAGGCGCAATGCCGTCGAGTTCGAGCGTGCGTTCCGCTTCGACGAGCGCCGATAGCGCATGTTCGAGCACGGCGGTGAATAACTGCTCTTTGCTACCGAAGTAGTAATAGAGCATGCGCTCATTGGTCTCCGCCCGACGCGCAATCTGATCGACACGGGCGCCGAACAAGCCACCGGCCGCGAACTCTTCTGCGGCGGCAAGCAAAATACGGCGCCGGGTGCCTTCAGGATCTCTTTTGATTTTCGGCTGATTCATGGTGGCATGACTCGGGAGCCGCGTTGCCGGATTAGCGTCACGCGGCCCGCATTGGGTACATGACGTGAACGGGCGCTGCCCAGGGTTATTGGGAAACACCGTCCTGCGGTCAAACGGAAAAGCGCTTCGATTATGCGCACATCGAAAGGACGTTGGCAATTGGGAGTAGAAGCCATTCGGCACGACTGTTGACGACTTCGGCGATAATGTCGATCAAAGCCGAGCGTGCGCCCGCGAAACGGGACGCGCGCCGAACAGGCAGCGTGCCCGTCGTCGTGGACGCCGAAGCGTTCTCTTCGCATCCGAAGCGCACCGCGCGATTCCCAACGCGATCTTCGCCCACGCTGCGCCAGTCCCCAAGGCATCATCGCAATTCCTCGTGACCGCAACCTTTTCCAAGACGCTCGCCGAGCGCATCGAAGACCTGCTGCCGCAGACGCAATGCACCAAGTGCGGCTACCCGGCCTGCCGGCCCTACGCCGACGCCATCGCCGCGGGCGAGGCGAGCTATAACCGGTGCCCGCCGGGTGGCGCCGAAGGTGTCGCGCGTCTCGCCGCGCTGCTGGGCGCGCCCGATATACCGCTCGATACGACGCATGGCGTCGAGCGCGCACGGCCCGTCGCGGTGATCGACGAGAACGTGTGCATCGGCTGCACGCTGTGCATGCAGGCGTGTCCGGTCGATGCGATCGTCGGCGCCGCGAAGCAGATGCACACGGTCATCGCCGAACTGTGCACGGGTTGCGATCTGTGCGTGCCGCCCTGCCCCGTCGATTGCATCGCGATGGTGCCCGTGACCGGCGATCGCACCGGCTGGGACGCGTGGAGTCAGGAACAAGCCGATGCCGCGCGCGCCCGGCACGACCGCCGCGTGGCGCGTCTGGCGCGCGAGCGCGCCGAGGCGCAGGCACGCGCGAGCGCGCGTCAGGCCGCGCGGGCGGCGCAAACAGCGCAAGCGACGCAGGCCACGTACGAAGCGCAGCCCGCGAGCGACGATCCGGAAGCGAAGAAACGCGCGATCATCCAGGCCGCGCTGGAGCGCGCGCGCAAGAAGAAAGAAGAGATGGCGAAGCTCGGCGCCGGTCCCAAGAACACGGCTCACGTGAGCGCGGCCGTGCAGGCGCAGATCGACGAAGCGGAAGCGCGCCGCCGCCGTCTTGGCATTACGGACGACGCAAACGCGTCCCATCCCGATAAAGGCGATAAACCCGCGTAAGAACGGACATCGAATCATGAACGCCACGAAGCGCCGCGCGATCTACGAGACTTTGCAGAGCCTGAATCCGCACCCGGTGACCGAGCTCGAATACACGACGCCGTTCGAACTGCTGATCGCCGTGATGCTCTCCGCGCAGGCCACCGACGTCTCCGTGAACAAGGCGATGCGCAAGATGTTTCCCGTCGCCAACACGCCGGCAACGGTGCTCGCGCTCGGCGAGGAAGGCGTAGCGGAATACATCCGCACGATCGGGCTGTATCGCACGAAGGCGAAGAACGTGATCGCGACGTGCCGCATGCTCGTCGAGCAGCACGGCGGCGAGGTGCCGGACAATCGCGAGGCGCTGGAAGCGCTGCCGGGCGTCGGCCGCAAGACCGCGAACGTCGTGCTGAACATCGCGTTCGGGCAGCCGTCTATCGCCGTCGATACGCACATCTTTCGCGTCGCGAATCGCACCGGGCTCGCGCCGGGCAAGGACGTGCGCGCCGTCGAAACCGCGCTCGAGAAATTCACGCCGAAGGAATTTCTGCACGACGCGCATCACTGGCTGATCCTGCATGGACGCTATGTCTGCAAGGCGCGCGTGCCGGAATGCTGGCATTGCGCGATCGAGCCGCTCTGCGAATATCGGCCGAAGACGCCCGCGCCCGTCGAATGAAGAGGGTTTGGGCAGAACCGGTGCATCGCGGTCTACAATAGCGGATTCAGAAACCCGCAATCGAATCAATACGTTATGTTCAACCCCAGCCGCGACGAAGTTCGCCAGTTCTTCACCGAAACGTGGCGCAAGGAGCGCGCCGGCGAGATTCTGACGCCGCTCGAAAGCATGGCCGCCGACTGGATCGGCGAGCATCCGGAATATCACGACGCGCTCGTGAACCCCGAATCGCGCGAAGCCGATTACTCGCCCGATCGCGGTCAGACGAACCCGTTTCTGCATCTGTCGATGCATCTCGCGATCAGCGAGCAGCTTTCGATCGATCAGCCGCCGGGCATCCGCCGCGCGCACGACAGGCTCGTCGCACGCCTCGGCTCGCCGCACGACGCGCAGCACGCGATCATGGATTGCCTCGGCCAGATCATCTGGGAAGCGCAGCGCTCCGGCACCCCGCCCGACACCGACGCCTATCTCGCGCTGATCGAGCGCCGTGCTTCGCGCGACTAAGCATCGAAACTGGACGCATCAAGCAAAACACCCCGCTTCGAGCGGGGTGTTTCGTTGTGCGGATTGCGGGAGAAATCGCGCTTACTTCTTCAGCACGAGACTGCCATCGAGCGATTCGATGTATGCCGCGAGATCCTTCAGATCGCTCTGCGACAGGTTCTGCACCTGCGCCGCCATGATGGCGTTGTTGCGTCCGAAGTTCGGGTTGTTGCCGCCGATCTGATACTGCCGCAGCGCCCAGTAGATGTACGTCGCGTGCTGACCCGCGAGACGCGGATACTCGCCGCTCACCGGCTTGTTCAGACCGGGACCGTGACAGGCCGCGCAGTTGTGGCTGTCGGAAAGCGCCTTGCCGTTTGCGACATCGGCTGCGTGCGCGCTGCCGAACGCCGTCATGCCGATGAGCGCCGCTGCGGCGCTCGCTGCCTTAAAGCTTGAGTGAAGTGCCTTGGACGGCTTCATGAATTCTCCTTCCCGTTGTCGCTTTGCGTTCACGCGCGGATCACTTGTCGGGATTGTTCTTCGATTGGGGAGTCTGCGCAGCGTAGTACGCGGCGATATCGGCGATATCCTGATCCGACAGCGTCGTCGCGATGGCGCGCATCGTGTCGAAATGACGGTCGCCCTTCTTGTAGGCATGCAGCGCATTGGCGATGTACTGCGCGTTCTGGCCGCCCAGCATCGGCACTTCGTACACCTCGGGGTACGCGGTGCGATAGCCGGGGATGCCGTGGCAGCCGATGCACATCGCAACCTTGCCCTCTGCGGCCTTCGCGTTGCCGACGACGTCGGCCGACGCCTCACTCGCGAAGCCGGCGAGACCGGACAGCGCTGCAATCACGGCACATTTGCCGACGAAATTGTTCATAGCTCTTCTAAACTGGCTTGAGGGGAAATCCGGCGCTCACAAGGCCGCGGCCCGCGCCGAGCGCAATACAACCTTCTCGGGACTGTTTGCTGTTGCAGGGTCTGTCGCCACGCAGGCCAAAAAAATCGCGCTAATTGTACCGCGCGACCTACCCTCCGTCCACACGCGAACCGCGCCGAAGCCCTGCTGACAAGGGGAATCGGCTGAAAAGCAGCCGTTTGCCCTGCGACAATTCGTCCCTGTACACGCGATGAACCCGCTTGCGCGCACGCTTCACCCGCGCTCGGGCATGCAGCGTCGACCTGCCGATAAAGCGGCTCAAACGATACCGGGCGCGCCTCAATGCGGAAAGGTCTTCTGACTTATACTGGGATTTTTTTGCCAACCGGATCTTCGTCATGCGTTTCGAAGGCTCATCGCAATACGTCGCAACCGACGATCTCAAGCTCGCGGTGAACGCCGCGATGGCGCTGCAACGGCCGCTGCTCATCAAGGGCGAACCGGGAACCGGCAAGACCATGCTCGCTGAGGAAGTTGCGGGAGCACTCGGCATGCCGCTTCTGCAGTGGCACATCAAATCGACGACGAAAGCCCAGCAAGGCCTGTACGAATACGACGCCGTCTCGCGCCTGCGCGATTCGCAGCTCGGCGACGAGCGCGTGAAGGACATCCGCAATTACATCGTCAAGGGCGTGCTGTGGCAGGCGTTCGAGTCGGACCAGCAGAGCGTGCTGCTCATCGACGAGATCGACAAGGCGGACATCGAATTTCCGAACGACTTGCTGCGCGAACTCGACCGCATGGAGTTCTACGTCTACGAGACGCGCGAGCTCGTGAAAGCGAAGCACCGGCCGCTCGTCATCATCACGTCGAATAACGAGAAGGAGTTGCCCGACGCGTTCCTGCGCCGCTGCTTCTTCCACTACATCAAGTTCCCGGACGCGGAGACGATGAAGGCCATCGTCGAGGTGCATTTTCCGAACATCAAGCAGGATCTGCTCGCCGCGGCGATGCAGAGCTTCTTCGAGCTGCGCCAGGTCTCGGGCCTGAAGAAGAAGCCGTCGACGTCCGAACTGCTCGACTGGCTCAAGCTGCTCCTGGCCGAAGACATTCCGCCCGAGGCGCTGCGCTCGTCGGATCAGAAACAGATCGTGCCGCCGCTGCACGGCGCGTTGCTCAAGAACGAACAGGACGTCGCGCTCTTCGAGCGGCTGCTGTTCATGAACCGCAACCATCGCTGATAACGACATGAGCCGCTGGATCGAACCCGTCACGCTGCAAGGCGAACACGTCAGGCTCGTGCCGCTCACGCCCGAGCACGAGCAGGCCCTCACGGCCGCCGCGAGCGATGGCCAATTGTGGAAGCTCTGGTACACCTTCGTGCCGCCGCCCGACAAGACGCGCGCCTATATCGACACCGCGCTCGACATGCGCAACCGCTCGGGCGCGCATCCATTCGCGGTGATCGATGCGAAGAGCGGCGACATCGTCGGATCGACGCGTTACTTCAACGTCGACGAAGCGAATCGTCGGCTGGAGATCGGGCATACGTGGTATGCGAAGCGCGTGCAGAAGACCGCGCTCAACACCGAAGCCAAGCTGCTGCTGCTCACGCACGCCTTCGACAGGCTCGATGCCATCGCCGTCGAATTCCGGACGCATTTCATGAACCACGCGTCGCGCACGGCGATCGCGCGGCTCGGCGCGAAGCAGGACGGCATTCTGCGCAATCATCAGGTCGGCAAGGACGGCGTGTTGCGCGACACCGTCGTGTTTTCGATCATCCGCTCGGAATGGCCGGCGGTGCGCGCCAATCTGAATTTCCGGCTCGAACGTTAAGCACGATGGAGAGCGCGCCATGCTGATCGACTTCTTTTACTCGCTGCGCGACGCGAAGCTGCCCGTTTCGGTGAAGGAATATCTGACCTTGCTCGAAGGGCTGAAGGCGCAGGTCATTTCGCCCTCGCTCGACGAGTTCTATTTCCTCGCCCGCATGACGCTCGTGAAGGACGAGAAGTACTTCGACAAGTTCGATCGCGCGTTCGGCGCGTATTTCCACGGCCTGACGCAGCTTCCCGACGAAGTCTTCGACATTCCGCTCGACTGGCTCAGGAAGCGGCTCGAACGCGAATTCACGGCGGAAGAAAAGAAGCGCATCGAGGCGCTCGGCGGCCTCGACAAGCTCATGGAACGCCTGAAGGAACTGATGGACGAGCAGAAGGAGCGTCACGAAGGCGGCAACAAATGGATCGGCACGGGCGGCACGTCGCCCTTCGGGCATGGCGGCTACAACCCGGAAGGCATTCGCATCGGCGGGGAATCGGCGGGGAACCGCACCGCCGTGAAAGTGTGGGACGAGCGCGCGTACAAGGATTACGACGATCAGGTCGAAATCGGCACGCGCAACATCAAGGTCGCGCTGCGGCGCTTGCGGCGCTTCGCGCGCGAAGGCGCGAACGAAGAGCTCGATCTGCCCGGCACGATCCGCAGCACCGCCGCCAACGCCGGCTGGCTCGATCTCAAGATGGTGCCCGAGCGCCACAACAACGTGAAAGTGCTGATGCTGCTCGACGTCGGCGGCTCGATGGACGATCACATCAAGCGCGTCGAAGAGTTGTTCTCGGCGGCGAAGGCCGAGTTCAAGCATCTCGAGTTCTACTACTTCCACAACTGCGTGTACGACTATCTGTGGAAGAACAACCGCCGCCGTCACACCGAGCGCACGCCGACCTTCGACGTGCTGCACAGGTTCACGCCGGACTACAAGCTGATCTTCGTCGGCGACGCCACCATGAGTCCCTACGAAGTGCTGCAGCCGGGCGGCTCCGTCGAATACAACAATGCCGAGGCCGGCGCGGTGTGGTTGCGCCGTCTCGCGGATCAATTCCCGCATCACGCATGGCTCAATCCCGAGCCCGAGCGGCTATGGGAATATCGCCAGTCGATCTCCGCGATCCGCAACGTGCTCGGCAATCGCATGTATCCGCTGACGATGGCCGGCCTCGAAACCGCCATGCGCGCCCTGTCGAAGTAATCGAGACACCCGAATGAAAGCTTCCGCTCCGGCGCCCGCCGCGCCGCGTTTCCTCTTTGATACGTCGCTCTCCACGATCGTCGCCGGTTTCGTCGCGATGATGACCGGCTACACCAGTTCGCTCGTCCTGATGTTCCAGGCGGGCCAGGCCGCGCATTTGTCCGATGCGCAGATTTCCTCGTGGATCTGGGCGCTCTCGATGGGCATGGCGGTCTGCACGATCGGCCTGTCGCTGCGCTATCGCGCGCCGATCGTCGTCGCATGGTCGACGCCGGGCGCGGCGCTGCTCGTCTCGTCGCTGCCGAACGTCGCCTACGCCGATGCGATCGGCGCGTTCATCGTCTGCGCGGTGCTCTTGACCGCCGTCGGCCTGACCGGCTGGTTCGACACGCTGATGAAGCGCATTCCGTCGGGCATCGCCGCCGCGCTGCTCGCGGGCATCCTGTTCGAGATCGGCATCGAGATTTTTCGCGCCGCCGAGCATCGCACCTCGCTCGTCATCGTGATGTTTTTCACGTATCTCGCCGGCAAGCGCTTCCTGCCGCGCTACGCGATCCCGGCGACGCTCGTCGTCGGCATCGCGGTCGCGGGCGCGCTCGGGCTGCTCGACTTTTCGCGCTTTCATGTGGCGCTCGCGCATCCCGTCTTCACGATGCCCGCGTTCTCGATCGCCTCGGCGATCAGCATCGGCATTCCGCTTTTCGTCGTCGCGATGGCCTCGCAAAACGTGCCAGGCATCGCCGTGTTGCGCGCCGATGGCTACACGACGCCTTCCGCCCCGCTCATCTCGACGACCGGCCTCGCGTCGCTCGTGCTCGCGCCGTTCGGCTCGCACGGCGTGAATCTCGCCGCCATCACCGCCGCGATCTGCACCGGCCGCGAGGCGCACGAGAATCGCGACAAGCGCTACACGGCGGCCGTCTGGTGCGGCGTGTTCTATCTGCTCGCGGGCACGTTCGGCGCGACCATCGCGGCGCTGTTCGCGGCGTTTCCGAAGGAGCTCGTCGTGTCGGTGGCGGCGCTCGCCCTCTTCGGCTCGATCATGAGCGGCCTCGCCAACGCGATGCAGGACGCGCGTCAACGCGAACCCGCGCTCGTCACGTTCATGGTGACGGCGTCGGGCCTCACGCTGCTGTCGATCGGCTCCGCGTTCTGGGGCTTGATCGCGGGCGTTGTGACGCATGTCGTGCTCAATGCCAGACGCGCCTGACGCAGCCTACAATGGCGGAATCGGCCCCGATTTCCGGCCGATGCTTCCGCAATCGTTTTTGGCATTTCCGTCATGGCTTTGATCGACAGACTGCTGGCGCGCTCCACGCCGCCTGGCACCGCACCGAAGCGCAAGACGATCGTGCGCGTGCTGCTCGACGACGCCGGGCACGTCCAGGACGTCGTCCTGAAGATGAACTGCGGCGATCCGGCGAAAGACGCGCACGCGCTCGACGAAGTCCGCAAGATGCGTTTCGCGCGCGGCCAGTTGGACTCGGGCACGGTGCGGCGCTGGCACGAGCTCGCTTACGCGGCCGATTGAACGCCATTGAACGCGATTGAACGCGCTTGAACGCGATTGAACGCGCGAGGCGGCGCGCCGGTCGAATTCCGGCACGCCGCGTGCGTGCGCGCACGGTATCAGCGCGTTCGCCGCGCTCGGGACTAGAATGGGAAAATGAATTCAGGGGCGCGCCGCGCGAACGAAGTCGCCGCGCGGCGTCGCAATCATGGGCAATCCGCGGGTTGTTTTCCGCAATTTGACAAGACGCCACGCGTCTGAGACTCGACATGACATCCGCTCTCGACCAGCTCAAGCAATACACGACCGTCGTCGCCGACACGGGCGACTTCCAGCAATTCATCGCATTCAAGCCGCAGGACGCGACGACCAATCCGTCGCTGATCCTGAAGGCCGTCCAGAAGGACGACTACAAGCCGCTGCTCGAAAAGACCGTCAAGGAGCACGCGAAGAAGCCGATGCCGCAGATCATCGACAATCTGCTCGTCGCGTTCGGCACCGAGATTCTCAAGATCATTCCGGGCCGCGTGTCCACCGAAGTCGACGCGCGCTTGTCGTTCGACACGAAAGCGTCCATCGACAAGGCGCACGACATCATCAAGCTGTACGAGAACGCGGGCATCAGTCGCGATCGCGTGCTGATCAAGCTGGCGTCGACGTGGGAAGGCATCCGCGCGGCCGAAGTGCTGCAGAAGGAAGGCATTCACTGCAACATGACGCTGCTCTTCTCGCTCGCGCAAGCGGTCGCGTGCGCCGAAGCGGGCGCGCAGCTTATTTCGCCGTTCGTCGGCCGCATCTACGACTGGTACAAGAAGTCGGCCGGCGCGGAATGGGACGAAGTGAAAAACGGCGGCGCGAACGATCCGGGCGTGCAGTCGGTGCGCCGCATCTACTCGTACTACAAGAAGTTCGGCTACAAGACGGAAGTCATGGGCGCGAGCTTCCGCACGGTGAGTCAGATCACCGAACTGGCGGGCTGCGACCTGCTCACGATCAGCCCCGATCTGCTGAAGAAACTCGCCGACAGCAACGAAAAGGTCGAGCGCAAGCTCTCGCCGGAGAGCGTGAAGAACGAGAACGTGGAGAAGATCGCCGTCGACGAGCCGACGTTCCGCTTCCTCGTCAACGACGACGCCATGGCGACCGAAAAGCTCGCGGAAGGCATCCGCGCTTTCGCCGCCGATGCGATCAAGCTCGAAAAGCTGATCACCGCGCTGCAATAAGCGCGCTGAAAACAGAACCGCGAATCGCGCCGGATCACTGGTGCGATTTGCGGTTTTTTCCATTTCGCTGCTTCTTGACCTAATTTGACCGTTTCCGAGTCGACGTAGGACGCCGTTGCAATAGACTTTCGGGCTCTGGCGGCATGTCCGCTTTATATGCACGGAGTCATTCGGTCATGCAACTGGATACCTATATCTTCTACAACGGCGACTGCGCCGAGGCGCTCGAACTCTATCAGGCCGCGTTCGGGGCGCAGATCGCCGCGCTGGTGCGCTTCCGCGATGCGCCGGACGGCGGCAACGCCCCGCCCGACTGGGCAGACAAGATCATGCATGCGGTATTCTGCGTCGGCCCGAACGCGATTCTGGTGTCCGACGGCCGCTATGGTCAGCCGCGCAAGGACTATTCGGGCTTCACGCTGTCGATCGCCGCGGACGACGCGCAATCCGGCGAGCGCATCTTCAACATGCTTGCCGAAGGCGGCAACGTGCTCACGCCGTGGCAATCCACGTTCTGGACACAAGGCTTCGGCATGCTGACGGATCGTTTCGGCGTGCCCTGGCTCATCAACGTGGTGCACGAAGCCGAAGTGCAGGCAGCCTGAGCATTCACTGCTTCATGGATTGAGCGGCCGCGCCCCTTCGATATTCCACTGCCGCTCGATTTCCGACAGCCGCATCCGCAAGCGATCCACCTGCTCGACGAAACGCATCGCGAGCCAGTGCATGCCCTGCGTCGTCGCGTTCTCGTCGTCGGCGGCGATCGATTGCGGCGCGCCCGACGCATCCATCGCGCGATACAGCAAACCGACGCGCCCGAAGCGCAGCGCGCGCGCCATCTGCAGGAGCTGTCCGCGCACCGCGTATTCGCCCGGCGAGCACGCAATCGCAAAACGGCTGGGCGTTGCGCCCGAGACTTCCGGCATCGACGTCACGAGCATTTCCAGCGCCGCGAGAATCGAGCGATGCAGGCGCTGGATCTCTTCCAGCCGCGCCATCGGCACATCGGTTTCCTTCGCGACCGACTCCATCAGCGCGCGCGCCTGCACGAGCCGCTGGCTCATCGCATACATGCGGCGCGCCGTGTCCTCGGCGACGAGCGGCGTGCCATCCAATAAAGCGCCGTAGATCCTCGCGCATTCGCGCAGATTGTCCGCGAGACGGTAGCGCCACGAATACGTCGCGTATTGCGGCAGCACGAACGAGAACGCGAGCGCGATCACGACGCCGATCATCACATTGGCCGTGCGCCACAAACCCGTGGAAAGCGGCAAGTCGCCGTGCCCGGAAACGATGACCATCGTGATCGCCGTGAGCAGCGCGACATAGCCCGGCTTGCCGATGGCGTAATACGCGCAGCCGCCCGCGACCAGGCACATCAGCACGAAGAACACCATCTGCGAGCCGGTCAGCGTCTCCGCGAGAATCAGCACGAGGCCGAAGCCCGCGCCGAGCGTCGTGCCGATGGCGCGTTCGGCGGCCTTCTTGCGGATGTTGCCGTAGTGCTGCAGCCCGCCGATCACGACGAGCACCGACACCGTCGCCCAGATGCCGTGCGGCATGTCGACGCCCGTCGTGACGGCGATCGACATTGCCACGGCAAGGCCGACGCGCAGCCCGTGGATCAGGTTCGCGTGCCGGTATCGGAAGTACGGCGACGTGACCCAGTGAACGAGGCGTGAGAGACGGCCGCGCCTGATTGACGTCGATGTCGGAGAAAGCATGGTTCGCTCACACGAAGGCTGTCCAAAAAAACGCCCGCAAAGGCGAGAAGCCTGTTACGGGCGTTTTACCAGCTTTTCGCGCGCCGCGCCGGGCAGGTGCGCGACGGCCGGAATCAGCCTTCCACGATGTCCAGATAATCTTCCGGACGCGTGCGGTCGTCGGAGCGCTTGAGGCCGAGAACGCGCACGAGCACGCTCACGACGATCGAAACGATGAGGTTCGCGATCAGCGCCCACACCGCCGCGTAGCCCGGCACGACGTAGCCGAACAGATGCAGCGGATAGATCGAGCCCTTCAGTTGCAGCGACACGGCCATCCACGTACCGACGCCGATGCCCGTCGCCCAGCCGATCAGCAAGCCGCGATGATCGAGCACGCGCGTATAGAGGCCGAGCACGAGCGCGGGCAGCGTCTGGATGATCCAGATGCCGCCGAGCAGTTGCAGCTGGATCGCGTACGTGAGCGGCAGCGCGAGAATGAACACCACCGCGCCGACCTTCACGATCAGCGACACGAGCTTGGCGACGTTGGTCTCCTGCTCCGGCGTCATGTTCGTGTTGACGAACTCGCGATGCACGTTGCGTGTGTACAGGTTCGCCGCCGCGATCGACATGATCGCCGCCGGCACCAGCGCGCCGATGCCGATCGCCGCGAACGCCACGCCCACGAACCACGACGGGAAGTAGTGCAGGAACAGCGCCGGCACGGCGAAGTTCGCGCCGTAGGCCTTGAAGTACTGCGCGTATTCCGGCATGTCCTTCACGCCCGAGGCGAGCGCCATGTAGCCGAGCAGCGCGAGCAGGCCGAGCACGAGCGAGTACGCCGGCAGAAGCGACATGTTGCGGCGGATCGTGTTGCCCGAATTCGACGACAGAATCGCCGTCACCGAGTGCGGGTACAGGAAGAGCGCGAGCGCCGAGCCGACCGCGAGCGTCGCGTACGCGCTGTAGCCGTTCAGGCTCGCGGCATCGGGCGCTTTCAGCAGCAGCTTTTCAGGCGGCACGGTGCTGAAAATATGGCCGAAGCCGCCGAGCTGCGCTGGAATCACGATCATCGCGGCGATGATGGTGACGTAGATCAGCACGTCCTTCACCACGGCGATCATCGCGGGTGCGCGCAGGCCCGACGTGTACGTGTACGCGGCGAGAATCGCGAACGCGATGATGAGCGGCAGATCGCCGACGAAGCCCTGCGTCGAGAAGCCGAGCGCGCCGATCACCACTTCGATGCCGACGAGTTGCAGCGCGATGTACGGCATGGTCGCCACGATGCCCGTCAGCGCGACGGCGAGCGCGAGCATGCGGCTGTTGTAGCGCGCGTGCACGAAGTCGGCGGCGGTCACATAGCCGTGACGCTTCGCGATGCTCCAGAGCTTCGGAAACACGACGAACGCGAATGGATAAATGAGGATCGTGTACGGCAGCGCGAAGAAGCCCGTCGCGCCCGCGCCGAACACGAGCGCCGGCACCGCGACGAACGTGTAGGCGGTATAGAGATCGCCGCCGAGCAGGAACCACGTGACGATGGTGCCGAAGCGGCGTCCGCCGAGGCCCCATTCGTCGAGCTGGGCGAGATCGCCCTTGCGCCAGTGCGCGGCGATGAAGCCGAGAATCGTGACGCCGACGAAGAAGAGGACGAAGACGAAGGTTGCGGTGGTGTTCATCATCGCGCGCCTCCGTTCTTTCGTCCCGAGGGCAGCGCCTTCGTCTTCTTATAGACGACGGCGGTGATGACGGCGCTGATCAGCACCCACAGCAGCTGATACCAGTAGAAGTACGGAAAGCCCCACAGAACGGGCTCGATCTTGTTGTAGAAAGGCACCCAGACCACACCGATCCACGGAAGGATCAGAAGCCACAGCCAATGCTTGTTGCGCGGTTGTCCGGTGCCGGTCGTAGCTTCGTGAGCCATGAACGGTCTCCTCTTGTTTTGTCGTTATTGCGAGCCCGGCGGGATGCCGGTCGTCGGGTAGACATGCCGCTTGAAGCGCCCCGAAATAACAGAGGGAGTATATGGACCGATAAATAGCGCTCAAATCAGGGAGAATCCCGACTATTCAGATTCCGCTGATTTCTCTGCTTGCTTCTGTGATAGCCGCGAAAGGGCCAGAACGCACGCTCCGGCCCGATGCATGTTCGGTCAGATGGAGAACGAACCCGTCGTCGGGATGCCCGCGCTTTCGGCGAGACCCTTCACCCACTTGCGCGCGGGCAGGCCGAGTTGGGCTTCGATGAGCTTCGCGCGCGTTTCGAGCGCGGCGAATGGCACGTCGAGCGCGGGACCGGCGAAGGCGAGCGCGACGCGATTGCCGTCGTGCACTTCGGGCAGCGCGATCACGCGATGATCGAACGCTTCGTTCAGATGCCGCATGTTGCGCACGAAGCTCGGATGATCGCCGAACAGATTGATCGTGACGACGCCCGCCTCGGGCGTGAGACACGCGCGGCACGCACGATAGAACGACACGCTGTCGAGGACGGGGCCGCGCGCGGTGGCGTCGTAGAGATCGATCTGCAATGCGCCGATCGTGCCGTGGTTCGCGCGATCGTTGACGAACTCCCACGCGTCGCGCTCGGTGACGGTGAGGCGCGCGTCGTCATAGGGCAGTTCGAACATCGCGCGCGCGGCGATCACGACCGCGGGGTTCAGTTCGACGGCTTCGACCTTCGCGCGCTTGAGAAAGCGGTAACAGAACTTCGTGAGCGCGGCCGCGCCGAGACCGAGTTGCGCGATGCGCTCGGGCGTTTCGATGAAGAGCAGCCACGCCATCATCTGCTGCGCGTATTCGAGCTCGATGTGATCGGGCTTCTTCAAACGCATCGCGCCTTGCACCCATTCGGTGCCGAAATGCAGATAGCGCACGCCGCCCTCTTCCGAGAACGTCACGGGCGCGAAGCGCGGCTTGCGCGGCGCCTCGATGCGCGGGGCGTTCGCGAGCTCGTCATCGTCGCGATTGCGCTTCGATTTGGCGTTGTCTTTCTTGCGGCCGAACGCGCGGGCTTCGGCCGACGCGCGCTTGATGAGATTCGTCATTGTGTGGTGAGGATGTCGCGCCAGATGCGCAATTTTTGATCGAACGAGAGGATAGCATTGGCCGCGCTCGACGACGGCAGCACGAGCGTCGCGTAGCCTGCCGCTGCAAGGACGGGCGCGAACTTGCCCGAGGTCTTGCCGTTGAAGCAGACCTTGCGCAAGTTCGGGAAGCGCGTGCGGAACACGGCGAAGTCGTTGGGCGATGCGTTGCGGATCGCGGCATCGAGACTGCCTTCGCGTTCGCACGCGGCGAGTACGTCCCATAAGCCGATGCCGTGCTGCTTCAGGCGCGCCAGACGTTCGTCGTAGCTCAGTTCGTGGAGCGGTTCCCCGATCGCCGCGCCGACGAGCCGCCAGAACTGATTGCGCGGATGCGCGTAATACTGCGTCGCCGCCAGCGATGCGACGCCCGGAAAGCTGCCGAGGATGAGGGTGTGCGTGACGTCATCGCCGACCGGTTCGAATCCCGCGAGCTTCATTTCGCCTCGCCGTGCGCGACGCGCTTCGCATGCGAGCTCAGATGTTCGAGCGAACGCGCGTGTTCCCAATGGTGCTTTTTCGCGGCTGATACGTCGAGGCGCGTCCAGAGCGCATCGAGCATGCATTCGGTGACCATCAGCGGCGCGCCGTGACGCTTGAACACGGATCGTCTCGCGACGAGCGCATGCGCGCTTTCCCCATGCGCCGATGCCAGCCGATGCAGCGGATGCCGCGCGGTGATCCTTCTGCTGACGAGCGCCGAGCGCGACACGCTGCCATCGCTATAAAGCAGTTCGGCAAGCGGACGCGTGCGCAGACGGCGCATCGATTGCCAGATACCCGTGCTGTGCGAAAGCGGCACGACGCTATGCGCGACGACGAACGGCGCGCCATCGACCTTGAGCGTGACTTCGCGCGTCCAGACGGGCGTGCGCGGCGTGACATCGAGCGCGCGCCATTCGTCGCGCCACGGCATAGCGACGGCTTCGCGCGTCACTTCGACCGTCACCGCGCCGAGCGTGCGCAGATGCGCGGTCAGCGAGCCGCCGCGCGTGAGCCAGTCCTTTTGAGCGTCGGTGAGCGAGGCAAGCGGGACGACGCGCCAGTGTGCGTCGATGGGATCGTTGGGCGTGAGCATGCGGCGGATTATAGAGGCACCCGCTATTCGGACGTTTCGGCTGGAATTGCTCGCCATCCACGGATATAAGGGGATTGGCCGCGAACACTGCATCACCGAGGCGCGGCGTCCAGACGAACAATCAATGAAACAAGACTATGACAATCAACAAGAAACAGTCGTCGAAAGCAGTCACCGAGATCGCCGAAAAGACATTGCATGATCCGCACGCATCGAAGATTGCGAAGAGCTTCGCGGGATCGGTTCTCGCGCAGCGCCACACGAACAAACAGACCGGCGCGGCAATGGAACACAAGGCATCGGAAGCATTGAGAAGCCCGAAGTATTCGGAAGAGACCCGAAGGATGGCGGCATCGCTCATCGCTCAGTCGAACAAGGAACGCAAGAGCAAGTAAAAAACGCGCCGCCCGTTCCCCGGCGGCGCGTTCATTCAAATCACCTGCAAAGACTTACCGCGCAAGCAACAACGCGTTCGTGCGCTTCACGAAGCTCGCCGGGTCCTCCAGCGCGCCGCCTTCGGCCAGCAACGCCTGATCGAACAGCAGATGACACCAGTCGACGAAATTGGCGTTATCCGCATTCAACGACTTCACCAGCGGATGCTCAGGATTCACTTCGAGAATCGGTTCCGCTTGCGGCGCGTTCTGCCCCGCTGCCTTCAGCATGCGTTGCAGATAACCGCTCATGTCGCCTTCATCCGCGACGAGACAGCTCGGCGAATCGGTGAGACGGAACGTGAGGCGCACGTCCTTCGCCTTGCCTTCGAGCGCTTCCTTCATCTTCTCGACGAGCGGCTTCATTTCCTCGCCGACCTTCTCTTGCTGCTGCTTTTCCTCGTCGTCGAGCGCGCCGAGATCGAGGTCGCCGCGCGCGACGCTCTGCAGCGGCTTGCCATCGAACTCATTGAGGAACGACAGCATCCACTCGTCGACGCGGTCCGTCAGCAGCAGCACTTCGACGCCCTTCTTGCGGAACACTTCGAGATGCGGGCTGTTCTTCGCGGCCTGCCAGCTATCGGCGGTGACGTAATAGATCTTCGTCTGCTCGGGCTTCATGCGCGCAACGTAGTCCGCGAGCGACACGTTCTGCTCGTTGCTGTCGTTGTGCGTCGATGCGAAACGCACCAGCTTCGCGATGCGCTCGCGATTGCTGAAGTCCTCGCCGATGCCTTCCTTCAGCACTTGCCCGAACTCGTTCCAGAACGTGGCGTACTTCTGCTTGTCGGCGTCTTCGGTGGCTTCGGCCGAAGACGTCGCGAGCTCTTCGAGCATCGACAGCACGCGCTTGGTCACGCCTTCGCGAATCGCCCTCACGTCGCGGCTTTCCTGCAGGATTTCGCGCGATACGTTGAGCGGCAGATCGGCGGAATCGACGACGCCCTTCACGAAACGCAGATACGCGGGCAGCAGTTGCTCGGCGTCATCCATGATGAACACGCGCTTCACGTAGAGCTTCAGTCCGCCGCGATGCTCGCGGTTCCACAGATCGAACGGCGCGTGCTTCGGTACGTACAGCAGTTGCGTGTACTCGCTGCGGCCTTCGACGCGGTTATGCGTCCACGCGAGCGGCTCGTCGTGATCGTGCGAAACGTGCTGATAAAACTGCTTGTACTGCTCGTCCGTGATGTCGTTCTTCGGACGCGTCCAGAGCGCGCTCGCCTGGTTGACGGTCTCGTCCTCGTCCTTCGTGACCATCTCGCTCTTTTCGGCGTCCCACTCTTCCTTCTTCATCAGGATGGGCAGCGCGACGTGATCCGAATATTTCTGGATGATCGACTTCAGACGATGCGTCGACAGGAACTCGTCCTCGTCCGCGCGCAGATGCAGCGTGATGGTCGTGCCGCGTTGCGCGCGCTCGATATCCTCGACTTCGAAATCGCCCTCGCCCGCGCTCGTCCAGCGTACGCCTTCGTTCGCCGCGAGACCGGCGCGGCGCGTCTCGACCGTGATCTTGTCCGCGACGATGAAACCCGAATAGAAGCCGACGCCGAACTGCCCGATGAGCGCCGCGTCCTTCTGCTGGTCGCCGGAGAGCTTCGAGAAGAATTCCTTGGTGCCCGAACGTGCGATCGTGCCGAGATGCGAAATCGCTTCGTCGCGGCTCATGCCGATGCCGTTGTCGTCGATGGTGACCGTGCGCGCGGCTTTATCGAACGACACGCGGATGCGCAGATCCGGATCGTTCTCGTAGAGCGCGCTGTTCTCGATGGCTTCGAAGCGCAGCTTGTCCGCGGCATCGGATGCGTTGGAAATCAGCTCGCGCAGGAAAATTTCCTTGTTGCTGTAGAGCGAATGGATCATCAGATGCAGAAGCTGCTTCACTTCTGCCTGAAAGCTCATGGTTTCTTGCGCCATGTCGGTTCCTCTTTGATTTCGTTGATGCGGATGCGTTGGCCGTGTTGGCCGAATTCGTCCGATATAAGGGCGCGCCGCTCGATTTCAAGAGCGACGTGCACGCCGTTATGATGCCTGCATGCACCGCACCGCCCGCGCACTCACACCCGGCGAGATCGACATCGCCCGTTCGATCTTCCGCGACGCCATCGACTATTCGCGGGCGCGCGTGCACGCGCGCGCCTATTTGCCGTTCGGCCTGCAGCCGCGCCGCACGGCGATGGCGCCGAACGGCAACCTCTATTTTCCGCGCGGATGTTTTCAGGACGACTTCTCCGCCTGCGACATCGCCGACCGCATGTGGTTCATCCACGAGATGACGCATGTCTGGCAATTCCAGCTCGGCTATCCGGTGCGGCTGCGCGGCGCGATTCGCATCGGCCTGCGGTATGCGTACACGCTCGCCGATGACAAGCGCCTCTGCGATTACAACATGGAAGCGCAAGGCAACCTGCTCGCGGATTATTTCGCGCTCAAGTTCTGCGACGGGCAAAACCGCCTTTACGAGCATCGCTACCGGCATACGCCCGGCGCGCTCGCGCTCTATGAGACCGTGCTCGCGGAGTTCATCCGCGCGCCCGCCGCGCGCCGCAATCTGCCAAGGCTTGCCGGACGGCGCCGCTAGGCGCTGCGCCGCGCGGCCTTTTCCAGATAGTTCGACAGCAAGGCGGGCAAGGCCGGATCGCCGCAATTGGAGATGTTGAAGCGCATCCACGTCGTCGGAGACTGATGCGGCGAAAACAGGCTGCCGGGCGTCAGCAGAAAGCCGGCTTCGTGTCCGGCTGCCGCGAGTCCATCGGAATCGATGCCCGCGTCCGCCCACAGGAACATGCCCGCCGCAGCCGGCGGCGCGAAAAGTCTGAGGCCGGTTTTTTCCAGCATGCGCGCGGTCTTGTCGCGCACGCCGTCGAGCCGGGCCCGCAGCCGCTCGACGTGACGCCGGTAATGCCCTTCCGTCAACACCTTGTAGACGACGCGCTCGTTGAGCTCGGGACTCGTCATGCCGACGAGCATCTTCTGATCCGCGAGCGCTTTCGCGACTTCCGGCGCCGCCGCGATATACCCGACGCGCAGATTCGCCGCGAGCGTCTTCGAAAAGCTGCCGAGGAAGATCACGCGCTTCAACTGATCGAGCGATGCGAGGCGCGTCGCGGGAAAGCCAGCGGGACACAGATCGCCGTAGACATCGTCCTCGACGACGATGAAGTCGTATTCCTGCGCGAGTTGCAGGATGCGGTACGCCTGCGCCGCCGTCAGCGACGTGCCGGTCGGATTCTGCAGCACCGAATTGATGATGAGCATCTTCGGCCGCCAGGTCGCGACGAGCGTCTCCAGCGCATCGAGATCGGGGCCGTCGGGCGTGTACGGCATGCCGACGAGCCGCGCGCCTTGCGAAGCGAAGCGGCCGAACATCTGAAACCACGCCGGATCGCCGACGATCACGGCATCGCCCGGCTTCACATAGAGACGAGAAATGAGATCGATCGCCTGCGTGATGCCCGACACGAGCACGATCTGCCGCGCCGCCGACGCGCCGATCTCCAGTTCCTCGAGCCGCGTCTGCAACTGCTGGCGCAGCGGCAAAAAGCCTTGCGGCGTGCCGAAGCCCAGCATCTGCGCCCCGCTCTGGCGCGACAGCGAGCGCAGCGCGTTGGTGATCAATTCGCCGTCGAGCCAACGGCCCGGCAAATAGCCGAGCCCCGGCCCTTTTTCAGGACTGGACGTATGCAGCATGTTGCGCAGCAGCCAGACCACGTCGATGGTGTTCTGCACCGGCTCGCGATCCGCCGCGACGGCGGGCGTCTCGCCCTTCGCGACGAGCGTCGGCGCGATGCGCTCGCGCACGTAAAAACCGGAGCCGCGCCGCGAATCGAGATAGCCGTGCGCGACGAGCCGCTCGTACGCCTCGACCACGGTAAAGCGCGACACGCCTTTATCCAGCGCGAGTTTGCGGATCGACGGCATCCGCATGCCCGGACGAAATACGCGCTCGTCGATGCGCCTGCGCCCCCATTGCACCAGTTGATCGACGAGCGTGAGCTGCGCGGCGTCGTGCGGGGCGGGAATCTGATCGAGCGGAACGGACATGCGGGCCTCCGGTCTGCGGCGCGCAGCGTGACTGGGCCGTCAAAAAGTGTACCGAATAGTATGGGGCCGATTGTACCGTTACTGTTCCGGTGCAAGCGGCTACATTTTGCTTTCGGGCTGCGCGTCGCGTGCGAACGAAGCGCTATGCTATCGGCCCTTTTTATCGCTTTGCCCGTCATGACCGACCATCGACTGAAACTCGATCACCTCGTAATCGCCGCACGCACGCTGGAAGAAGGCGCGCAGTTCGTCGCCGCGAAATTCGGCGTGGAAACCGCGCCCGGCGGCGCGCATCCGCTGATGGGCACGCATAACCGGTTGCTGAATCTGTGGGGCGGCGCGTATCTCGAAGTGATCGCGATCGATCCGGCGGCGAATGCCGAAGCAGCGCGGCCACGCCTTTTCGCACTCGACGATCCGTCGATGCAGCGCCGCCTCGACGAGCACGGACCGCAGCTCGTGCACTGGGTCGCGCGCGTGGACCGGCCGAAGTCGCTCGCGCGCTGGCGCGAGCAGTATCCGGAGCGCATCGCGCCCGTCGCGGCGATGTCGCGCGCAGGCAATACCTGGGGCCTGACCGTACCCGACGACGGCGCGTTCCCCGCGTGGCAGGGCGCCGGCGATGGCGTGCTGCCGTCGCTGATTCAGTGGGACACGCCGCGTCATCCGAGCGGCGCGCTGCCGGAAACCGGCATCGCGCTGCGTTCGCTGACGGGGTTTCATCCGCGCGCGCGGGCCGTGGCGGAGCAGCTCGCGTGGCTCGGCGCGGCGCATCTGATGCGCGTCGAGGAGACGGCGGGCGCGCCGGTGCTCGTCGCGCAGTTCGATCTGCCCGATGGCACGACGCTCACGCTCGGCGAATCGGCGGAACAGGCCGAGGCGCGGGCGGCATCGAAGCCACGTCGCCCGAAGAAAACGGAATCACCCGACATGACCGACCACGGAGACACCGCACAATGAAGACCCGCGAAACCGAAGGCATGCTGCTCGGCCTGATCGGCGTCGTCATTTTCAGCCTGACGCTGCCGATGACGCGCATCGTCGTCGCGGAAGTCAATCCGATCCTGAACGGCCTCGGACGCGCGCTCGTCGCGGCCATTCCCGCCGCCGCGCTGCTTTTGTGGCGTCGCGAAAAGCTGCCGACGTGGCCGCAGGTCAAGAGCCTCGCGGTGGTCGCGCTGGGCGTCATCATCGCGTTTCCGGTGTTTTCCGCGTGGGCGATGAAAACCGTGCCCGCGTCGCACGGCGCGGTCGTGAACGGCCTGCAGCCGCTGTGCGTCGCCATCTATGCCGCGTGGCTCTCGCACGAGCGGCCGTCGAAGGCGTTCTGGGCGAGCGCGATCGCGGGCAGCGGGATCGTCGTCGCGTTCGCGTTGCAGGCGGGCGGCGGCGGGCTGCAGGCCGGCGACCTGCTGATGCTCGTAGCGGTCGGCATCGGCGCGCTCGGTTATGCGGAAGGCGCGCGGCTCGCGCGTCAGATGGGCGGCTGGCAGGTCATCTGCTGGGCGCTCGTGCTCTCGGCGCCGTTCCTGCTGCTGCCGGTCGGCTGGCTCGCGTGGGCGCAACTGTTCGGCAGCCACGCGACGCATCCCGAACCGCTCGCTCTCAAGACCTGGCTGGCGTTCGGCTACGTGACGCTGTTCTCGCAGTTCATCGGCTTCTTCGCGTGGTACGCCGGACTCGCGATGGGCGGCATCGCGCGCGTCGGGCAAGTGCAACTGCTGCAGATCTTCTTCACGATGGCGTTCTCGGCGCTCTTCTTCGGCGAGCACGTAAGCGGGTCGACGTGGCTGTACGCGGCCGCCGTCATCGTGACGGTCGTGCTCGGGCGCAAGTCCGCCGTGCGCGCCGCGCCGCAGCCGGCCGTGGTCGCTGCCGGCACGACGCACGCAAGATGACGCCTTCGCGCGATAATCGACGTTTGCGGTACGTTCCGCGATAAGAAATCACCCCAGAGACAATCGAGGCATTTCATGAATCAAGCCGATCTCCGCGCCACGCCGTGGCAACTCTCCGAACGTGCTCGCAAGCTCACCAGTTCGGCGATTCGCGAAATCCTGAAGGTCACGGAGCGGCCGGAAGTCATTTCGTTCGCGGGCGGCCTGCCCTCGCCGGCGACGTTCCCCGTCGAGGAAATGCGCCACGCCTCCGAACGCATCCTGCGCGACCAGCCCGCCGCCGCGCTCCAGTACAGCGCGACCGAAGGCTACATGCCGCTGCGCGAGTGGATCGCGAAGCGGTATTCGGTGAACGGCGCGCATATCCGTCCGACGCAGGTGCTCATCACGACGGGCTCGCAGCAGGCGCTCGACCTGCTCGGCAAGACGCTCGTCGATCCGGGCAGCCGCGTGCTCGTCGAAACGCCGACGTATCTCGGCGCGCTGCAGTCGTTCTCGCTATTCGAGCCGCACTACGTGCAGGTGCCGACCGATGAATCGGGCCTGATCCCCGAAGCGCTCGACGCCACGCTCACCGCGAACGCGCGCCTGCTCTACGCGCAGCCGAATTTCCAGAACCCGACCGGCCGCCGCCTGCCGCTCGAACGCCGCCGCGCGCTCGCCGCGCTGGCTCAAAAAGCGTCGTTCCCGGTGATCGAGGACGATCCCTACGGCGCGCTGGACTACGCGGGCGCGCCGCTGCCCACGATGCTGTCGATGGCGCCCGATCACATCGTGCATCTCGGCTCGTTCTCGAAAGTGCTGGCGCCGGGCCTGCGCGTGGGCTACATCATCGCGCCCGAGGAGTTGCACTTCAAACTCGTGCAGGCCAAGCAGGCGACCGACCTGCACACGCCGAGCCTCACGCAGCGCATCGTTTATGAAGTGGTGAAAGACGGCTTCCTCGACACGCACGTTCCCAAGATCCGCGCGCTCTATCGCGATCAATGCAACGCGATGCTCGACGCACTGGAACGCCACATGCCGGCGGGCGTCGAATGGAACCGGCCGGAAGGCGGCATGTTCGTGTGGGTGAAGCTGCCGCAACACATCGATTCGATGAAGCTGCTCGAACAGGCGATCGCGCAGAATGTGGCCTTCGTGCCGGGCGGCCCGTTCTTCGCCAACGAAGCCGAACACAACACCATGCGTCTTTCGTTCGTGACGGTGCCGCCCGCCACGATCGACGAAGGCGTCGCGAAGCTCGGCGCGCTGATCCGCGCGAGCATCTGATTTCAACGTTTAGAGGAGCAACCGATGGCATCGAACGTGTACGACAAGCTGAAGGAACTCGGCATCGACCTGCCCGTCGCGGGCGCGCCCGCCGCCGCTTACGTGATGAGCGCGCAGAGCGGCAACACGGTGTATCTCTCCGGACACATCGCGAAGAAGGACGGCAAGGTCCACGTCGGCAAGCTCGGCGACAACATCACGACGGAAGAAGGCAAGGCGGCGGCGCGCAGCGTCGCGATCGACCTGATCGCGACGCTGCACGCGCACGTCGGCGATCTGAACAAGGTCAAGCGCATCGTCAAGGTGATGAGCCTCGTCAACTCGACCTTCGATTTCACCGAGCAGCACATCGTCACGAACGGCGCGTCCGAGCTGATCGCGGAAATCTTCGGCGATGCCGGCAAGCACGCGCGCTCGGCGTTCGGCGTCGCGCAGATTCCGCTCGGCGCGTGCGTCGAGATCGAGCTGATCGCGGAAGTCGCGTAAGGCGCGCTTTCGCTTCTGCATCGAGGCGACGCAAACACCTGCTCCAATGACAACGCCCCGTCTCCGGACCGCGAGAACGGGGCGTGCGTCACGTCACTTCATGTGAGTCTTACTTTGCCGGACGGCCGAAGCTCTGGAACTCGAGGTCCTGCCCCATCGGGCGCACCACGGCGACGCGGAAGGTCAGCGAATCGTATGCCGCTGCGGAGACGCCCTTCAGATCGGTGATAGTCGATCGCCAGCGAGATCGCGTACTTCGCATTGTCGACCGTCGAAGGTGAAACGCCGACGAAGCGGCTTGCCGCCGCATTTGGTCGCTCGCGCCCGGCGCCAGACCGCAACGTGAAGCGCGGACCGCGGCCTTTCACAGACCGCGCCGGAGTGTATTGGGGGCAGAATGGGCCTTCCATCGAACGCATTCGAAAACCATGTCCTCACGCACCGTCCAGTTCAAGCAGGTCGATGTCTTCACAGCCGTTCCATTCAAGGGCAATCCGCTCGCGGTGATCTTCGACGCCGAAGGCCTCACGGCCGAGCGCATGCAGGAAATCGCCCGCTGGACGAATTTGTCGGAGACTGCGTTTCTCCTGCCGCCGACCGATCCGCGCGCCGACTACCGCGTACGCATCTTCACGACGGCAGTCGAACTGCCGTTCGCCGGACATCCGACGCTCGGCAGCGCGCACGCGCTCATCGATGCCGGTTACACGCCGAAGACGCCCGGCCGGCTCGTGCAGGAATGCGGCGTCGGACTCGTGGAGCTCGCGCAGCGCGGCGATACCAATGGCGATGCCGATGGCGGCGAGTGGGCGTTCGCCGCGCCGCCCGCCACCATCGCGCCGCTTTCAGATGCGCAGTGCGAGCGCCTCGCCGCCGCACTCGCGCCCGCCGTAATCGATTTCAGTTCGCCGCCCGCCGCCTTGGACAACGGCGTGCCGTGGCTCGTCGTGCGCGTGAAGGACGCGGCGCAGTGTTTCGCGACGTCGCTGCAAGGCGCGGCGCGCGAATCGCTCGCGGCGCTCGTCGCGGAAGTCGGCACGCACGGCATCGCCATGTATGGACCGCACGAAGCCGGCGGACCCGCGACGTTCGAATTGCGCGTGATTCTGCTCGGCGCGGAGAACATCGAAGATCCGGTGACGGGCAGCGCGAACGCGGCACTCGCGACGCTGCTGCGCGCGCGGGACCAGCGGCCCGGCCAGCGTTTCACGGTGAGACAGGGCACGGCGCTCGGCCGCGATGGCCGCGTCAGCATCGAATACGACGATGCGGCGGACGGCGCACCGATCTGGATCGGCGGCGCCTCGGTAACTGTGATCGACGGCACATTCCGCATCTGAAACAATGACCTACGCGCTGCCCGACGCCGCGCGTATACCCCCAAGCGCGGCCCCTTTCTTAATCCCGGCGGCTTCGTTAATATCTGAACAATCGGGGATCGGAACGCAATGGCGGTTCACATCGGCGGGCGACAGGCGTCGTGAGGGTGAGCCGCTCGCGCCGCAGCGCAAACGTATGCACTCGACGACACCGGATGCTCGCCGTCTCGCTCATGCCGGGCTTCGGGCGCTGCAGCGGCAAACGGCTCGCCGAACGGCCGTCGCGCGCGGACCTGAGGTGGATCGAGATGTGGATCGGGTCTCGGAGAAAATATCCGCCGATCATCCGCTGTGCGCCGCGCGCGGTATATTCACTCGTTTCGGTCGAACGCCTCAGAACATGCATCGCTTCATCCACCTCGCGCAGTCCGCAGCACGCAAGGCGCCACGCGACAGAGCGCCGACGGACACCCCATGAAGCGCACGCGCTCCCACGCCTTTTCCGACACCGTCCTCGGCGCGCCGTCGGCGCGGCGTCGGCGCGCGCTTCTCGCGATTCCCGTGCTCGGCACCTTCGTGCTCGTGCTGCTGTGGGCGGTGATCTTCGCCCGGCTGTCGGTCGAGCGCGAAGCGACCACGCATGAGTCGATGTCGTCCGCCGCCATTCTTTCGTCGGCGCTCGAACAGCACACCATCAAGGCGATTCACCAGGTCGACCAGATCACGCGCTTCGTCAAATACGAGTACGAGAAGTCGCCCGACAACTTCGATCTGATCGCCACCGTCGAAAAAGGCGTCGTGCAAAGCGACACGCTCGTGCAGGTTTCGCTGATCGACGAATACGGGACGCTGATCGCCAATACATCCGATCCGCATCCGAAACCGATCGATCTCTCCGACCGCGAACACTTCAAGGTCCACGCGCATTCGAACGACGATCTGCTCTACATCAGCCGCCCGGTGCGCGGGCGGGTATCCGGGCTCTGGACGCTGCAGATCACGCGGCGGCTCAATCATCCGGACGGCTCGTTCGCGGGCGTCGTGGTCGTGTCGGAAGACCCGGCGTATTTCACGAACGACTTCTACAACGTCGCGTCGATCGGGCACGAAGGCGTGATCGCGGTCGTGTCGGACAACGGCTCCGTGCTCGCGCGCAGCACGGGCGGCAGCCTGGCCGAGAGCGCCGCCGCGAATGCCGCCGCGAGCGCCCCGGCGAAAGGCAGCGCGCGCAGCGGCCCGGCCGATCGCTCGCACGCCGCGTTCAGCGCGACCGGCGTGTATCCGACGACCGATCACGCGTCGGGCATCTACGTCGATCCGATCGATCACGTGAAGCGCATCGTGTCGTACCGGCATATCGACGGCTATCCGCTCGGCGTGCTCGTCGGCCTGTCCGAGCGCGAGGAGATGGTCGACTACAACCACACGCGCAATGTCTATCTGCTGATGGCGAGCTTCATTTCGCTCGCGATGCTCGGCTTCTTCGCGGTCGCGACGGGCCTCATCGGCAAGCTGCTCGGGCGCGAGCGCGAGATGACGCATCTCGTCGAATACGACCTGCTCACCGGCCTGCGCAACCGGTATTCGACGCTGCGCGCGCTCAGGCTCGACGTGGCGCAGCCGGAAAACATCGGGCGCCTGGCGCTGCTCTTCATCGATCTCGACAACTTCAAGACCGTCAACGACACGCTCGGCCACAACGCCGGCGACATCGTCCTGCAGATGACCGCGTCGCGGCTCGCCGAAACGGTCGGGCAAAGCGGCACGCTGTCGCGCATCGGCGGCGACGAGTTCGTGGTCGTCGTGAAGGGCGACGACGTCGAGCAACGCGCCGTCACGCTCGCCGACGACATCTCGACGATGTTCGCCACGCCCTTCGACGTGCGCGGCAGCGCGTTCGTGCTGCATGCGAGCATCGGCATCGCGCTCTTTTCCGTGTCGAACGAGAGCGAAATCGATCTGCTGAAGAAGGCCGATCTCGCGATGTACAGCGCGAAGGACGCGGGCCGGAACTGCTATCAGTTCTATTCGCCGCAGTTGTCGCATCGCGCGGACCATTTGATGAAGTGGGAGCAGCAACTGCGCGTCGCGTTGACGGAGCAGCAGCTTTTCCTCGTCTATCAGCCGAAGATCGATCTGACGCGCCGCTGCATCACCGGTTTCGAGGCGCTCGTGCGCTGGAATCATCCGCAGCACGGGCTCATTCCGGCGAACGAGTTCATTCCGGTGGCGGAATCGACAGGACTGATCGTCGCGGTCGGCGATTTCGTGATTCACACCGCGTGCATGGAGCTCGCGCAATGGCAGCGCGACGGCTATACGGGACTGTCGCTCGCCGTGAACATTTCGGCCGTGCAGTTCTGGCGCGGCGATTTGCTGGAGACGGTCGCGCGCGCGATCGAGGCGAGCGGGATTCCGCCCGACAAGCTGGAGCTCGAAATCACCGAGACCGTGATGGTGGAGTATCCGGAGCTCGTGCAGGAGAAGATCGTCGCGCTGAAGCGGCTGGGCGTGCGTATCGCGCTCGACGACTTCGGCACGGGATATTCGTCGCTGTCGTATCTGAACCGCTTTTCGGTCGATACGCTGAAGGTGGATCGCTCGTTCATCCAGGCGATTCCGGAAGATCGCAGCGTCTGCGTGATGGTGTCGGCGATCGTCAATCTGGCGCGCTCGCTCGGGTTGACGGTGATTGTCGAAGGCACGGAGCGCGAGGAGCAGATTGCGTGGCTCGCCGCGCTCGGGCCGGTGGAAGCGCAAGGCTTCCTGTTCTCTCGCCCGGTGCCGGCGGATGGCGTGCAGGCGCTGCTCGACCGTTTCGGCGTATGCGGATGGCCGCGCGGACACGCCCCGCGATCGCGCAAGGACGCCGGCCACGAATCGAGCACCGCGCTCAGCGACGAGCGCGGCGTTTAAGCGACGGGTCGAATCAGAAGCCGCGCGAAAGAACCGCCGTGCCGATCGTCACGACGCCCAGCACGAGATTGATCACGACGAGCCTTCTCACGGTGCCGACCGCCCTCGCGCCATCGGGCCAGTTCTGCGCCTGCACCGCGCGGCGGATGCGCGGAAAAACGGCGAAGCGGATGTGACCGAAGATCAGCATCATCACGATGCCGAGACCGGCCATCGCGTGCAGCGGCCACGCCGCATGACCGCCGCCGAATTGCATGAGCAGGAAACCGCCGGTGAGCAGGATGACGATCACCGAGGCGCCCACCCAGTTGAAGAAGCGCGCGAATACCGACTCCCAAAGCGGAAGACGCAGTTGCGGCGTGAGATCGCCGAGCGCGGGACGCAGGCAGAAATGCGCGAAGATCATTCCGCCTATCCAAACGGCGACGCCGAGCAAATGCAGAAAGAGCGCCGCTTCGATGGCTTTGTTCATTGTGAATTCCGGGGCTGATTTGAGTTGTTGAGTACGTGCAGGCACAAGGCATAGGAATACGCGCGGAGTGTGGAGTTCCCCGCCCGGCCGATTTTGTTCGACGATGACAGCGTGGCACGCGAAAGAACCGGATTATTCGTGACCCTAAGGATCGCGCGAATGGGATATGTTTTGCCGATGCCCCATGCCAGTCCGAGGCTTGCCTTAGTGACGGATATCGGCCGCCGGGCAGCTTTCCCGCCCCGGCTTCGCCGAGCGCCGCGGTGGACCGACGACGATCTGCACATTGCGACCAAGGCGCGCGAGCAGTTCGAGCATCTTCGCCTCGCCGAGCCCGCGAAACTGGCCACGCATCAGCTGCGAGAGCTTGGGCTGACTGATGCCAAGAAGCGTTGAAATGATTGATGTCTGAATCTCGCGAACGACAGACGATAAAAAGCCCGCACTGAGCGGGCTTCATGCTGTCATGGAGCGCGCGCGGCGCCCCATTGAAACATCACCCCTCGAACACCGGCCGCAGCTCCGTCACCTTCAACGACGAATCCGGCGCTCTTCCCTTTCTCGATCGCTTGCCGAGATGCAGTTGCAACTGCGATCCGCTGAGCTTCTCGTCCCTCACCTTCCCGCCGCGCCCGGTGCCGATCATCATCACGCCGCGCGCATCGATGGCGAGCGCCTGGCGCAGCGTTTCCTTCGGATCGAGGCCCATCAGAATGACGCCGCGACCCCCGCCCGACAACGTCTTCATCTCGTCCATGCCGAAGACGAGCAGTTTGCCTGCGCTCGACAAGCACGCGACATAGATTGCGCCCGGAATGACGGGCATCGGCGCGAGCGGTGCCGCGCCTTCATCGATCGTCATGAACGCCTTGCCGGCCTTCTGGCGGCTCACCATGTCGCCGAGCTTCGCGATGAAGCCGAAGCCGTTGCTCGATGCCAGCAGCAGTTGTTGTTCAGCATTCGCCGCGAAGTAATGCAGCAGATGCGTGCCCGATTCGAGCTCGATCAGCGACGTCACCGGCACGCCATCGCCGCGTCCGCCCGGCAACGCCGAAACCGGCACCGAATACACGCGACCCTTGCTGCCCCACGCGACGAGCGAATCCGGCGTGCGCGCCTGGAACGCGGCGTACAGCCCGTCGCCCTGCTTGAACGTGAAGCCCGCCGGATCGAGCCCGTGGCCCTTCAGCGCGCGCACCCAGCCCTTCTGCGACACGACCACCGTCACCGGTTCGTCGACGACACGCGCCTCGAACGTCGCGCGCTTCTCCTGCTGAATCAGCGTGCGGCGCTCGTCGCCGTACTGCTTCGCGTCCGCTTCGATTTCCTTGATCAGCACGCGCTTCATCGCGGCGTCGCTGTTGAGCAGTTCTTCGAGCTTCGTCTTTTCGTCGCGCAAGTCGGACAACTCTTGTTCGATCTTGATCGCCTCCAGCCGCGCCAACTGACGCAGGCGGATTTCGAGAATGTCTTCGGCCTGCCGGTCGGAGAGATTGAAGCGCGCGATCAGCGCCTGCTTCGGTTCCTCCGACTCGCGGATGATGCGGATGACTTCATCGATATTCAGGAAGACGATCATTCGTCCTTCGAGAATATGGATGCGGTCGTTGACCTTGCCCAAACGATGCTGCGTGCGCCGCGTCACCGTGACGAAGCGAAAGCCGATCCACTCGTGCAGGATCTCGACGATGCCCTTCTGACGCGGCCGGCCATCCGAGCCGATCATCACGAGGTTGATCGACGCGTTCGATTCGAGGCTCGTGTACGCGAGCAGCGTGTTGACGAACTCGGTCTGATCGATACGGCTCGACTTCGGCTCGAACACGAGCCGCACGGGCGCGTCCTTGCCCGACTCGTCGCGCACGGCGTCGAGCAGCGCGAGCATCGACTGCTTGGTCTGCACCTGCTCGGGCGTGAGCGTCTTCTTGCCGAGCTTGATCTTCGGATTCGTGAGTTCCTCGATTTCCTCGAGCACTTTCTGGCTCGACACGCCCGGCGGCAATTCCGTGATGACGACCTGCCACTGGCCGCGCGCGAGATCCTCGATCTTCCAGCGCGCACGCACCTTCAGGCTGCCGCGTCCGGTTTCGTAGGCCGTCGAGATTTCCGTCGGCGATGAAATGATTTGCCCGCCGCCGGGGAAATCCGGTCCGGGCAGTTTCTCCATCAAGCCCGCGTGGCCGATCTTCGGATCGCGGATCATCGCGACAGCGGCTTGCGCGACTTCGCGCAGATTGTGCGACGGAATTTCCGTCGCCAGCCCGACCGCGATGCCCGATGCGCCGTTCAGCAACAGGAACGGCAAGCGCGCGGGCAATAGCTTCGGCTCTTCGAACGAGCCGTCGTAGTTCGGCATGAAATCGACCGTGCCCTGATCGATTTCATCGAGCAGCAAACGCGCGATCGGCGTCAGACGCGCTTCGGTGTATCGCATGGCCGCTGCGCCGTCGCCGTCGCGCGAGCCGAAATTGCCCTGGCCGTCGATGAGCGGATAGCGCATCGAAAAGTCCTGCGCGAGACGCACGAGCGCGTCGTACGCCGATTGATCGCCGTGCGGGTGATATTTACCCAGCACGTCGCCGACCACGCGCGCCGACTTCACCGGCTTGGCGTTGGCCGCGAGGCCCATCTCGCTCATCGCGTAGAGAATGCGGCGCTGCACGGGCTTCTGTCCATCGCACACGTCGGGCAGCGCGCGGCCCTTCACCACGCTCACCGCGTAGTCGAGATAAGCACGTTCGGCGTAATCGCCGAGCGTCAGTTGTTCGCCGTCCGGTGCAGTCTGTTCGGCGAAGAGATCGTCTGTGATTCCCATCGAATGTCCGTGTTAATGCGTTCGCGTCAGATGTCCGCTTCGACTTCGTTACCCTTTTCTTCGAGCCAGCTTCGGCGCGAGGCCGCTTCACCCTTGCCCATCAGCATCGTCATGCGCGAAACGGTGAGATCGAAGCCGAGATCGCCGAGCGCGACCGGCAGAAGACGGCGCGTGTCCGGGTTCATCGTCGTGTCCCAGAGCTGTTCGGCGCTCATTTCGCCGAGGCCCTTGAAGCGGCTGATGGTCCACGCCGTTTCGCGCACGCCGTCCTTGCGCAGCTTGTCGAGGATCGCTTCGAGTTCGCCTTCGTCGAGCGCGTAGAGCTTCTGCGCGGGCTTCTTGCCGCGCGCGGGCGCATCGACTCGGAACAACGGCGGACGCGCGACGCACACATGGCCGCGCTCGATCAGTTGCGGGAAATGCTTGAAGAAGAGCGTGAGCAGCAGAACCTGAATGTGCGCGCCGTCGACGTCCGCATCGGAGAGAATGCAGATCTTGCCGTAGCGCAGATTCGACAGATCGATCTGATCGTCGGGACCGTGCGGATCGACGCCGATCGCCACCGCGATGTCATGCACTTCGTTGTTCGCGAAGAGCCGGTCGCGTTCCGTTTCCCACGTATTCAGCACCTTGCCGCGCAACGGGAGAATCGCCTGGAACTCCTTGTCGCGGCCCATTTTCGCGGAGCCGCCCGCCGAATCGCCCTCGACGAGAAAGAGTTCGTTGCGGGAGATATCCGTCGATTCGCAATCGGTGAGCTTGCCCGGCAACACGGCGACGCCCGAACTCTTCTTCTTCTCGATCTTCTGGCCCGCGCGCGTGCGCGCCTGCGCCTGGCGAATCACGAGCTCCGCGAGCTTCTTGCCGTATTCGACGTGCTGATTCAGCCACAACTCCAGCGCCGGCCGCGAGAACGACGACACGAGCTTCACGGCATCGCGGCTATTGAGGCGTTCCTTGATCTGCCCCTGGAACTGCGGATCGAGCACCTTCGCCGACAGCACGAACGACACGCGCGCGAACACGTCTTCCGCGAGCAGCTTGACGCCCTTCGGCTGGAGATTGTGAATCTCGACGAAGTTCTTCACCGCCTGAAAGAGACCGTCGCGCAGACCGGATTCATGCGTGCCGCCCGCGGGCGTCGGAATGAGGTTGACATACGATTCGCGCAGCAGCGGCCCTTCCTCGGTCCACGCGACGACCCACGACGCGCCCTCGCCTTCCGCGAAGGTTTCCTCGGTGTTCTTCGAGCTTTCCGCGTAGCGTTCGCCTTCGAACAACGGAATCAGCAGTTCGCTGCCGCCCATGCCTTCGAGCAGATAACCGCGCAGACCGTCTTCGTATTTCCACGTCTGACGCTCGCCCGTTTTCTCGATGACGAGCACCACTTCGACACCCGGCAACAGCACGGCTTTCGAACGCAGGAGGCGCTGCAATTCGCCGAGCGGCAGATTCGGCGAGTCGAAATACTTCGGATTCGGCCATGCACGCACGCGCGTGCCGCTCTTCTTCGCGCCGCGTTCGGCTGGGCGCGTCGTCAGTTCTTCGATGACGTCGCCATTGGAAAACGCAAGCTGCGCGACCTTGTTGTCGCGCCAGACGGTGACTTCGAGACGGGTTGCGAGCGCGTTCGTCACCGAGACGCCGACGCCGTGCAGACCGCCCGAGAACGTATAGGCGCCGCCCGCGGCCTTATCGAACTTGCCGCCCGCATGCAGCCGCGTATAGACGATCTCGACGACCGGCACGCCTTCTTCCGGATGCAGGCCGAAAGGAATGCCGCGGCCGTCGTCCTCGACGGTCACGGAGTTGTCCTGATGCACGGTGACGGTGATTTGCTTGCCGAAGCCGCCGAGCGCTTCGTCGGAGGCGTTGTCGATCACCTCCTGAATGATGTGCAGCGGATTCTCGGTCCGCGTGTACATGCCGGGCCGCTGCTTGACCGGCTCCAGGCCCTTGAGCACCTTGATCGATGCTTCGCTGTAGCCGGCTGCCTTGGCGTTCATGACCTGGCGCTTGCCTCGTTCAGTGCCTGTCGCCATTGCGCTGGATTTTTTCGTGGACATAGTTGAACGTTGATCCGGCTCTCGAACGCCTGACGGAATGTCACGACATGACGCCCGATCTGCCGGCAAATGCTTGATGTTGTGCCTGGCCGGATGCGTTGAAAGCGAGGCAAAAAAACGCCCGCCGATCCGAGCCGCGCTAGGAGAATAGCGGTTTTCGCCCGCCGCGCCCACCTCGGCGCGATAAAACGCGCTTCGTTCGCGTACATGCGTTCAGCACACGCACAGCGGGCGCGAGCCGCTATTTGCGCTTCGCTTCGAGCTCTTCCCAGCGCTCGAGGGCGACGAGCAACTCCTCTTCGATCGCCGCGTGTCGCTCGGAAAGACGCGCACCTTCCTTCGCGTCCTTCGCGAAGATCGAGCCGTCTTCGAGTTGCGCGCCGATAACCTTCTGCTCGTCTTCGAGTTCGGCGATGCGCCCCGGCAGCGCTTCGAGTTCGCGCTGTTCCTTGAATGACAGCTTCACCGTGCGCTGCGCATTGCGGCCGGCGGCGCTGTCTTTCGGCGCATCGTCTTTCGGCGTGTCCTTCGCGGTCTGACGCGCCGCTTCTTCGGCAATGCGCTCCGAACGTTCGCGCTGAACCTGCCAGTCGGAGAAACCGCCGACATATTCGCGCCACTTGCCGCCGCCTTCCGCGGCGAACACCGACGTCACGACGTTGTCGAGGAACGCGCGGTCGTGGCTCACGAGCAACACGGTGCCGTCGTAATCCGCCAGCAGTTCTTCGAGCAGTTCGAGCGTCGGGATGTCGAGATCGTTGGTCGGCTCGTCGAGCACCAGCACGTTCGCCGGCCGCGCGAAAAGGCGCGCGAGCAGCAGGCGATTGCGCTCGCCGCCGGAGAGCGACTGCACCGGCGAGCGCGCGCGTTCGGGCGCGAACAGGAAGTCGCCGAGATAGCTCATGACATGCTTCTTCACGCCGTTCACTTCGACCCATTCGCTGCCGGGACTGATGGTGTCGGCAAGCGATTTGTCGAGATCGAGCTGTGCGCGCATCTGATCGAAATACGCGACCTGAATGTTGGTGCCGGTCCGCACGCGGCCTTCGTCGGGCTGCAGTTCGCCGAGGATGAGCTTGAGCAGCGTGGTCTTGCCCGCGCCGTTCGGGCCGACGAGACCGATCTTGTCGCCGCGCATGACAGTTGCCGTGAACCGGTCGACGATCGTGCGTTCGCCGTAGCGCTTGGTCACATCGGTCAGTTCGGCGACGATCTTGCCGGACTTCTCGCCCTGCCCGACATCGAGCCTGACATTGCCCTGCACGTTGCGGCGCTCGGCGCGTTCGTTGCGCATTTCGACGAGCCGTGCGATGCGTCCGACGCTGCGCGTGCGCCGCGCCTCGACGCCTTTGCGGATCCACACTTCTTCCTGCGCGAGCAGCTTGTCGAACTTCGCCTGTTCGATCTGCTCGACTTCGAGCTGTTGCGCCTTCCTCGTCTGATACGCGCTGAAATTGCCGGGATACGACAGCAACCGACCGCGATCCAGTTCGACGATGCGCGTCGCCACGCGATCCAGAAACGCGCGATCGTGCGTGATGAAGAGCAGGCCCGTGCGCAACGTGACGAGCAGTTCCTCCAGCCAGCGGATGCCGTCGAAGTCGAGGTGGTTGGTCGGCTCGTCGAGCAGCAGCACGTCGGGCTGAACGACGAGCGCGCGCGCCAGCGCCACGCGCTTTTTCATGCCGCCGGACAGATCGCCTGCGCGGGCATCGCCATCGAGACCGATCTGCGCGAGTGTCGTCGCGACGCGCGTGCGCCAGTTCCACGCGTCGCGGGTATCGAGCGCCGACTGCAGCGCGTTCATGCGCGCGAGCAGCTCGTCGTGCTTCGCGCCTTCGGGCGTATCGGCGAGCGCGTGCGCGACGGCGTCGTACTCGTCGAGCAACGCGCGCGCTTCGGTGAGGCCGGACGCGACGACATCGAACACGGATGCGTCGAGATCGAACTCGGGTTCCTGCGGCACGTAGACGGTCGTGAGCTCGCTCTGACGCGTGACGAGCCCGTCGTCGGGCGCGGCGAGCCCCGCGACGATCTTGAGAAGCGACGACTTGCCCGCGCCGTTGCGGCCGATCAGCCCGACACGCTCGCCCGCTTCGAGCGAGAAGTCGGCGTGATCGAGCAATGCGACGTGGCCGAACGCGAGCTGCGCGTCCGAGATGGAATAAAGCGACATGGGAAAACCGGATGAATGGCGAAGAATCGGCGCCGAACACGCGAGCAACCGATGGAAGCGGCCATTGTACCGGGCGCGGCGCGCGATCACGCACGCTCCATCCGCCATTGGCCGAACGGACGAGGCGCGCAGCGCCAGCAAGCGCGAAAGGCCGCCCGGATGGCTCCGTGGCCGCCTTTCCTCGCGTCGTGCCGAAACAACTTACTGCACGTGCACCTTGATCGTCTGGCTCATTTCGGGGCCGTACGAGCGGTGCGCGCCGTCGCCGAACTGCATTGTCAGCGTGTGATCGCCGGGCGGCAGCTTCACGTCGGCTTCGGTCTGGCCCTTGCCGAAGTGCAGCGACGTGTCGTTCGCCGGGATCACGGTGCCTTTGGGCAGCGGCTTGCTATCGATCAGCAGGTGGTGATGGCCGGTTCCATCGGTCATCGTGCCCGCCGGAGCGACCGACATGCCGTCGACGCCGAATCTGACGTGCACGGGGCTCGTGACGGTCGCGCCATCCTTCGGTTCGACGAAATAGACGCGCGCCTGCGCATGCGCCGCGCCGGCGTACTGGGTGAGCAGGACCGCGCCCGTCAGCATCGCGCCCAAGAGCTTTTTCTTCATCGTTTTCTCCACGTTGTGAAACCGGTCGATGGCGCGAGTCGGCGCCGGAGCCTCGAAAAGCATACACCGGGCTTTCGGCACGCCGGAATCGGGACCATCCTGCCTACGGCGATCGGGGAACGATCGCGCCGATTACGGTAAGATGCCGGCTCGCTGCGCCGCGCATCGTCTTCGAACGCACGCGGTCCGTTTATTTCTTTCGAATCAAGAGTCTGTCGTGAGCGAAGTCATCGAATTCAAAAGCTGGGTCTGCCTGATTTGCGGCTGGATCTACAACGAGGAAGAAGGTCTGCCGGACGATGGCATCGCTGCCGGAACCCGTTTCGACGACATCCCCGCCGACTGGCGCTGCCCGCTGTGCGACGTGGGCAAGGCCGATTTCGTCGTCGTCGAGTTTTGATGCTGGCGCCGCGCCTAATTGGCGGCGCGGCGCAGGCCCTGTCAATCGCAAAGTTTTAGCATCGCGACAAGGTGGCGGGTGCGCCATCTGGTTGTGACCAATCTACTTTGCAGATATGACGCTACGATGCGCGCGGCATGAAGCAGTCGGTCATGGCGCAATTCTAGCGCCGCCAGCCTGCTACTCAACATCACCGCATCGCCTTCTGCTTTCTCGCGCAACGCGACTTCCGTTGCTTTCTGCGCGTCGATGTTTGCAAATTCCTCCCTTAAACGCTCGTGTTCTTGCTTTTCAATTTCCCGCGCTTCCTTCGACTCCGCCAACTCCAGCCGTAACGCTTCGGCTTCTGCCGACAGCCGATCAAGCGCAACGTTGCGGTCATTCAGCGCGAGTTCCTCGGCAGCGCTTCGGCCATCCGGTCTTTCCGAACTTGCGTTGTGCTCGATGCCGCAGGTTTCCAGCACCCGAATTCTGGCGTCTCGCTCCTCGATCCACTGATCACGCTCTTTTATCCAGCCGTCCCTATCGCTTATCCAGCGATCACGGTCGAGAATGAACGTTTGCAGTTGTGAGATACGGGTATTTTGCTCAGCGCACTGACGTCTCAGATTGAAGAGCTCATCAAGGAGTTTATTTGGAGCATCAACCTCCAGCGTTCGGCCGCTAGTTTCCGGAACTGGCTTTTTGTCCACGAGCCGTTCACCGCGCCGTTGATTCTGAAACGAAACGAAGTGTTTTTCTGCGATGTCCGCAACTGAAGGGTTCGATAACCGCCATAAGTAGTATTCAGACGAAAACAACAGCGAATACGGTATCAAATAATTCAGGAAGAACCATATCCGAAATAACCGTGACGATTCGCCGGACTCGTCGAAAAAAGTCTGAATAGGGGTGCTACCGAAGAATCGAACCTTTTTGCGCCACAGTACCGCCTCGATCCCGAGGCTCGAATTGATGGTCCATAATTCCTGAATCGCGCCAAGGAATTTCAATGGCGAGCTTCCCAGGTCGACCTTGCCGGGATAAAGCGCCTTTCCGTTCGGATGATATCGGACAAGCGGAGTGTGTTCGGAGGTTGATCTCGACGCGAATTCGAGCAGCGAGAGATTGTTCCATCCTTTGCTGAAGGCGAGCGCGTTAGAGTCCGTTTCCACCTGCAGCGCGACGCCGATCGTATGCGAGTCTTCCGAAGAACGATACATCTCGCGCGCTTCATCCGAGATCAGTACCGATTCGAGAGTCTCGGAAATCGCGGCGTCACCTCGATCGCCGACCCAATCGCGAAATGCGGCTTTCTCGCGCTGCCACCGGATGCCGACTTCAGTATCTCCGTTGACTCCGCTCGTGTCCCAGTAGGCGCATTGTGCGTAATACGGTTTCCGCAGTGGTCCGATCTCATTGAAAACAAGCGCGCAGCCGGACTCTTGGGCCGCGCGTCGCATTGACGGACAATTGAGCCATGTGACCGCGACAACTTCTTGATGCAGCGCTTTCAAGCGCGAAAAGGCGTCTGCGAAATATCGATGCAATTCCGAAGAGTCTCGTGTCACGTAAGAGATGAACCGGTCAAGCGGCGCTTTGTCAAGTGACCAGTCCGTCAAACCGTCTTCATAGCAAACCAGCCGGACCCTTTCAGAATCCAAATTCCCCACGTTATACTCGTGAAACTGCTTTGACCAGTCCGACAGTTCCCAACGAGAAAGGTCGGATTCGATATTCAAGTAGTACCGCGGTAAAAGAATGGTCGACTGCTTTGCTCTGAACGCGTGAAGCCATTTCAGGATTACCCAATAGTAATGAGCAGTTCCTTCCACCGGAGCGACGAGTGGAACGAGCAGGACGAAATGCGTCATACGATTTGCCGGTCTGATGCTTCGTGATTTTCGATGGGACTTGAAACGAAGCGTGCAGTGCGTCCTCGCGTCGTGCGCGAGCCATTTGCGGCGCTTCTTCCTCTCAGCAATCCAGCTACTTGTTTTAAGTTAGCGCATTCAATACATCAAAACCAGCCTTCCAGAAAGAGCGAGCTCTGCTGAGCGCGATTTCCTCGTTGCTCGGCCGGCCATTTTTGACGTCAAGCCGTTCGGCGAGGCTCGTTCGTGCGCTGGTGTCGCCTGCAGAATCCGAGTGCGTGAGCGCGCCGAATAACGCCGCCTCGCTCTTGCTCGGACGCTCGACCAGTCGGCTGAACGGCTGCGCCCATGCCGGCGAGATGAATTTCTCGTAGCCGAAAGCCAGGATCGTCGGCAAGACCGTATGCACATATTCGAGCGCGCCAGCTTGAACCTCCGCCGCAAGCTTTTGCACGGCGATGTCTTCGTTGTTCTCCTCGAGTATGGGAACGATCTCCTCTCCTTCACGACGGTATCCCAATGTCGTGCCGTGCGGTGCTACCGTCGCAAACTCCAGAATTTCGACGCCCCCCGCTTGCAAAAGCTCCGTTTCGTGACGGGGATCGCTGTTCTGAACCATGAAACCGAAGTAGGCGTCACTCGGTAGCTGATTGATTCTCACCGATTCGAAAGTCCCGAAATAATAGCCAAACGTACGGAAGTCGCTTCGAGACGTCTGGAGGATACGTGAGAGGCCCCCTTGCATGTTTCCTCCCCAGCCAATGTCAGACACGGCGATTCTCTTGCATCCGATAACTGTCTTCGACAAGTACGCAGATACCAGCGCACGCTGCTCGGCTGCGACGTCCATGAGTTGCGAAAGAAGAATACTGATCAGCCGGTGCATTCGCATGTCGCCGCCTACTACTCGCTCGTCTTCGCTTGCGAAGCCGACCGCCTTTATCGCGGCACGATTACGCGAAACGTCGAGCCCCAGACGTTTGAAATGCTGCTTGACCGTTCTCTCCGTTTTTCCACCGAAAAGATGCCACACACGATCGGGCGGAAAATCGACGAAGCTCGGCAGGAGCGTGGCGGCGCGCGAAATGTAAACGTACTCGCTCGGAATTTTGACACCCATTTGCTCCGCGTACTGCTCATACAGCTTATGGAACAGGTAACTGTCACGCGCGAAGAACAGAACCTTGTCAACGTTGTCCAGCTTCAACTGATGCATCATCCAGATGAAGTAGCCGAGGAACAACGGTCCAAACACCTGTGCGCCGATGTCGAACCATGGCTCCGCCACCTCGCGCTTTCTCTGCATAAGTACTGCCCGCGTCCCGCCGGCGATGAGACTGGCGGTGTGCGGCATGTCCACTGACGACACTATCGGATTCCGTAAGAAATCGGACTCGATGCGGGCGAGATAATCGAAATGCACGCCCTTCACGCCAGCGCGCTTCGCCATTTCTACATCCGCGTGGAGGTTGTCACCGAAGTGCAGCATGCCCCGCGTCGTGCCGCCTGCCCTTTTTGCAGCGATCGCGAAAAGAGAGCCTTCGTGCTTGCTGGCTCCCTCCTCGCAGGACACCACCAGTTCTATCTTTCCGTATCCGCATGCCTGAATGAGTTCGAGAATGACCGTCGACGGGAGATACATGTCGGAGCAAAGCACCACGGGCTTGCCAATGGCTTGCGCGTATGGCACTAGCTCCCGCATGACTGGGTTGCAACAGACGATTGCCCGCTCCACCTGGAGTTCTACCACCTTGCACCGGTCAACCAGGCGATCCGCTCCCAGTTGCGATGCCAACTCTTCATAGATCTCGTCGTAAGTCACTTCGTAGGAGTTGCGGAGCCTGTAGTACTTCTCGCGCGTCTGAATTTCCGCGAGAAGTCGATTCGCCGGAAACGAGTCGACCATCCCGTAATCCAATTCAGTGTACTCATCGTGCCGCAATTGAGCCGCCACCAAGTCGAAAACGTCAGCAGGTCTTGCAACCAGACGATGAATGAGCGTATCGAACACGTCGAACGACACGATTCCTGCTTCGTCGATCAGACGTTTTGCGTCCTCAAAACTGCAATTCTTGTTTATGCGCCACATATCTATCGCTGCAGGAGTAACCAGGTTTTTGTTCGGTCCACGGCTTGCCGCAAGCCGACCGAATTCGCCGTCCGCAAGAACTGAAGCAAGTAATGAAGTGCGCGGCCAGAGCGCAGCCACAAATAGCCGAGCTTGAACACGTTTCGCACTGGACGACGTGAGACTCTGCCGGACACGTTCGACAGCTCCGCCCCCAAGGCCCCTATGTCGCCGTGTAATCGTTCGAGCATCGCTCGGGACGAGTTGCTGCTTTGCGTCGCGTACCACGACAAGTGCTCAAGAACCGGTCGAATGCTGTTCAGAAACCCAAGGCCGACTGTTCCCGATGAAATGTCGGCTCTAAGCCAGGCATTTCCCAAAATCGTTGCTTCTGCGACGGTCCCGGCAAATGCACGAGCGGCGGCCGAACGGTTTGCATAGGGGCCGCGTACCGAGCTTCGGACGTGAGAAAACACTAGCACCTGCGGAATAACATAGATATCTCCTGCCATGAGCAGACGAAGGTGAAAATCCCAGTCTGACATTCCGCCGAATAGCGAATTGAAGCGAATTTTGGCAACCGCACTTTTCTTTACGAGTAGCTGAATGTTCTTGAACTGATTTTCGACCACCATCGCATTAAGCGAAATAAATCCCGCGCTCATATGCGGCCGCATCAGCTCCGTGCTTTTGACACGCACCACGTTACCGTCGATTTCCTCATCGACGCGTTTTCCCAAAGCTATCACGGCCACCGTTGCCGGATATATTTCCGATAATGTTTCTAATTGCCTAACGCAGATTCCCAGAAAATCCGGGGCCCAGCTATCGTCATCGTCGTGAAATGCGATATGCTCTGCGCCGCTCAGACGCTCCAGCGCCGCGTTCGTTGCATCTTCCGCGCTGAGCTCCTTGTCCAGATGCACTATCTCGATAGCTAGACCGTCGGTGGCTCCCAAGCTTTCCAACACGCGTTGAACGACTCGCGGATCACCGGTATTAGCAATGACGACGTGCCATTTTTTCCACGATTGCCGCATGACGCTTTTCAGCGCTCTACGCAGAAGGACTGGCCGGTCCTTCGTACGCATCACAATCCCGATCATGACGATTCCTTGACCGCTGACTTGTAGAGGTTTCGCGACATCGAGAAATCCGATGCCGAGATGGGACGGGTTGAATTCATAAAGTGCGAACCATTTGCTTTTATGCGCCTTAAGGCCCGAACCAGCCGGATGTCTAACTGGGTCTCAAATTGACGATCCGAGCCATGCGCGATAATTGCCGAAAATCAACAGACGCTTGCCCTTCAGCAGACCTTCGGAATTAACCTTCGCATCTTCCGCTAAGGCCTGAACACTATAAGTGTAATCGCCGATGCTCACAGGTCGATCATGATGCGCTGAATACAACGATGATTTAGGAAATTTCGGCGTTTATTCTGTGATAAATTGTTTTCCGATGTACAGGTTTAGATGCGCAACTGCTATTTGTATAAAGCCTATTATCAGGATAATATCGCGAATTAGATTGCAAACGTCCGAGGTTTTCGGCGCGTCAACTTATCGATCCCGGCGAAAGGCATAGGGTTCGCGCATGACACCGCGCGCCGAGGTTCAAACAATGCGAAGAACATCGATCCGCTGGACAGAATGCCAACGCGTTAAGTCAGGCGATTGAACTTGATCCAGTCAGCGCGCCACCGCGATCAACTCGCGGCTCACTTCATCAACCGGCGCGCGGTTCCAGTCTCCGAACCAGTCGATTTTTGCGAAGCCCGCATCGGTCAGCAAGCGCGCAAGTTCGTCACGCGTGCGAAAGCGCAGCTCGCTCACGGCGCTCAGCGTTTGCTCCGGCGCGTCGGGCGTCGGCATGAAGCGGTAATGCGTCGTGAACGCGACGCGTCCCGTCGAAAGCGGATCGGGCTCGGCGTGCCGCTCCTGCCACACTTCCACCGCGCGTCCATCGGGCGCGCTCACGCATCTCGACGAACGCTCGCGCGTCCAGTTGTCCCACGCGCGCGCCGCCGGATGGCGGCTCTCGAACGCGATCGCGCCGCCCGGCCGGATCGCCCGGCGCGCGGCTTTGAGCGTCGCGAGAAACGCGTCATCGTCGAGAAAGACTTGCGCGACGTGGCCCGTCATCACGAGCAGATCGGCCGCGCCGACGAACGGCAGCGCGCTCGCGTCGCCTTCGATCCACGTCACCTCGTCGCCGTCGGGACGCGAGCGCGCGACGCGCAGCATCTGCGGCGACGGATCGATGCCCGTCACGCGATGGCCGCGCTTGGCCAGCTCGCAAGCCAGCAACCCCGTGCCGCAACCCAGATCGACGACGTGCCGCGCCGATTGCGCCAGCGCGAGATAAAACGCCGTGTCGGCGGCGAACGGATTGAGGACGTCGTAGAGCGCGACGAGGCGCGGATCGTCGTAGAGCATCAGCGGGATTCGTAGGAGAGCGCGTCGCGCATCGGCTGGCTGCCGACCATGATCGGCCCGGTGAACGGCGTATCGAGATCGAGGATCACGAGCACCGCCGACGCGATCGACAGCGCGCCGAGCATGATCGTCACGAGCGAGAGCGCGTTGCGCGGCGCGATCAGCCCGAAGCACAGAAAGATGATGAGCAGCCAGCCGACGAGAATCCGGTCGAACGGATACGAAATCGATCCGTGCGCCTCCTCGATCAGCTTCCAGCGCAGCGCGATCAGCTGCTCGAAGCGCGCGGCGGCTTCGACCGCGAGCTGGCGATGATAGTCATCGCGCGGAACCAGCAAGCGCACTTCGCGCTGCGCCTCGCTCAGCATGGCGCCGAGCGTGCTGCTCGCGAGACTGTCGTTCTTGTTCGGTGCCTCGACCGCCGGATATTCGCCGGGCGGCCGCGGCTCGCTCGGCCACGTGCTCGCCACCGCCGCCGCCGTGTATTTGCGCAGGAGTTGCCGCGCGTGACCGAGTTCGGCGCCGTAGTCGCGCATCGTGCGATCGAGTTCGATGATCGAGGACGCGTAGCTGCGCATGTCGTTGTTGGTCGTGTCGAAAACCGTTTTCGCCGATGCGGTCAGAAGGCCGAGCACGAGCGCCGCGAACGTGACCAGCATGCCGACGAGCAACTGGACCAGTTGCACCGTCTCCTGCGCCTTGTGTTCCTCGGGCAGAAGCGGCCGCACGATCGCGCCGATGCCCGTGCTGGCCAGAAGGAGAACGAAGACGAGCACCGCGGATTGAATTTCCGTCATGAGCGCGCGAGCCGTGATGGCGTGACCGGAGTGGACGCATTATCGACGGGAAAGCGCGCGCGGTCCAATGCGGACCGGATACGGCGAAGAAAAAGAAGGGGGAAAAACGGCGTGCGGGAATCGTGGTCCCCCCGGCAGGAATCGAACCTGCATCTAGCGCTTAGGAGGCACTCGTTCTATCCATTGAACTACGGGGAGCGGACCGCGCAGGGCCGACAGCGTCGGCGAAGCGAGCGCAGAGTATAGCAAACGCTTTCGTTCGCCGCGTATCCGAAAAATCGGCGAAAACCAGGGTTTGCACCTATCAAGTTCCGCCTGATCGCGCCGCCATCGGAGTAATGGACCCATTTCCCGATACAAAGCCGCAGGGCGCGTTTTCGGCGTTGCTGGCAGACCAAGACCTGACGCACCTCGAACTGGTGCTGCGTCGTTCATTGTCGTGCGATCTCGGCGGCCCGCTGCTGCCGCCTTCGTACTGGCGCGAGCGGCTCGCATCGATCACACGTCGGTCACATCTCTCTCATACGCAGATCCAGACCGTGCATCGGCTGTTTCTGCACATCGACGCGTTCGAGGCCGCCGGCCGCGCCCGCGAAGAAGAACTCAGGCGCGAGCGTGAACTCGCCGCGGGCAGCGGAAAAACCGCAAGCGCCTGAGCGTCTTCAGGCCGACTGACGCGCGCGCTGTTGCGCGTGCGCGGCGAGCCGCACCGCCGCGTTGGCCGCGCCGTAGCCGTCGTAGCCGCCGCGCCGCTCGATCACTTCGAGGAAGAAGCGCTGATCGAGCTGCTCCGTGTACGCATGGAAGAACTCGCCACCGCGCTCGTCGCGGTCGTAGAGGATATTGTGCTCGCGCATCTGATCGATCTGCTCGTCGGGCAGGCCGAAACGCGCGACAAGGTCGTCGTAGTAGTTGCGCGGGATTCGCAGGAATTTGACGCCATCGGCTTCGAGGCGCGGAATCGCGTCGAAGATATCGGGCGTGCTGAACGCGACGTGATTCAGACCCGAGCCCCGATACGTCGACAGCGACTCCGACACCGCCGTATAGCGATCCATCGACGCATTCAGCGCGATTCGCACCGAACCATCGCGGCTTCGCACCGCGCGGCTGCGCACGAGCCCGTACGGATCGGGCACGAGCACGGCGGGCTCGGTCTCGAAACCGAACGCGCTGCGAAAGAAAAGCACCCAGGTATCGAGCGCATCGGCGGGAAGCGACAGGCACACGTGATCGATGCGCGACAGCGGCCCGACTTCGTACGGCCCGTCGATGTCCGTCAGGATGAAATCCGATTCCCACAAAGTCGGGCCGCCTTTCGCTTCGTCGACGAAATAGTCGAGGCTGCCGTCGGGCGACTGCACGCCCGGCACCACGCGCTCGTTCGGACCGACGCGCCCCGAGAACGGCTGCGAGCCATACGCGGCGGCGCGCTCGAACGCCTGCTTCGCGTCATCGACGTGAAACGCCGACGCGCACAGCGACAAGCCGTGCTTCTGGAAGAACGCGCTCGCGAAGGAATCGGCCTCGGCGTTCAGCACGATCGAACCCGCGCCATGCCGATACAGCGCGACATCCTTCGAGCGATGCTTGCCCGCGAGCCTGAAGCCGAGCCGTCCGAGCCATTGCGACAGATGCTCGCGCGTCGAATCGTCGACGGCGAATTCGAGGAACTGAAAGCCGATGTGCTCGGGCGGCGCGGGCGGATTGAACAGCTCCGGCGGGACGGCCTTGCCTTCGGAAACCAGCAGCTCGCGCGTCTGCTCTTCCAGAAAGCGCAGCGAGCGATAGCCGTCCGCCGCCGTGATCGCGGTCGGCGCGGCGCGAAAGCCGTCGTTGAAGATTTCGAGCGACAGCGGCCCCTTGTAGCCCGCTTCCAGCACGCGCGCGGTGAAGCGTGCGACATCGAACGCGCCTTGCCCCGGAAAGCACCGATAGTGACGGCTCCATTCGAGCACGTCCATCGCGAGAATGGGCGCATCGGCGATTTGCACGAACGCGATGCGCTCGCCCGGAATCGACGCGATCTCGTCGACGGAATCGCGGATCGACAGCGTGTGGAACGTATCGAGCGCGAGGCCGAGACTCGGATGATTCACGGCATCGACGAGTTTCCACGCGTGCTTGTACGAGTTGACGTAGCGGCCCCACGCGAGCGCTTCGTACGCGACGATCACCCCCGCTTCTTCCGCGATTTTGGCGAGCACGCCGAGCTGGTCGACGATGAGCGCGTCGTCGCGAATCGTATCCGGCGACACGTTGCTGCAGACGAGAATGCGGTCTGTGCCGAGCTCGTGCATCAGCTCGAACTTGCGCTTCGCGCGCTCGACGTTGCGCGCGAGACGCTCGGCGCTCACGCCGTCGAAATCGCGGAACGGCTGAAACAGATAGATCTCGAGGCCGAGATCCGCGCACATGCGGCGCACGTCGGCGGGCGTGCCGTCGAAATACAGCAGGTCGTTCTCGAAGATCTCGACGCCGTCGAATCCGGCGGCCTTGATAGCGTGCAGCTTCTCGGGAAGCGTGCCGCTGATGGAAACCGTCGCGATGGAAGTGCGGATCGAACGCAGCATCGCTGCCTCCTCGTTGCAATTCAGTGAATGCGGGATGGATCGAGCGGTGCCTTCCAGTGTAGGACGTCCGCATGGCGAACGCGCGCAATCCATGTCATTCTGCGAGATAATAACAAACTAACTAGACCGTACAAATCAGTGGAAACACGAACCGACAAGCCTCGCGCGGGCGTTCACACTGCGACGTATTCATCTCGCACTGCAGCATGCAGTGCTCATCCATGCCGGAGCGCTCGCATGACCAACAAGACTTCGTATCTCATCGGCCTGATCGGATCGGGCATCGGCGGCTCGCTCACCCCCGCCATGCACGAAAAGGAAGGCAGCAACCTCGGACTCAATTACGTCTACCGGCGCATCGACCTGCAGGCGCTGGAACTGGAGCCGTCCGCCCTGCCCGATCTGCTCGATGCCGCCGAGCGCATGGGCTACGACGGCCTGAACATCACGTATCCGTGCAAGCAAAGCGTGATCCCGTTGCTCGATGACCTCGATCCCGACGCGCGCGCGCTCGGCGCGGTCAACACCGTCGTGCTGAAGGACGGCAAGCGCATCGGCTACAACACGGACTGGTCGGGCTTCGCGCGCGCGTTTCAGCGCGGTCTGCCGGACGCGCCGCTCGAACGCGTCGTGCAACTGGGCGCGGGCGGCGCGGGCGCGGCCGTCGCGCACGCGGCGCTCACGATGGGCGCGCGCGAACTCACGCTCTTCGATTCCGACGACGCCCGCGCGGCTTCGCTCGCCGCCGAGCTCGCGGCGCGCTTTCCGGATCGCGTCGTGAAAAGCGGCGGCGACTTGCGCGACACGCTCGCCGGCGCGAGCGGCCTCATCCACGCGACGCCGACCGGCATGGCGAAACTGCCCGGCCTGCCGTTGCCGGCCGAGTATCTGCACAAGGAACTGTGGGTCGCGGAAATCGTGTACTTCCCGCTCGAAACCGAGCTGCTGAAAGTGGCGAAGGCGCTCGGCTGCCGCACGGTGAGCGGCGGCGGGATGGCGGTGTGTCAGGCGGTCGATGCGTTGCGCATCTTCACCGGGCTGGAGCCGGATGCCGAGCGCATGTTCGCGCACTTCCAGAGCCTGCTGGAACGCTGATGCATCGGCAGCAATGAAAAAACGGCGACCTCGCGAGAGCGTCGCCGTTTTGCTTTGCGCGCGGGGAAATCAGCCGTCGCGCCGCATGAACCGCAGCACCGCATCGACGATCATCTCGCGATGACGCGCACGCGAGCGCGCGCCCGACGGATCGCGCCCGAACGCCGCGCCCCAGGTATGACGGTTCGCCACGCGATGAAAGCAGAACGAGCTGATCATCAGATGCAGGTCGATCGGATCGACGTCTTCGCGAAACTTGCCGGCCGCGACGCCACGCGCGATGAGATCTTCGATCGTCTTCACGACCGTCGAATTGCGCGCCTTGAAGGTCTTCGATTGTTCGATGTACTTCGCGCCGTGGATGTTTTCGATTGTCACGAGCCGCACGAAATCGCGATGCTTGTCGTGATAGTCGAACGTGAAGCCGACGAATTCGCGCAGCGCTTCCTCCGGCTCCATTTCCGCGAGCTGCAATTCCTGTTCGAGCGCGCGGATATCGCCATAGACCTGCTCCAATACCGCTTCGTACAGCCCTTCCTTGCTGCCGAAGTAGTAATACAGCATGCGCTTCGTGGTGTTGGTGCGCTCCGCGATGGCATCGACGCGCGCGCCCGCGAGTCCCATCGCCGAGAACTCCTGCGTGGCGATGTCGAGAATGTTCCGCTTGGTCTCCTCAGGATCGTACTTGCGCCGCCCCTGCTCCGTGGTCGACGAGGGCGCGGCGCTAGCGGCCTTGCTTCCTTTTTTCATTTTTCTGTCTGAGAACGGCGTTGAAAATCGATTCTAGCACGCGATATTGACGCATCCTCGCCATAACAGACGTTGCGCACGGAGGGCTTCACCTATAATTTTTTGACCCCACGAACAAAGCGAAAATCACATGCCGACGAAGCGCTCGACCCTACTCGTTCCCGCCGTTCTGACCACATGGTGCCTGTGTGCGATGGCGCAGACCGCGATGCCGCCGGGCCATCCGTCATCGAAGGAACTGGCGGCTGCGGAAGGCGTGATGACGAGCGCGAACATCGCTCGGGGCGCGGCGGATGTCTGTCATATCGACGCCGCCAAGGTCGCGCGCTTCAAGAACGTCGTGCGGACAAGCTATCCCGACGCACCCGATTTCGATGGCGAATGGAAGCTCGGCCTTGCGCAGGCGCAACCGACCGTCGATCGCTTCGACAAGCTGAAGACGAGCAATCCCGCCGAGTACAAGAAGCAGATCGGCGAAGCGTGTCCGGCGCTCAGCCGCGGCATCGACGAAGTCACACAGTCGCAGTGATCACTCGCTCGCGCCGTCGTAATGCGCGCGCTTTTCCGCGTACATCGCGGCATCGGCGCGTTGCAGCATCGGTTCGAGACGCTCGCCTTCGTGCGCGGTGGCCGCGCCCGTCGCGAAGGAAAGCGGATTGCCCGAATAGAACTGATTGTTCACTTCGAGCAACTGGCGAATGCTCTCGATGACCGTCTCGCCGCCGCGTTCGTCGGTGCCCGGCAAGAGCACCATGAACTCGTCGCCGCCGATGCGCGCCGCCTGGAACGGCTTCTCCACCGCCTTGGCGAGCACTTCGCCGGCGCGCCGCAGAAGCGCATCGCCGGCGGCGTGGCCGAGTTGATCGTTGACGGCCTTAAGGCCATTCACGTCGATGGCGATCGCCGTCACCGGGAACGGGCCTTTGCGTTCGAGACGATTGATCTCATCGATATAGAACGAGCGATTCTTGAGCTTCGTGAGCACGTCGTGCTTGCCGAGAAACTCCAGATACGCCTCGGCCTTCTTGCGCGCGGTGATATCCGTCAGCGCGACGAGCACGAGATCCCAGCGCGCCTCGTGCCCCGGAAACACCGAGAACTGCAGATGCACGTGCACCTCGTGGCCTTCGAGCGAATAGTTCAGCACTTCGCGCTGCTGGAAGAGCTTGCCGTCCCACAAATCGATGAGCTGTTCCTGAAAGTACTGTTGCATGTCGTCGCGGAACACATCGGACAGGCGCGCGAGCAGCGTCGCCTTGTCGGGCGCGGCGAACATCCGCAGCGTGTGCTGATTGACGTCGAGAACGTGGATCTCCTGCATGCAGCGCTCGACGAACTCCGGGTGCACGTTCGTGAAAGTGCGAAAGTCGACGATGCCGCGCTCGCGCACATCGTCCAGCAGCGATTTCACGGAGCTGAAATCCTCGACCCACAACGACACCGGCGAATGCTCGAAGAGCCCGCGCGCATAGAGCTCGCTTGCGGCGGCGCTGCGGCGCATCGCTTCGAGCTCGGTGATGTCCTCGATCGTGACGAGCACGCGGCTCCATGTGTCCTCGTGTCCCGGCAGCACGACCGCCTTGAGCAGCACGTCGAGACGCTTGCCGTCGAGCGTGTAGTTGACCGTCTGACTGACGAAGCGCGATTGACCCGCCCAGAGTTGCTCGAGTTCGTCGACGTGCGTGGTGAGCATGTCGTCGCGGAACACGCGATCGAGGTTCTGCACGAGATGATCGACATCCTTCGCGTGAAAGAGCGACAGCGTGCGCCGGTTGACCTTCACGACCCGAATGCGCGACGAGCACTCCGCGATACGCCCGGGATTCTCCGCGAGAAACGACCGCAGATCGGCGACGCCCGCCGCGCGCCAGCGTTCGAACTGCTCGCGCACGGCGCTGAAATCTTCGAGCCAGAGCGAAACGGGCGCGAGCTCGAACATGTCGGCGTCGTCCGCCGGCATGCTCGCCGGCACGAATTGACCGGCAGCGCGGCGCGGGTCGTTTGGCATGGTCGTCCTTTCGGCTCGCGCCGGCTGAATTCATCTCATTATTGTAGCGCGCGTCATATTTCGAGGGCTCGATCGCCCGCTTCCGGCCGTCTTCGCGCATTCCGTCCGGCGGCATTCGCGCTCATGCGGGATATCGGGGGCGGATGCTACACTCGACTGGCTTCGTCCTTGCCGCCTCGGGCACGTTTGCTGCACCGGCTCACGCGAGGCTCGCGGCGCCACGCAGTCCGATGCGCCGTGCCGCATCCATCCACATCGCTATAAGAAGGAGGCTCGACTCTCATGGCTGATTTCCGCATCTGGTCCGACGAATTTCCGGCGAACGGCTTCATGACGCGCGCGCAGGAATTCGACCAGCAGGCCTTCGGCGGCTCGGGCGAGAACGTATCGCCGGCGCTGCAATGGGAAGATCCGCCCGCCGAAACGCGCAGTCTCGCGCTCACCGTCTACGATCCCGACGCGCCGACCGGCAGCGGCTTCTGGCACTGGATCGTCGTCAACATTCCGCCCGACGTGCGCTCGCTGCCGCGCAACGCCGGCAAGGGCGACGGCAGCCTGCTGCCGCCAGGCGCGCTGCAGTTGCGCAACGACTACGGCACGGTCGGCTTCGGCGGCGCGGCGCCGCCGCGTGGCGACAAGCCGCATCGCTACATCTTTCGCATCCACGCGCTCTCGGCGGAAAGCCTGCCGCTCGATGGCAACGTGACCAATGCCGTCGCGCGCTTCATGACGCATCTCAACGAGATCGATTCGGCAACTTACACCGGCCTCTACGAACTGAAGTAAGCACGCGGGCGAAGACGCGGCCCCGCGTGGCGGCGTCTTCGTCCTGGCCATTCGAAATAACGGCGCGACACACGATGCGCCGCCCGCCACTTCCCGCCCATCGATGGACTCCGATAAAGGTCTGCCGCTGCCCCAGCGATACTGGGCCATTGCCGTCGTCGCGCTCGGCATCACGCTCGCGGTGCTCGACGGCGCCATCGCCAACGTCGCGCTGCCGACCATCGCGCGCAATCTGAACGCGTCTCCCGCCGACTCCGTCTGGATCGTCAATGCGTATCAGCTCACGATCACCATATCGCTGCTGCCGCTCGCCTCGCTCGGCGACCGCATCGGCTACCGGCGCGTGTACATGACGGGGCTCGCGCTCTTCACGCTGTCGTCGCTCGCGTGCGCGCTGTCGGGCTCGCTCGCTGCGCTCACCATCGCGCGCGTCGTCCAGGGCTTCGGCGCGGCAGGCATCATGAGCGTGAACACGGCGCTCGTGCGCATCATCTATCCGCAGGATCAGCTCGGTCGCGGCGTGTCGATCAACGCGACGGTCGTGGCGATCTCGTCGGTGATCGGGCCGACCGTCGCGTCCGGCGTGCTTTCGGTCGCGACGTGGCCGTGGCTCTTCGCGATCAACGTGCCGATCGGCGTCGCGGCGTTCGCCATCGGCTGGAACGCGATGCCGCGCACGCCGGGGCATCGGCAGCCGTACGACTACATCAGCGCGATCATGAACGCGCTCTTTTTCGGCCTCGCGATCGTTGCCGTCGACGGCATCGGGCACGGCGAGCATCGGCCGTATCTCGTCGCCGAATTCATCGCGACGGCGGTCATCGGCTATTTCTTCGTCAAGCGGCAACTGACGCAAAGCGCGCCGCTTCTGCCCGTCGATCTGCTGCGCATTCCGGTGTTCGCGCTGTCGGTCGGCGCGTCGGTGTGTTCGTTCTGCGCGCAGATGCTCGCGTTCGTTTCGCTGCCGTTCCTTTTGCAGAACAATTTCGGCATGGGCCAGGTCGAGACCGGGTTTCTGATGACGCCGTGGCCGCTCGTGATCGTGTTCGTCGCGCCGCTCGCGGGCGTGCTCGCGGACCGGTATTCGGCCGGCCTGCTCGGCGGCATCGGTCTCGCGATACTGACCGTCGGACTCGTGCTGCTCGCGAGCGTCGGCGCGCATCCGACGGCCCTCGACGTCGCATGGCGCATGGCCGTGTGCGGGCTCGGCTTCGGGCTGTTCCAGTCGCCGAACAATCGTCAGATGCTCGCTTCCGCGCCGCGTCATCGCAGCGGCGGCGCGAGCGGCATGCTCGGCACCGCGCGCCTCACCGGTCAGACGCTCGGTGCCGCGCTCGTCGCGCTGATCTTCGGCGTCGCGCCCAAGCAAGGCCCGGTGATCGCGCTCGGCGTCGCAGCCGTGTTCGCGGCTGCCGCAGCGGTCGTCAGCGTGCTGCGTCTGACGGGCAAACGCAGCGTCGAGCCCGCCTGATCCGCCCTTCCCGCTCAAGGCCGCCCGGCCGTTCCGCTGGGCACAGCCTTTGCTGAACTTCGACCATGGATTCCGCACGCGCGGAAGAGTCGAAATCAGCAATAGGAGTGTGTTCATGGCCAATTCCCTCAACGGTTGCAAGGTCGCGATTCTCGCCGTCGACGGCTTCGAGCAGGCCGAGCTCGTGGAACCGCAACGCGCGCTCAAGGAAGCGGGCGCGCAGGTGGACGTCATATCGCAGAAAGCCGGTCAGATTCAGGGCTTCAAGCATGTCGACAAGGGCGACAAGGTCGATGTCGACGTGACCTTCGACGCCGCCAATCCCGCCGACTACGACGCGATCGTCCTGCCGGGCGGCGTCGTCAACGGCGACGCGATCCGTCTCGACGCGAAAGCGCAAGCCTTCGTCAAGGACGCCGACCGCGCGAAGAAGCCGATCGCAGTGATCTGCCACGGCGGCTGGCTGCCGATCTCGGCTGGCATCGTCGCGGGCCGCACGATGACGAGCTGGCCGAGCCTGCAGGACGACGTGCGCAACGCGGGCGGAACGTGGGTCGATCAGGAAGTGCAGATCGACGGCAATCTCATCACGAGCCGCAAGCCCGACGATATTCCGGCGTTCAACAAGGCGCTGATCGACGCGCTCGGCAAGGCGCGCGCGTGAGCGCATGTTCATCGGAGGCCCGCCGATGCCGAAATACTTTCCATCCGTGACGCGCGTGATCGTGCTGTCGCTCGCCGCTGCTTTCGCGCCGCTCTCGCAGGCACAGACGCCAAGCGAGAAGCTCTCGCCCATCGATCAGCAATTCCTGCAGGACGCGGGTCAGGCGGGCGCAACCGAACTCACGGCGAGCAAGCTCGCGCTCACGCATGCGAGCGACCGGCAGGTGCGGGAGTTCGCACAGCGAATGATCGTCGATCACACGAAGCTCGCGCGCAATCTCGACGTGCTCGCGAAGCGTCACGGCATCACCGCGCCGCCCGCCGCCGATACCGCCGTGATCGGCAGCCTGCAAAATCTCCAGGGTGCCGAGTTCGACAAGGCCTATATTGAAAAGGTGGCCGTGGGCGGGCATCAAAAGGCCGTCGAACTGTTCAGAAAAGAGAGCGAAACCGGCAACGACACCGCGCTGAAAGCCGCGGCGACCAAGGCGTTGCCGATCATCAGCCATCACTACGAGATGGCGCAGCAGCTCGCAAAAGCGAAGGCGGCGTCATGAGGATCGCGCACGTCGCCGGTCGCGCCGCCTTGCGTTCCGTTTCCCGTCCCGCTTATGAGGACTCGACCATGCACATCACGTTTGCCGACGAACCGCCTGTCTACGACGGCGACGATCTCGCGATTCACTTCGCCGCGCTCATCGACGGCGAGCCGGTCGTCTGCTCGATCACCGCCGAAGCCCTCGAAGATCACTTCGGCGCGAAATCGCCGCGCGAGGACGATCTGCTCGCCGCGTTCGAACAAGGCGCGTCGCGCATCCGCGCGGTGTGCGCCGAAGTGCTCGACGACAACGGCGGCCAGCCCGCCGTGCTGAGGAGCGGATTGTTCCGCGTCGCCGGCCTGGAGCCCGAGTGAGCGGCCTCGTCGTCTGAACGACGCATTCCCAAAACCCAAGCCAACAAGGAGGGAACATGTCCCTGATCATTGCGGGCCGATTTCAGACTTTTCGCGCGGCCGAAACGGCAGCGCAGAAGCTCTTTGCGCGCGGCTTCCTGGAAGAAGACGTGACGCTTTTCTTCGTCAATCCGAGCGGCCAGCACGCACGCCATCCGATCGGCGGCGATGTCGGCACCGATGCGGGTGCGAGCGGCGCGCCCAAGGGCGCCGGCAAGGGCGTGACGATCGGCGCGGTGGTCGGCGCGGTCATCGGCGCCGCCATCTTCGCCGTCTTCAAGGCGCCGCTGCTGGTTTCGGTGATCGCGGCGGGCGTCGGCGCGTACGTCGGATCGCTCGTCGGCGCGATGTCGCATACGAAGAAGAAGCCGCACGGCGCGGCGCAAGCGGAAGAGCCCGCGCGTCATGCGGGCGTGCTGGTGGCCGTGCACGTATCGCCGGAAACGCACGATCAGGCCGCGGCGGTGCTGCGTGAAGCAGGCGGAATGGACATCGAACGCGCGTCGGGCCGCTGGCAACAAGGCCGCTGGAGCGACTTCGATCCGCTGAAGCCGCCGCAACCGGCTGGCGAGTTCGCGCAATCGCGCGTGTGATCGTAGTTTCGCGCCGTATCGATGAAACGCCCGCTTCGTGCGGGCGTTTTCGTCTGTCCTAGACCCAGGGCGCGTTCGGCCGATTCGGCTGCACGTTGGCGCGAATGGCGCAGTCGGCCGGCAGCACGCGCCCCTTCTGCGCATGTGCGACGGGCGGCTCGCAGATGCGTCCGTATTCCGCGCGCGAAACGTGTGTCGAGCGCGCGTGCGCGTCGATGCTTTCTTGTCGGATATGCAAGGTCAGCGCCGATGCGGCGACAGCCGCCAGCACCAGAAACTCGCGATGCGCGAGCCGGTTGAAAAATTTCACTGCGTTCTCCTGTTGCCTTGTCGCGCGCACGTCCCGAACCGGTCGCGCGCTGTAGTGCGGTGACGGCAGCAAGGCGTATGCCGCGCGGCCCGCGATCGGGCACGCCGCGTGCGTCATGAATCCGCGAGCCGCATCCCGCAGGGGTTGCGCAGTGGCAATGTCCTAACGAAAAGGAGGTCTCATATGAGCACGAATGTCGTATCGGTACTCAACGATCTGGTCGAAACCTCGAAGGACGGCGAAAAGGGTTTTCTCAAGGCCGCCGAGGATACGCGTGATCCAAGCCTCAAGCTGCTGTTTCAGAATCGCGCGCAAAAGTGCGCCGAGGGCGCGCGCGAATTGCAGGACATCGTTGCACGCCTGGGCGGCAAGCCCGAAACCGGCGGATCGGTGTCGGGCGCGCTGCATCGCGGCTGGGTCGACGTGAAGTCGGCCGTAACCGGCCATAGCGATCACGCGATCCTCGCCGAATGCGAGCGCGGCGAGGATGCAGCGAAGAAGAATTATCGCGAGGCGCTCGACAAGGACCTGCCCGCCGATGTCCGCGCCGTGGTGGAGCGCCAGTATCAGGGCGTGCTGGAGAATCACGACCGCATCCGCGATCTGCGCGATCAATACGCAGCCGCGAAGTCCTGATGCTGACGCGGTGAAGCACGCGGCCCGGCTTTCCGGGCCGCTTCGAAAGCAAACGGCCGCACGAAGCGGCCGTTTGTTCGTCAAGCGACAGTACGACGCGGGTTACTGCGGCTGACCCTTGTCATTGGTGCCGAGCGCCGAAGCCGCCGCCGCTGCGGATGCGCCGTGCAGCTTGTGCGCCTTGTTCTGCTGATGCAGATTGGTGCCCTTCTGCTTCTTCGCCACCGGCGCCGAGGCTGCCGCATCGGAGGCTGCCTGGGCGAATGCCGTCGTCGAGAATGCCAGCGCGAGCGCGCCGATCAATGCCATCTTTTTCGTCTTCATGAAGAGCTCCTTTTTGCCGGGGCCTCTGAACGCCGGGCTACTGCGCATTCGTGAGCCGCCTGTTTGAGTGTCGACCTGAACGGCCGTCTCGTTTTTGAGTTTCGAAGTGCTGCGAGGTGCTGCGCACTGGTGAAGCGTCTTGCGAGAACTTGCGACTGAAGCACCGGACGACGAAAACGTGAACCGATGCCTCCAAGCGAGAACCCGCGCTTCGTCCGAGTCATCGCCTTTTGCGGCGAATCGTCGAACCCGCGCGGGTTCCGGTACTGCTGGCACTCAACCGCGGCCCGCCGAGGCGAAGCCGGGCATACGAACTATGCCATTACTTGGCGGCAATTTTAAGATGGTTCTTCACGGAAGCAACACCCGAGACGTTCGAGACGACTTCTTCGGCGGCGGTCTTGTCTTCCGCCGACGGCACCGTGCCCGTCAGCGACACGACGCCCGCGTGCGTCTTGACGTGGATATGCGTGGACTTGACGTTCTTCGCGCCGAGCAGTTCGGCCTTCACTTTGGTGGTGATCGCGCTGTCGTCGACCTTCTGGCCCATCGACGTGCCGGAACCGCTCGTCGACGACGCTGCGTTGGTCTGTGCGCCGACGTTGAGCGCGAACACCACGCACGCGATACCGCCGGCTGCCTTCAGGATTTGAGTCGTCTTCATGTCGATACTCCCTTTTTTCGATTTTGGTCTGACGCCGCGTTCACGCATTCCGTGCTAGACGCGGCTCTTCGATGACGTCCGCGCCGTAGCACGCGGATCGTGAACTTCGATCCGCAACGTGCGTGCCAGATCCGGCGGCCGCGCGAGCCGACCGAAGCCGAAGCGTCCTGAACGCCCCGCGCGGCAAGGCCTGAGTGCGTGGGCGAACAAATCTTCGACGTTCATCGGAAGGCTTGCCCGCACGCAACGCGACGCGCCTGAAACCCGCAGCGGTTTTGTCTGAGCGCGTGTAAAAACTGCGTGAAAGAGGCCTCGGAAAGGCTTCAAAAGACGGGTGCCGGTGACGAAAAACGTAGTCCCTGCACGACCTTAACGTTCGATGGCATGGCTGTTGCTTTAGTAGTCGCAAACCTGCCCATCACGTCTGGAACAATCGAGGATTAGCAAGCAATGCCGCCTACACTCGAACTACGCGCGAAGCAAACGCTCGCACTCACGCCGCGCCTTCAACAGTCGGTTCGCCTTCTGCAACTCTCGTCGCTCGAGTTCCAGCAGGAACTGCGAAACGCACTGGATACCAACCCCTTTCTCGAATACGACGAGTCCCAGACCGAGGACAACGCGCTCGGCGCCGACAACGGCAGCTCGATGTCCGACTCGACCTTGTCGACCACATCCGACAACGCGACCGAGACGCCGCTCGCGCCCGAAGCGAGCATGGAAGCCGAATCGAACGTGGATTCCGGCTCGCGCGACGATTCCGTCAGCGAATTCTCGTCCGATCCGTTCGGCCGCGGCGCGTCGCGCAACAACGGTGACGGCGAAGGTTCCGATCCCGCCGACTGGGTTCGCATCGAACCTTCGTTGCACGAAACGCTCCACGACGCGCTGCGCCTATATCAATTGAACGAACGCGATCGCGCCATCGCGCAGCTCATCATCGAAGCGCTCGATGACGACGGCTATCTGCGGCAGGACTTGAGCGACCTCGCGAATGTCGTGGAGATCGAACCCGCGCTTCACGAGGACGAACTCAACATCGCGCTGAAGCTCGTGCAATCGCTCGACAAGCCGGGCGTCGGCGCGCGCAATCTCTCGGAATGCCTGACGCTCCAACTCCAGGCGCTCGACGAGGACACGCCGGGCCGCGCCGTTGCGATGGAAATCGTCGCGCATCATCTGGAGCGCCTCGCACGCCGCGAGCAGGCGGAACTGCAGAAGAAGATCGGCTGCAGCGCGGATGAACTGCGCATCGCGTGCGCGCTCGTACGCCGCCTCGATCCGAAACCGGGCGAGAACTACGGGTCGAGCGAGGACAACTACGTCGTGCCCGACGTCATCGTGCGTCAGGTGAAAAAGCAGTGGGTCGTGACGATCAATCCGGCGGTGTTGCCGCGTGCGCGCATCCATCGGATGTACGCGGAACTGTTCGCGCAGTCGGCCGGCGCGAGCCGTTCGCCGCTCGCGCAGCAGTTGCAGGAAGCGCGCTGGCTGATTCGCAACGCGCAGCAGCGCTTCACGACGATTCAGCGCGTGGCCGAATGCATCGTGTCGCATCAGAAGGCGTTCTTCGATTACGGCGAAATTGCGCTGAAGCCGCTCGTGCTGCGCGATGTCGCCGATGAACTCGGCCTGCACGAATCGACCATCTCGCGCGCGACGGGCAACAAGTACATGGCGACGCCACGCGGCATCTTCGAGTTCAAGCACTTCTTCCCGCGCGAGCTGTCGACGGAAAGCGGCGGCACGTGTTCGGCCGCGGCCGTGCGCGCGCTGCTCAAGGAAATGATTTCGAAGGAGAACACGCGCGATCCGCTCTCCGACGTGAGTCTCGCGAAGATGCTCGCCGATCAGGGCGTGATCGTCGCGCGCCGGACGGTAGCGAAGTATCGCCATCTGATGAAGGTGCCGCCTGCGGAATTGCGTCGTCAGGCGTAAGGCGTTTCACCCATCACAGCGGGTAACTGCTGAAGAGGCCGTCCCTTCGCGGACGGCCTCTTTCATTGATGCTCAACGCCAGCCCGATGCGCGATGCGTGCGCTTCCTCGCCGCCGTCGCCGCTAGCTCCGCGCCTAGCAGAAACACCGCCGCCGAGTAGTACAGCCACATGAGGATGATCGCGAGCGAACCGGCCGCGCCGAACATGTTCGCCGTGCCCGCGTGCGCGAGATAGAACGCGAAGAGGCGCTTGCCGGCTTCGAAAAGCATCGCGGCGGCGGCGGCGCCGAGCGCGGCATCGCGCCAGAGCATGCGCGTCGTCGGCAGGAATTTGAGCAGCACGGTGAAGGCGATCATCAGCACGCCGAGCGATATCGCGCGTCGCGTCAGCCCCGAGAGCACGACGAACGGACTGCCATCGCCCAGCACCCAATGTCCGAGCAACTCGACGAGCGCGTCGAGCACGAGCAGCACCGCGACCAGCAAACCCGAACCGACCACGAGCCCGAACGACATCAGCCGCACGCGCAGCAGCGTGACGATGCTTTCGCGCGTGCTCACGGCGGGCGTCGGCCAGATGACGTTGAGCGCGCTGTGCAGCGACGAGAATGTCGCCGATGCGCCGATCAGCACGCCCGCGAGCGACAGGATCGCCGTGCTGCGCGCGATGTCCGCGTGCCACGCGTTCGCGACGATCGCTTCCAGCGCGTGCGCCGCATCGACGCCGACGACGCCGCTGATTTCGTCGAAGAGCCTGCCTTGCACGGCATCGGCGCCGAAGAAGACGCTCGCCACCGCGATCACGATGACGAGTGTCGGCGCAAGCGAGAACGCGGCGAAGAACGCGATCGCCGCCGAGAACATCAGGCAGTGGTCCTGCGACCATTGCATGACGGGATCGACGATCCACGAAAGCCAGCCGAAGCGCGACGTGCGGCCCGATGCGACGGGCGCGGATTGTGTGGCGGAGACGTCCTGATCCATCGTGAGCGTGACTGGGAGCAATCCGACGATGTTAGCCCCGCGATGCGAAGCGCGTGTAAAAAGCGGCGCGCTCCGTCCGGAGCGCGCCGCTTGTAGTGTGCCTCAGCCGATGCGTGTCAGGATCGATCGGCTGCGGGGTCGGCGTCCTCGTCGGGGAGATCGCGCGTTTCGTCCTCGATTTCGTCGGGCAGGATGTCGGCATCGGCTTCCAGATTGTTGTCGCCATCCGCCGATGCCGCCTCGCCCGTGCCGAAGCGGTCCGTATCGCTGTTCAGCTCCGCCTCGGACTGCCCGAGCGCGTGGGCGTCGAGCTCGTCCTCGATGTCGCCGGGATAGCGCTTTTCGCCCTGCACGTCGGAGCCGCTATCCGACGAGTCGCTCGGGCCGAGCGCGCCGGTGCCGTGTCCCTTGCCGTATTCCGCGCCGTCGTCTTCGGGCGGGTTCAATGTGCTTCCGCTCATCATGACCTCCTTCGTTCGTGTCCACGATGAATCCGCAAGTCCCGTTCCGCGCGTAAAAAAACCCGCGCTTCTTTCGAAGCGCGGGTTCTTCTCTATCGGCGAATCGGAGCGTTCAGGCCTTGGCGGCCGGCCGCTTGGCTTCGGACGCGCCCTGCTTCACGGTCTTGACGGTTTTCTCCGTGACGGAAGTCGCCGTCGCGACGCTGCGCAAGTCCGACAGGAACGAATCGCGCCAGACCGAAAGATTATTCTCGCGCAGCGGCGCCATCATGTCGGCGTGACGCGCCTGGCGTTCGGCGAGCGGCATCGACAATGCGCGCTCCAGCGCTTCGGACATCTGCGACAGATCGAACGGATTGACGACGAGCGCGCCCGGCAACTGGTCCGCCGCGCCCGCGAACTGCGACAGGACGAGCGCGCCCGGATCGGCCGGATCCTGCGACGCGACATATTCCTTCGCGACGAGATTCATGCCGTCGCGCAGCGGCGTCACGTAGCCGACTTGCGAGAGCCGGAACAGCGCCATCAGCAGATTGCGCTCGTATTTGCGGTTGAGATACTGGATCGGCGTCCAGTCGAGCTGCGCGAAACGTCCGTTGATGCGCCCCGCCTCGCCTTCCAGATTCTGTCGAATGCGCTGATAGGTCTGCACGTCCGAGCGCGTCGGCGGCGCGATCTGCACGAGCGACACGCGCCCATGCCAGCCGGGCGCATTCAGCAGCAGGCGCTCGAACGCCTGAAAGCGCTCGACGAGACCCTTCGAGTAGTCGAGACGATCGACGCTCATGATGAGCTTGCGGCCGCGCATGCTGTCACGCAGGCTTTTCACCGGCTTGCGGTTCGAGAACTGCTCGGCGGCCTTGGCGATGGCGTCCGGATAAATGCCGATTGGATACGCGCCCACCTTGAGCATGCGGCCGAAGGCCTGAAGCATGCCGTCGTCGTCGTTGTAGTGGCCGCGGCTCGTGCGTTCCACGTAATCGATGAACGACTGCTTGTCGGCATCCGTCTGAAAGCCGACGACGTCGTACTGGCACATCGCCGCGATCAGTTCCTCATGCGGCGGAACCGTACGCATCATCTCCGGCACCGGAAACGGAATGTGCAGGAAGAAGCCGATCGGATTCGCGACGCCGAGCTTGCGCAGCTCCTGCGCGAACGGGAGCATGTGATAGTCGTGCACCCAAATGATGTCGTCGGGCTTGAGCAGCGTCTTCAGCTTGGCCGCAAGACTCGCGTTCACGCGCATGTAGCCCGCGTACTCCTCTCGATCGAAGCGCGAGAGGTCGTTGCGATAGTGAAAAGTCGGCCACAGGGTGGCGTTCGAGAAACCTCGGTAATACTGGTCGTAATCGCGGCGCGTCAGGCCGACGGTCGCGTAGGTCACTTTTCCGCTGTTCTCCAGAACAGGCGCGCCCGATTCGCCGACGATCTCGCCGCTCCATCCGAACCACACGCCCCCAGTCTCCTTGAGCGCGTCCAGCACGCCGATCGCGAGGCCGCCCGCGCTGGGCTTGCCTTCCTGGATCGGTGCGACGCGATTCGATACCACGATCAATCTGCTCATTACAGCATCACCTCTCAGTTGTCGTTGCATGCTCGAATTGGCGATCAAGGGTATGCAAAAGCTGTGCCTTTTTGTTGGTTTTTGTAAACGAAAGTTTGTATGGAGATGTTACGGACGAACGAAAACACGCGGCGAAGGCGCGCCGCGTAGAAATTTTTGTTCTTTTGCCGGATGCTGCCGCCGGCTGAAATCACGAGTCCTGCTCGGAGCCCAAATCGCGCTGATAGTCGATTCCTTCGCGCCGCACGCCGCCCTGATTGTGTTCGCCATCGGGCGGTACGCCAGGCGCGGGGCGGTTCTGCGAGGCGGGATCGTGTTCGGCGGGCGGTGCGGACGCGCTCTGCGTGCCGGCCGACTTGGCGGCTTCGGCGCGCGCTTCGCGCTTGGAAGAATGACGCGCGGAGCGTCGAAGTGCGGGATGCCTCATGATGCCTCCAGGTAAGAAGGCCGTCGCGATAGTGACGTCGGCGGCGTCGGACCGATGCGCTGCGATGAGCGCGGCTTCAGAAAAAACGACCGGCGACAGAACGTGTCGCCGGTCATCGTTGCGTCATCCGTTGTAATCCCTACGTCCGGGATGGAAACTTATTCAAACCTTGCACGAATTCTGGGCATTGTCCAACGTCTGCGGTTCAACATCGTTCTGACACGCTACTGCACATGCGGCTGATCGCCCGGTCCAGGCGGCGGATCGCCGATCGGCTGCGACGGCGGTTCGGGCGGCTCGCGCGTCGGGTCCGGATTGGTGTCGGGCGGAATCGGCGTGGGCGGCGGCTGGTCCGGCGGCGTCACCGGCGGGTCCGGCGGCTGCGGCGTCTGAGCTTCGAAACGGGCATCGTCGGAAGCGCGGATCGACATGTTGAGTGACATGATGGGCTCCTTGCGGTCTTGTGATCGTACTTTTCCCATCCGCGACACGCACTGGCGCGACTGCGCGGATGTCATTCGATCGGCAGCAAGGGCCATGCCCCTGAGACACATCGGCTACGTTCGCTTCTGAGACATTATCGGCGTAGAAAACGCGCCTGCCAATGAAAAACGCCTGCGGTTTTACAAGCCGCAGGCGTCGATTTGTCTAAAGATACGCGAAGTTCAGGGATTTTCGCTGTCGGAATCGCTTATGTCGCCGCCTTCGCCGACGGCAGCCTTGTTCGCATCCTCGCCGTACTCGACGAGCCGGTTATAGAGCGTTTTCAGGCTGATGCCGAGGATTTCCGCCGCGCGCGTCTTCACGCCGCCGCACTGATCGAGCGTCGCCAGAATGAGCTGACGGTCGGCCTGCGCGAGCGACGTGCCGAACGGAATCGTTACCGCCGTGCCCGCCGACGGCTTCGAAAGCGAAATCTGCAGCGGCACGGTCGCGGTGCTGTCCGAGTCCGACGCCGACATGATGTACGCGCGCTGCACGTAGTTCTTCAGTTCGCGCACGTTGCCGGGCCAGTTGTACGACGCCAGCATCTCGCGGACGGCGGGCGGGAAATCCTTTTTCGTGTTGTACCGGGCGTTCAGTTCGTCGAGAAACGCCTGGCCGAGCAGCTCGACGTCCTTGCCGCGCTCGCGCAGCGGCGGCAGGTTGATCGGGAACACGTTCAGACGGTGATAAAGGTCGAGGCGCAGCTTGCCTTCGAGCACGGCCTGCTCGGGATCGCGATTGGTCGCGGCGATCAGGCGCACGTCCGTCTCGATTTCCTTGGTCGTGCCGACGCGCATGAACATGCCCGTCTCCAGCACGCGCAGCAGTTTCACCTGAAGCTCGATCGGCATTTCGGTGATTTCGTCGAGGAACAGCGTGCCGCCGTTCGCGCGTTCGAAATAACCCTTGTGCTGCCGATCCGCGCCCGTGAACGAGCCGCGCTCGTGGCCGAACATCTCCGATTCGATCAGGTTCGGCGAGATCGCGCCGCAGTTCACCGCGATGAACGAATGCTTGCGGCGCAGCGAGAGCTCGTGCAGCGTCTGCGCGGCGACTTCCTTGCCGGTGCCCGACTCGCCGATGAGCAGCACCGATGCCGCCGTCGGCGCGACGCGGCCGACCTGGTCGTAGACAGTCTGCATGGCAGGTGAATTGCCCAGCATCAGACCGAAGCGGCCCATGCGGCGCAATTCGCCGCGCAAGGTGCCGATTTCCGCTTTCAGGTCGCCGGCGCGCGGCAGGCGCGAAAGGATGGCCTTCACGCGCTGCATGTTGATCGGCTTGACGAGGTAGTCGGCGGCGCCCATCTTGAGCGCGCTGACGGCGGATTCCACCGTCGCGTGTCCCGTAATGACGATGAACTCGACGCCCGAGCGCGGATCGAGATCCTCGAACAGGTCGACGCCCGTGCCATCGGGCAGTTTGAGATCGGTGAATACGACGTCCGGCGTTTGCCGCACGAGCTGGATGCGCGCCTCGCGCAGATCGCTGGCGGTGGCCGTCGTCAATCCGTCTTCGCCGATGATCGCGGCTAGCGCCTCGCGGGTACTGGGATCGTCATCGACAATCAATACGTGTGGCATTGCGTTTCGAATTCTTCCTAAGCGTTTCAGGGTCACACGCCAGGTGGCGGCGTGGTCTTCTCCGCGCGGCGGCGCTGCCGCACGGGCCGGTGCGATTCGCGGTTACGGCCGAAAAAAGATAATCGGCGTCACGCAGAATGCGCGAAAAATAAAATAATTTCCGATTTCTGCACGCTTGATTCGGCCCAAGTAAGTTTTTCCATTTAGGCAACTTATGGCCGAAGTTTCACTGATTATAAGCGTTTATCAAGATGAAAACGCACGCTGGTCCAGCGTGCGTTTGATTGATCGGACCATTAATTCGGCCGAATGTCTGAAGTGAATCAACTCCGCGGAAAATGCCATGCATCGGCGGTGCCGCCGACCGCACCGTGGCCATTTACGGCCTGCCCGCTCGCGCCGGTGGCGGGCGTGAGCACCTTGCCGCCCTCGTCTTCCCAACGGCTCAGATCGCGTGCAGTGCGCCGCCCGGCGTCCTGAGACTGCACCCACTTCCATGCGAGAACGCCGCCTAGCGCGAACAGCGCGCCGAAAATTCCGATTGAAGGCCGTGCCATTTGTGTTCTCTCCTTCGTCTAATGAAAATCGCCGCTGTCAGGAAAGCCGGCCGGAGCGATAAAGCTGTAAATCACCGCGAAACCAGAAGTCCCACCAGAAAACCGACGCCCGCCGCCATGCCGAGCGATTGCCAGGGATTGTCCTTCACGTATTTCTCGGTGCAATCGACGCCTGCGCGGTATCGGCTTTGCACACTCGCCTGTGCATCTTCGAGCGCGCCGCGCGCCGAATCGACGTGATCGCGCAGACGCGAGCGCAGCGCATCGACGCCCTCGCCTGGCAGCGTCGCCGACAAGCGCAGCAATTCCTCCGCGTCGTTCAGCAGCACCTTGATGTCTTCGATGATCTTTTGCTTGCCCAACGCAAGCTGGACAGTCGTTTGACTCATGGAATGTAGTCCTCGCCCAAGTGGGTTTGTCGGGATCGTCGGCGCGCGTCAGCGCGTTTCGGCGACCGGCACGCCCGCGACGCGGAGGCGCTCGCCCGCCGCGCTCCGCGCGCGCAGGCTGCGCACGACGCCGCTCGCCATCAACGCGCCGCCCATCGCGCCGAACACGAGGCTCGTCACGTTCGCGGCACGCGCGAGCGCTGGCGTGCCCGCCGCATAGCCTAGCACCGCGCACATCAGCGCGGTCACGAGCGCGACAGCGGCCCAGTGATAGATGTCGATCGGCTCGCCGGCCGTGAGTTCCTTCCGGGTCCGGGCCGGCCGCGTGGGAATCGAGCGCGGATGTGCGCCCCCGTCGAAGTTGAAAATGTCTTCCATGATGCGTTGCCTCTCTCGCCCATCCTCGTGTGCGCGCCTCCGAGACCGCGCCCGTCGGCAATTTTTCGAATATGAGTCACGATGTGAGCCCTATCATGCAGCTTTCGTGCCAGATCCGGCGACACCGCGCAGGACTGCCGATGGGAGGCGAACCCGCCGACGATCGGGTAACAATTACGCCGTCGCCTTGTAAATTTTCAGTACGGCAAGGAGAACCTTTCCGGAAGCGCCGCGAGGGCCCGCGCGATGCAGACAAAATGCGCCGAACGGCCGGCCCGCGCATTGCCGCAATGTCGTTGCGAATGGTTAAATAGCGTTTATGAGATAGGTGCGTTTGCAACGAACCGGCTCTGAACAAGCAGCCGATGCAGACGCGCCTGGACCGACGCTCAACCAGGAACGACGCTCACGGATCGCGTGAGTCTCAAGGGCAGCGCGCAAGGGCGCGTCATATGCCGATGCGCGCGGTCATCCACGGTTGCGCCGCTCGCGCGCGCCGAGCCGCGCCAGGCCGACCGCAACCGGAAGCGCCCGCGCGAGTCCGCCGCCCGCCCACTACATACGCAGCACTCAGGAACGATCAGGACACATGGCGTCAACCGATCTGGATCAGCCGCCCGCCGCGGTCGGCGATACACCCGCGCAAAGAAAACGCAACACGGGGGAAGTGCCGGGCTTGAAGTCTTATGGACTGCTCTATGGCTCGTCGCCCGTGATGCAGGAGTTGTACGCGCAAATCGAGCGCGTGGCCGCGACCGATGCGACCGCGCTCATCATCGGCGAGTCGGGCACAGGCAAGGAGCTCGTCGCCCGTACGATTCACGACCACAGCGCGCGCAAGGACGCGCCGTTCATCGCGGTGAACTGCGGTGCGATTCCCGACAATCTCATCGAGGCCGAGCTCTTCGGCCACGAGAAAGGCAGCTTCACGGGCGCGGTGCAGGGACGCATCGGCTATTTCGAGCATGCGAACGGCGGCACGCTCTTCCTCGACGAAGTGACCGAGATGTCGCCCGTGCGCCAGGTCAAGCTGCTGCGCGCGCTGGAAACAGGCACGTTCTTTCGCGTCGGCGGCAACGATCTCATCAGCTCCGATGTGCGCGTGATCGCAGCGACGAACCGCGATCCTGTCGCGGCCGTGAAGGAAAACGGCCTGCGCGAGGATCTCATGTACCGGCTCGCCGTGTTCCCGCTGCGCGCGCCGCCGTTGCGCGAGCGCGATTCGGATCGCGAACTGCTCGCACAGCATTTCCTGTCCGAAATGAACGCGCAGGAGGGCACGAACAAGGTCTTCAGCAAACGCGCGCTCGACGTGCTGCGAACGTATTCGTGGCCGGGCAACGTGCGCGAACTGAAGAACACGGTTTATCGCGCGTTCATTCTGGCGGAGAAGACGGTGGAGATCGCGCATCCGCATCTCGCATCGCGCGTGAAGAAGCCCGTCACGCAAGGCGACGCGATGAACGTCTGGGTCGGCACGCCGCTCGCCGATGCGCAGAAGCAGATCATCCTCGGCACGCTCAAACACTGCGGCGGCGACAAGCGGCGCGCCGCGAAAGCGCTCGGGGTGAGCCTGAAGACTTTGTACAACCGCTTGGGCGCGTACGAAAACGAGGACACCGAGGGCAGCGACGCGTCGTCGAATAGCGAAAGCTGAAGCGTATCCGAGGCGATATCCGCATGACCGGGAAGCGAGCGCAGACATCCGCGCTCGCTTTTTTTTCGCGCACGGAGCGATACGTGGATCAAAACGTGCTCTTCACGCTTGCAATTTCTTGCAATTTTCTCAAACCGGTAATTAGAAGCATGCTTCAAAATGCGCGAAGCCCGCGTGCGCGTTTCGTCTCTTCGCGTTGCCGGGCGGTGACTTGAGGGCGGAACCTCAAGTAGATTCGAGCCCCTCGAACCCCGATCGCAAGCGTCGGGAAACGGAAGACGAAGGAAAAGCAACATGCAGATCAGGGTTCATCGGCGCGGGTCGCGTGCCGCCGCGCTCGCCGCGATCGTTTCGGGCGCCATCGCTTGCGTGAGTCTCAGCGGATGCAATTCGCTCTACAGCGAAGGCGCGACGGCCGGCGCCGGTATCGCGGGCGCCGCGGTGGCAAACAGTGTCACCAGCAACGCCGCCGTCGCAACGGGCATCGGCCTCGGCGCGGTCGCCGCCGCGCGCGCGGGCGTGCAGTACACGCAGCGCGTCGCGCATACCTACTCGCAGGATCAGATTGCGACGGTCGCCGGTCCGCTCGCGGTCGGCGCGGTTGCGCCGTGGAAGGCCGTGCATTCAGTGCCGATCGAGGACGACGAAAAAGGCCGCGTGACGGTGAGCCGCACCATCAGCAGCGGCGTGCTCGAATGCAAGGAGATCGTGTTTTCCGTCGATCGCGACGCGACCAAGGACCGCCCCGCCGACAGCGCGTTCTACGTGGCATCGGTTTGCCGCGACGGCAACAAGTGGAAGTGGGCGTCGGCCGAACCGGCTACGCCGCGCTGGGGCGCGCTGCAATGACGCTGTCTTTCGACGTATCTTTTGCGCTGCGTCTTGGGCTCGTCGCTGCCGGCGCGGCCGCGTGCGTGACGATGAGCGGCTGCGCATCGATCGGCGCCGCGACGGGTGCGGTGGCGGGCGTCGCGACCGGCGCGTTCACGACGAACCCGGCTGTGGGCCTGGGCGTCGGCATCGCGGTGCAGGCCGCCACCGACGAACTCGTCGCGCGCACGATGAAATCGCTGCATCAGGATCAGCAGGTCATGATCGCGGTGACGGCGGGCATGTCGCAGGTCGGCGAAACGCGGCCATGGAAGGTCAAGCATACGTTGCCGGTCGAGAACGGCCACGGCGAGGTGCGCGTGCTGCGCGAGTTCAATAGCGCGCTCGCGAGCTGCAAGGAATTCGCGTTCTCGGTCGTCGATGGCGACGATGCGAAAGCGCCCGCCGAGTGGTTCGTCGCTACGGCCTGCCAGCAATCCGAAGGATGGAAATGGGCGTCGGCGGAACCGGCCGTCGAGCGTTGGGGGAATCTGCAGTAGGTTTCCCGCGGCTGGATATCGAACGCGCGGCGCTCGTCACGAGCGCCGCGCTTTTTTGCGGTCTCAGCCGTTCGCGATCGCTTCGAGCGCGACCCGCGCCAGAAAGCCGCTGCGGGTTTCGTGGCGCGCCTCGACGTAGCTGTCGATCTTGCGCAGCACGAATCGCGGCAGGCTGATGTTGATGCGCTCGGGACGCGAGTCGAGCTTCGAGAGATCGACTTCGACGTAGGCCCAGATTGCCGTGGCGAAGTCGGGGTTCGGCATCAGATCTTCAATCGGGGAAGGCACCAGCGAAACGTCCAAACCGTCCTCTATAAGAATCGAGACGTGGCTGTAGATTGCCTCCTTCGTATTTTTAATTGCCTCGTCGACCGTCTCTCCCGCAGAAAAAACGCCGGGAATGTCAGGCACGGTAACGCCGTAGCAACTGTCCGGGTCTTTGTGAATGGCGACTGGGAATTCCACTTTCGAATCTCCGTTATGAAGAGTACAGCCGGTTGAGCAACCCGGCCGTCTTGAGGACGCTTCTTACCGTTCCAATGGAAAGATCTTTTCGGGGATGAGGCACCGTGACCAAGCTCATATTTCCCCGACGTTTGAAATGATGGTGACTGCCGACAATTCGGTCCAAGTGCCACCCGTCATCCAGCAGCATTCGTATCAAGCGCGATGAATCCATCTCGTCTCCGAACGCTGCGTGTGTAGCTTTACACACGCAGCAACACTGTTCAAGACGAAAACGGTACGATTCAACGCACCGCGCGAACATTCAGCCAAACGGCCAACGCGCAAAGAAAAAGCGCGGCGCCGTCGCCGGCAACCGCGCTTCACGTGCTTGCATCCACAGGAAACTCAAGCCTCCACGTCCTCCAGGCTCAGCATCTCGGTCTGATCGTTGTACGAGAAAATTTCCCCGTAGCGGCCCCAGTCGATAACCGCATCGAGCGTTTCCTGCGCGGCCTTGTCGGAGAGAAAGTCCTCCAGTTCCTGCTCGAAGCGCAAGCGCGGCGCGCGATGCCCAGGCCGCTCGTTCAGCACCTTCTTGATCCGCGCCGCCAGCGGCACGTGCCGCAGCAGATGCTCCGCGAACATCATCTTGCGCTCCTGCGTGCCGAACTCCGCGAACACGCGCGCCTGCGGCGTCAGATAGATGTCGCCCTCGCGCACGTCCGCGAAACCGAGATGTTGCAGCACTTCCGCGATCGGGAAGAGATCGTCCACTTCGAGATGCAGCGACCGCGCGATTTCCGGCATGTCCGCGCGGCCGTGGTACGGCTCGGCCGCGAGCGTTTCGATGAGACCCGCCATCAGGTTCGTCGAGACTTCGGGCAGCCAGCTTCCCAACTCCAGCCCCTTCTTCTTCGCTTCGCCCATCTGCCGCGCGGTCATCTTCGCGTAGATATCGTCGACGAGACGCCGGAACGCCGGATCCAGGCGATTGCGCGGATGCTTGAACGGCACCTTGATCTCGGCCATCACGCGGCCCGGATTCGACGACAGCACGAGAATGCGGTCGCACATGAACACCGCTTCCTCGATGTTGTGCGTGACGATCAGCACCGACTTGATCGGCATGCGCCCTTGCGTCCACAAATCGAGCAGGTCGGTGCGCAGGTTTTCGGCGGTGAGCACGTCGAGCGCGGAGAACGGCTCGTCCATCAACAGCAAGGTCGGATCGACGACCAGTGCCCGTGCGAAACCCACGCGCTGACGCATCCCGCCCGACAATTCACGCGGATACGCGTTCTCGAAGCCGTCGAGACCGATCAGGTCGATCGCGGCCAGCGCGCGCTCGCGCCGCTCGCGCGCGGCCACGCCTTGCGCTTCCAGACCCGCTTCCACGTTCTGCAGCACGGTCAGCCACGGAAACAGCGCGAAGGTCTGAAACACCATCGCGACGCCCTTCGCGGGACCGCGCAACGGCTCGTTCAGATAAGTGACTTCGCCGCCCGTCGGCTCGATCAGCCCGGCGATGATGCGCAAAAGCGTCGACTTGCCCGAGCCCGAACGTCCGAGCAATCCGACGATCTCGCCTTCGCGCAGCGAGAGATTCGCATCGTCGAGCACGAGCAGTTCGCCCTGCGTCTTGTTGAAGCCGCGGCTCACGTTCGCGACGCGCAGGATTTCCGCGCCGAGACGCGGCGGCGTGCCCTGGGGTCGCCGCGAGTCTTGCGCAGCGGACGTCTGCGTAGTTTTCAGGTTCTGCATCGGAACTCGTCCTCAATCCAGCCGGAGTCTTGCTTCGGCGTAGGCGTATAGCGGGCGCCACAACAGTCGGTTGAACAGCGTGACGAACAGCGACATCACGGCGATGCCAAGAATGATTTTCGGATAGTCGCCCGCGGCGGTCGTCTGGGCGATATACGCGCCGAGACCATGCGCGACAACCTCCGTCTTGCCCCACGACACCGCTTCCGCGACGATGCTCGCGTTCCACGCGCCGCCCGAAGCGGTGATCGCGCCGGTGATGTAGTAAGGGAAGATGCCGGGGAGCATGCACTTCTTCCACCACTGCCAGCCGCGAATCTGGAAGTTGGTCGCGGCCTCGCGATAATCGTTCGGGTAGGAAGACGCGCCCGCCACCACGTTGAAAAGGATATACCACTGCGTGCCGAGCACGATCAGCGGCGAGAGCCAGATATCCGGGTTCAGATGCCAGCGCACGATCACGACGACGAACACCGGAAACAGCAGGTTCGCCGGGAACGCGGCTAGGAACTGCGCGAGCGGCTGGATCTTCTCGGCGAGCGCGGGGCGCAGGCCGATCAGCACGCCGAGCGGCACCCAGATCACCGAAGCGATCGCGATCAGCACGACCACGCGCAAGAGCGTGATGAAGCCGAGCACGAACACGTGGCCGACTTCGCTCCACGTGACGCCCGTCGCGACGAACGACGCGACCTTCCACACGACGAACACCGTAACTAGCAGCACGGCCGTGCCCCACGCGATATCGCCCGCGCGCGTGGACGGCACCTTCGCGCGCAGCGGCAGGCCGACGTTTTCCAGCGCGCCCTGCAGCGACGGCAGCTTGATGGGCACGCGCGCCGCCTTCGCGAGGATCCAGCCGGCCGGAACCAGCAGACGGTGAATCAGGCGCGTGCGGCGGATCAGGTCGAGCAGCCACGACTTCGGCTCGTCGCCGGAACTCGTGTTCTCCATGCGGAATTTGTCCGCCCACGCGACGAGCGGGCGGAACATCAACTGGTCGTAGGCCAGGATGACGACGGTCATCGCGAGAATCACCCAGCCGATCGCGGAGAGATTGCGCTCGCCGATGGCGGTCGCGAGATACGCGCCGATGCCCGGCAGTACGATCGTGCGGTTGCCGACCGTGATCGCCTCGGAGGCGACCACGAAGAACCAGCCGCCCGACATCGACATCATCATGTTCCAGATGAGGCCCGGCATCGAGAACGGCACTTCGAGCTTCCAGAAGCGCTGCCAGTTGGTGAGATGAAAACCGCGCGAGACTTCGTCCAGATCGCGCGGCACCGTGCGCAGCGACTGATAGAAGCTGAACGTCATGTTCCACGCCTGGCTCGTGAAGATCGCGAAGATCGCCGCGCATTCGGCGCCGATCACGCGCCCCGGGAACATGGCGAGGAAGAACGTCACCGTGAACGAGATGTAGCCCAGCACCGGCACCGACTGGAGAATGTCGAGAATCGGCACGAGCACGATCGACGCGCGCCGGCTCTTCGCCGCGAGCGTGCCGTAGATCAGCGTGAAAATGAGCGACGCGACCATCGCCAGCAGCATGCGCAAGGTCGTGCGCAACGCGTATTCGGGGAGATTCGCGGGGTCGAGCGAGATCGCCTGGGTCTGCAGGGTCGAGATCGGCGCCAGGGTCTCGTGGAAACCGACTGCGGCGAGCGCGATGATGCAGATGATCATCGGGAACGCGACGAAATCCCAGCGGTTGGGCAGGATCCGCCACGCCGACGCATTCGCCGTGCGATTCAGATTGAAACCAAATTCCATGCAAGGCCCTCCCCGTAAGGCTTTGTTCCGACCGCGCCGGGCGCGGGATGTTGCTTCTGACGGCAGATAACCGTCAGGCGGGCAAGAAGCCTCTGCCCGGGACGACCCCATGCTCAACGCACGGAGCCGCCGAAACGACGACACGTTCAGCTCGCAGCGCGGCGCCAGGCAGTCGCCGCGTCAGACGATCCCCGTTCTGAACCGCGCGACACTACACCAACCCGCGTGACAGGCACAACCTTCATGCGGTCCGGCACGCGAATCATGCGATGTTTCTGTTGCTCTTCGGCACGGCACGGGCAAAATGAAGGGCAGCCCGCGTCGAATGCGCCCGGCGCTCGTGCTTTCGCTTCCTTTCAGTTTGGCTGCGGCTCGCCGCTACTCGACGAAGAAGCGCCAGCGCGTGCGCCCGGCGCGCGTCCGTTGTGTTGGACAGACGTCGCACGCCGTGACATGGCGCTTGATAGGCGGCAAAAAACATCGTCCAATCTGGGCTTATCACAAACAATAATTTGAGCGCCGATGCGATGCGAGACGCCAGATCCGAGCCGAATAACCGCCTGAGCCGCGCCCGCCGCCCCGTTGCGAGCACAAGCCGGAATACGGCAGACATCACGCGCTGCAATCCACACGCCCGCGTCGACCGCCATGTGCACACCGCGCCGAATGGCCGGCATGGCGCATGTGACCTTTGTCTCGCGTGAACCTCCCATGCGCGCGCGTCCGATGAACAAACTCATCCTGCACCGTGTGATCGCGACGCTCGGCATCGCCGCGTTGGCGTGCGCGTGCTGGGTGGCCGCCGGCTTGTTGTCGGACCGAATGGTACAACAGGAGATGACGGCGACGGTGCGTACCGAGCGTCAGATGGCGGGGTCGATCGTCGACAACATGGCGCAGATCATCGCGAGCGATCTGGCGATGTCGCGCGCCATTCCCGCCACGCTCGCGCAGATGGACCTCACGCAGCGCGCGCTCGCGGAGTCGCGGAATTATGCCTCGAACCCGGCCGGGACGGAACTCGAACGCCGCAAGGACTGGACCGCGCGCCCCGCGCTCGAAAAGGTCAATCACTTCCTGCACGACGCGCAGGGCTTCTCCGGCCTCGACTCGATCTGGCTCGTCAACGAGCGCGGCTTCTGCATTGCGTCGAGCAACGCCGCCGACGACGACAGCTTCATCGGCTACGACATGAGCGCCCGGGGCTATGTCGCCCGCGCGCTGCTCGGCGGCTTCGTCGAGATGTACGGCGTCGGGCGGCTGTCCGGCGAGCCGGGCATCTTCATCGCGGCGCCCGCTTACGAAGACGGCATCCTGGTCGGCGCGGTGATCGCCAAAGTGAGCATCGACCGGCTGCGGCACTGGGTGTCGCGCGCCGGCACCTTCGTGACCGATGAAAACGGCGTCGTCGTGATGGCGCACGACGGCCGGCTCGAATACCAGGCGATGCCCAATGCGCCCATCGCGCGCATGACGGAGCGCGAACGCGTCGAGCACTATCGGCGCGAGTCGTTTCCGGAGCTGCGCATCGCGCACATCGGCGAGCAGATGCGCGCCTCGGAGCACTGGCTCGCGCCCGCGCTCGCGCAAACCTTCTACGCCGCGAACGGCAGCAACGTGCCTTCGCTCTACGACGAGCGCACGGGTCTCAATTCGGGACTGTCGGCGCATATCGTGCATCCGCTCACGAGCTGGCCGGAGATCAGCCGCAATCACAGCCGCGACCGCTTCCTCGTGTTCCTGACGATGCTCGGCGTCGTGACGCTCGCGATCGTGATCGCGACGTCGTATTCGCGTGAGCGGCGCCTGCACCGCGCGACCCGCGATCTCGCTGAACAGCTCCAGTCGGCCAATACGCTGCTTTCGGCCGAAGCGCGCCACGACGCGCTCACCGGCGCCCTCTCGCGCCGCTATTTCCTCGACACGCTGCGTCACGAAGTGGAGCTCGCGCGCTCGGTCGGCACCCCGCTGTCGGTGGCGATCGCGGATCTCGATCACTTCAAGCAGATCAACGACCGCTTCGGGCACGCGTCGGGCGATCGCGCGCTGGAGCATTTCGTCGAAGTGTGCCGTGCGCAGCTTCGTCCGAGCGATGCGATCGGGCGGCTCGGCGGCGAGGAATTCGGCATCCTGCTGCCGCAAACCCCGCTCGCCGACGCGCACGCCGTGCTTGAGCGCCTGCGGAAGCGCTTCCATCACGAGCACTGCGCGCATCTGCCGGACGACGCGGCGCTGTCGGTATCCATCGGCATCACGGAGCTCGCGCCCGACGACGCGCTCGAATGGATTCTCTCGCGCGCCGACCTCGCGCTTTACGAGGCGAAATCGCGCGGGCGCGACCGCAGCGAAGTGCGCCCCGCCGATCCAGGCCCGTCCACCCGGCATCCCGAAGACACGCTGGCCGGCAAGTAGCCGGCCGAACCGGCGCGTCGAGTCACCGCACGGTCATGCGCGTGCCGCGACGCGCACGCATCGCGCAGGTATCATCGATGTTCGAAATCGAATGCCGCTGGCGTGAATCGGGAGGATTGCATGAAGGGAAATCTGGTCATCGTGTGCCGGGATCAGGACGCAGAAACGTTCGACCACCTGCTCGCCGAGTACGGCTCTTTTCAGACGCGGCTGTCGTCGACGACGTGGTTCCTGAAGATCGATCTCGCGCCCGAGGTGATTCAGGAGGAGATTCTCTCGCGCCTCGGCAAGTACACGACGCACTACATCTTCGAGGCGTCGACGGTGACGTACAACACGGTGGACAGCGAAGCGGCGTCCGCGCTCGAAACCCTGTTCGACTGACGCCGCTCCGCCTCTCTGACCGAGCGCGCCGTTACAGCGCGCGCTCTTCGTGCTGCGACCCGGCGCGGCGCTCCTGCACCGGCCGCGTGGCGCTGTCGAACGGAAAGGTCATCGTGACCTGCAATCCGCCGTCGGCACGATTGCCGATCTCGCACTCGCCGCCCGCACGTCGCGCGAGCCGCTCCACGATCGCGAGTCCGAGCCCGCTGTGGCCGCTGCCGCCGCGCGCCGGATCGAGCCGCACGAAAGGCCGGCTCGCCTTGATGAGATCGTCCGGCGCGATGCCCTTGCCGTGATCGGACACCGACAATACCCAGCCCTTGGCTTCCCGCCGCGTCTCGATGACGACCGGCGGCGCGCCGTATGCATGGGCGTTATCCAGCAGATTCGACAACAACCGGTCCAGCGACGCCGCCGGCAGCGCGAAAGCGGGCCCCGCTTCGAGCTTCAGGCGGATCGGCTGCGCGTCCGGCGACACCGCGCGATACGCCCGCGCGATCCGCTCGCACTGCTCGTCGACGGGAACCGGCTCGCTGCCGTCCGGGCGGTCGTGCGCGAACACGAGGAACTGGTCGACGATATGCGCCATCGAATCGACATCGCGCACGACGCCGTCGCGCATTTTGTCGTCGTCCATCATTTCGGCGCGCAGACGCAGGCGCGCGAGCGGCGTCTTCAGATCGTGCGCGACGCCTGCAAGCATGACGGCGCGATCGTTCTCCGTCTGCGAGACCTCGCGGACCATCTGATTGAAGCCGTGCGTGAGCTGCCGCAATTCGCGCGGACCGCGCTCCGGCACGGGCGGCGTCGGCTGGCCGCGTCCGAAGCGCCCGACCGCCTGCGCGAGCGCGCGCAGTGGCGACTGCAACTGCCACGCGCCGAAAAGCGCGGCGAGCACGGCGGTTGAAAAGATCAGCGCGAGCCAGACGAGCATGCGGTCGCGCGAGCGCGGCGGACGCAGCGGCTGCACCGGCACGACGACCCAGCCTGCGTCCTTCGCGCCGTGCACCCAGACGCTCGGCGGGCCGCCGGGCTCGTTAAGACGCACGTCGGTGCCGTCGGGCAAACGGTCTTTCAGATCCTCGACAAAGCGCTGCAGTGGCGGCGGCGTGCCCTCGTCCGGCTGCTTCGGCACGTCCGGGCTATCGAGCGCCACGAGGCGCACGCGCGGCGGCAGCGGTTGATCCGGCGTATTGGCGATGTGCTGGCGCACCGCCTCGACCAGGAACACGGCCTCCTCGACGGCGAAGCGCGTCTGCACGTTATCGCGCTCGAAGCGGATGATCGCGAACCACGCGACATGCGACAACACCAGCATGCCGATGACGATGACGACCAGCCGGCCGAACAGCGTGTCAATTGCCCGGCGCATTTTGCTCGCCGTCCGGCACGAACACGTAACCGCGTCCGCGCACCGTCTGGATGAAGCGCGGCGCCGACGGATCGGTTTCCAGGATGCGGCGCAGGCGCCACACCTGCACGTCGATGCCGCGATCGGTGCCGTCGTACTCCGGACCGTGGAGCAGTTCGAGCAGGCGCTCGCGCGTGAGCGTGCGCATCGGGTTGTTCACGAAAATTTTCAGAAGCGCGAATTCGCTGCCCGACAGCGTGAGCGGCCTGTCGTCCTGTTGCAGCGTGCGCGACTGGAAGTCGAGCCTGAAGCGGCCGAACGAATACGGTTCGCGCTGCTCCGGCGCGGCGGACGGAATCGTGCGGCGGCGGCGGAGCACGGCCTGCACCCGCGCGAGCAGTTCGCGCGGATTGAACGGCTTGCCGAGGTAATCGTCCGCGCCGAGTTCGAGGCCGACGATGCGGTCGACGTCGTCCGCGCGTGCGGTCAGCATGATGACGGGGATGTCGTCGCCGGATGCGCGCAATGCTTTGAGCGCGGTCAGCCCGTCGACGCCCGGCATCATCAGGTCGAGCACGATGAGATCGGGCCGCTCGCGTTCGATGCGGCGTTCGAGACCGCCGGCGTCATGCAGCACCGATACCTCGATGCCCTGCCGGACCAGATAGTCGCGCAAAAGGTCGCGCAGTTCGGCGTCGTCGTCGACGACAAGTATTTGCGTAGTCATGGAATGGAGTTTAGCGCGTGCGTCAGACCTCGATTGATGACAGGCCTGCCATAAGGGTTACGGGGTGTTACGACGAAAGCGAGGCGTAAACCTGCGTAACAAGCCTAAACCATGCCGTAACACGCCGTGCACGGCGAACCCCTACGCTGTGTCTCACCGACAAGCGCGAGACCTCCACGCATCAACCCGTACGTCGATGCAGGTTTCGCGGCTTCGGCTTCGAAAACAATCAAGGGAGTACCAAGATGGCCAAGCAATATCGCATCCTCACCGCCGCCGCTGCCGCAATCGCGCTGACGTTCGGCACGGCCTACGCCGCGACGAACGACGCGCCGCCCCCGCCGCCTCCGGGCGGTCCGGCCATGATGGGCGGCCCCGGCGGTCACGGCGGCCACCGCATGGAAATGCGGATGCAGAAGCAGCTGGACGAACTGCACGGCCAGTTGAAGCTAAACTCGGATCAGGAAAAGCTGTGGCAGACCGCGCTCACGACGATGAAGCAGAATCGTCAGGCGATGCGCGAAAGCTTCAGGCAGATGCACGATCAGATGAAGTCGATGGAAAACCAGCCGATCCTCGACCTGAACGCGATGCACGCCGCGCATCAGAAGATCGAGCAGCAGAACGAGCAGTTGCGCGAGCAGACCGCGACCGCGTGGTTGAACTTCTACAACGCGTTGAACGACCAGCAGAAGACGACGGTCAGCACGGCGCTGAAGAAGCACTTCGCGAAGATGCGCGAGCACGAGCAGAAGATGCACGAGCGCTGGGGCAAGCACCGCGGCGGCCCGGACGGCGCACCGGGCGCGGCGGCGGGCGCATCCGCCACGGCCAAGCCGTAAGCCGTCTCGGCGCATGAAAGAAGGCCGCGGAGCATGCGCTCCGCGGCCTTCTTTACATCAGTGGAACGATCAGGCGAGGTCGAACAGCAGCACTTCCGCGTTATCGCCCTTCTCGATCGTCACCTTCGACACGTCTTCGAGCTTCACGGCGTCGCCCGCGCCGAGCGCTTCGCCGTTGACCGTCACCGCGCCGCGCGCCACATGCACATACACGCGGCGGCCCGCCGGCACGTCGAAGTCCGCGCGCTCGTCGCCGTCGAAAAGTCCCGCGAAGATGCGCGCGTTCGCGCCGATCTTCACCGAACCGTCGGTGCCTTCCGGCGATGCGATCACCCGCAGGCGGCCGCGCTTTTCATCGTCGGCGAAGCGCTTTTCCTCATACCCGGGCGCGCCGCCCGGCGCATCCGGAATGATCCAGATTTGCAGGAAGTGCGCGGTGTCCGTCGGCGAACCGTTGAATTCGCTGTGGCGCACGCCGGTGCCGGCGCTCATGCGCTGGACATCGCCGGGACGGATCGTCGAGCCGTTGCCCATGCTGTCGCGATGCGCGAGCGCGCCCTCGAGCACGTAGCTCACGATTTCCATATCGCGATGGCCATGCGCGCCGAAGCCCTGTCCGCCCGCGACGCGGTCCTCGTTGATCACGCGCAGCGCGCCGAAGTGCATGTGCTCGGGATCGTAGTAATCGGCGAAGGAGAAGCTGTGATACGAGTCGAGCCAGCCGTGGTTGGCGTGACCCCGTTCGTTGCTGCGGCGAATCTCGATCATGGTATTTGCTCCCGCCCAAGGCGTTGTTTTGCGATGGAGAGAATGTAAGGGCGACGCCCTTCCGAAACAACGCGCGCCACGGCACTACATCGTTCCGCTGATGCATGTAATCGGACACATCCTGCTTCGAACTCGCGCCCTGGCCGGCTTCGGGTAAAATACCGCGCTTTTCCGGGCGGCGACGGGTTGGGAACGCCCGCGAGACGCCGGAACGCGCCGCGATGCGCCGGAAAAACGCATCGGAAACGTTGGCAGGGTTAGCAGCAGCGGCTGCTCGCAATTTTGGCCATCTAGAATACCGACCGCCGCGCTCGTCACACTCCATGCACGTCAGGCACCTTACCAAGGAATCACCATGTTGCAAGGCTACGGTCCGCTGATCCTCGCGGGCACCTGGCAGACCGTCAAGCTGGCGGTGCTGTCGCTCGTGTTCGCCTTCGTGATCGGCCTGATCGGCGCGGCGGCGAAGCTGTCGAAGAACCGCGTCGCGTCGGGCGTCGGCACCGTCTACACGACGCTCATCCGCGGCGTGCCCGATCTCGTGCTGATGCTGCTGCTCTTCTACAGCATCCAGATCTGGCTGAATCTCTTCACCGACGCGATGGGCTGGGATCAGATCGACATCGATCCGTTCCTCGCCGGCATTCTGGTGCTCGGCTTCATCTACGGCGCGTATTTCACCGAAACCTTCCGCGGCGCGTTTCTTTCCGTGCCGCGCGGCCAGCTCGAAGCGGGCGCGGCCTACGGCATGACGCCGTGGCAGACCTTCGCGCGCATCATGTTTCCGCAGATGATGCGTTTCGCGCTGCCGGGCATCGGCAACAACTGGCAGGTAATGGTCAAGGCGACGGCGCTCGTGTCGATCATCGGTCTCGCGGACGTCGTCAAGGCCTCGCAGGACGCGGGCAAGGGCACGCTGCGTTTCTTCTTCTTCACGCTGCTCGCGGGCGCGATCTATCTCGCGATCACCACGATCTCGAATCTCGTGCTGATCTGGCTGGAGCGGCGCTATTCCATCGGCGTGCGCAAGGCCGACCTCTAATCGGTCCATTACAGGGCGGCAGGGATCATGATCGAAATCATCCAGGAATACTGGAAGAATTACCTCTTCACCGACGGCTACCGCATCACCGGTCTCGCGATCACGATGTGGCTGCTCGTCATCTCCATCGGCCTCGGCTTTTGTCTTTCGGTGCCGCTCGCGGTCGCGCGGGTGTCGAAGAACAAGCTGCTCTCGCGTTCGGTGTGGCTCTATACCTACGTGTTTCGCGGCACGCCGCTCTATGTGCAATTGCTGCTCTGCTACACGGGCCTGTATAGCCTCCAGGTCGTGCGCGATCACATGCTGCTTTCCGAGTTCTTCAGAAGCGGGATGAACTGCACGCTGCTCGCGTTCACGCTGAATACGTGCGCCTACACCACCGAGATTTTCGCCGGCGCGATCAAGGCGACGCCCTACGGCGAAATCGAAGCCGCGCGCGCGTATGGCATGTCGAGCTTCACGCTGTATCGGCGCGTGATTCTTCCGTCGGCGTTGCGGCGCGCGCTGCCTTACTACAGCAACGAAGTCATTCTGATGCTGCACGCGACCACCGTCGCGTTCACGGCGACCGTGCCGGACATCCTCAAGATCGCGCGCGATGTCAACTCGGCGACGTATCAGTCGTTCGAGGCGTTCGGCCTCGCCGCCCTGCTCTACCTCTGCATTTCGTTCGCGCTCGTGTGGCTGTTCCGCCGCGCCGAGCATCGCTGGCTCGCTTATTTGCGGCCGCAAGGCAAATAAGTTCACCGCCGCTCAAGGACCGTTCATGATTTCCCAGCAGCACAAGCTTTTCGTCGATGACATTCACAAGCAGTACGGCAGCAACGAAGTTCTCAAGGGCGTGTCGCTGAAGGCGAAGGCCGGCGACGTCATCAGCATCATCGGGTCGTCGGGCTCGGGCAAGAGCACGATGCTGCGCTGTATCAACTTTCTCGAACAGCCGAATCAGGGGCGCATCTTCGTCGACGGGAAAGAAGTCCGCACGATGAAGGACAAGACCGGCGCGCTGAAGGCGGCGGACGCGCAGCAATTGCGGCAGGTTCGCTCGAAACTGTCGATGGTCTTCCAGCACTTCAATCTCTGGTCGCACATGAACGTGCTGGAGAACGTGATCGAGGCGCCCGTCAACGTGCTCGGACTTTCGCGGAAAGAAGCGGAGGAGCGCGCGCGTACCTATCTGGAGAAAGTCGGGCTCGCGCCGCGCGTGGAGAAGCAGTACCCGTCGCATCTGTCGGGCGGGCAGCAGCAGCGCGTGGCCATCGCGCGGGCGCTCGCGATGCATCCCGATGTCATGCTCTTCGACGAGCCGACCTCCGCGCTCGATCCGGAGCTCGTCGGCGAAGTGCTGAAGGTGATGCAGACGCTCGCCGAGGAAGGCCGCACGATGATCGTCGTCACGCACGAGATGGCGTTCGCGCGCAACGTGTCGAACCATGTGGTGTTTCTGCATCAGGGGCGCATCGAGGAAGAAGGCCATCCGGATGCCGTGTTCGGCAACACGAAGAGCGAGCGCCTGAAGCAGTTTCTGTCGGGCAGCCTGAAGTAAGCGATCGCTGCCGGAAGCAGCCTTCCACTCCAAAAAAAGCGTCCGTGAGGCGCTTTTTTTACGCCCGGCCGCAAGGCTTTAGACCTCTTTCGCGCCCTGACTCGACCTAGCGCCGCGGCGAGCGCGCGTCAATAGGCGACAAACCTGACCCCGAAACTTACATGCCGCTGAAGCCCTGATGGAATAAGGCTTTGCGGCGTATTTCCCATCCTGTGGGTCGACTGCCTAGCACATGGGCATTGCATTTTTGACACAAACGGTCGGCGATCGTCATTTTTCTTTGGCGACCATAACGTAATTTGTTAAATTGGTAACGAAAGTACCAAAACGAAGTACACAAAAAGTAGTTTTACTTCAAAAGTCCAAAAGAAACTGAGGAACGGCACCGATCGACGGATCGGGGTCAGATTCGCGCCCACGACGTGCGAATCGTCACTAGCACTACAGCCCGCGCGTGTCCTTCCTCTGAAAACATTTTCGGTTGGGTGCGCTCGCATCGAACCACACAGCAGCACTTGGGTTCTATTTCTTGACAGGGTTGGAGGAGATGATGAAGAAAGCTTTGCTCGCGTCGGCAGCACTGCTGGCGTTCAGCGCGGGGGCGCACGCTCAGAGCAGCGTGACGCTGTATGGCCGCCTGGACGCGGGGCTCGAATACATGAACGGTGTGCCGACCGGTCCGGCCGGCGCGCCCGCCACCGGCTCTTCGCACCGCTTCAAGGCGGAAAGCGGCGATTGGGGCACGAGCTTGTGGGGTTTGAAGGGCGTCGAAGATCTGGGCGGCGGCTATCGCGCCGTGTTCCAGTTGGAAGGCAGCTTCAACACCATGACGGGTCAAGGCCCGGGCGGCGGCGGCCTCTTCAATCGCTGGGCGACGGTCGGTATCGCGAACAATCAGTTCGGTACGCTGTTGCTGGGTCGTGAACTCTTCATCGCCAACGGCGTATGGGACTTCGATCCGTTCGGTCAGTCGAACTGGTCGTCCGCATCGCTGGTGCGTGGCCGCAACTGGCCGCAGTCGAGCAACAACATTTCGTACCAGTCGCCGAAGTTCGCGGGCTTCGACTTCTACGGTCAGTACTCGCTCTCGAACGCGACGAACTGGAACGGTAACGGCACGACGCCGCAAGGCCGCGAAGCGGGCGCGTACATCACGTACACGACGCCCCTCTTCCAGATTCGCGGTATGTACGACGAAATCCGCAACCCGGCAAACGGTACGCTCGGCGGCGCGTACAACCCGATCGACGGCGGCTCGGGCGGCAACGGCGTCTATGCGTACTCGCGCGAGTACACGGCGATGTTCAACCTGTTCCTCGGTCAGTTCAAGGTACAGGGCGCTTATCAGGCAATCCGCAGCTCGGGCATGACGGGCCAGTTGCCCGGCCAGCCGACCACGCTCGATCACGAATGGGGCGGCGTGACGTGGCAAGCCACGCCGGCAGCAGCGCTGATCGCGGCGGTGTACCACGTCAACGGCAACAACGGCGCGGGTAACGCGACCATCTACACGGTCGGCGGCTCGTACAACCTGTCCAAGCGCACGCTGCTCGACCTGCAGGTTGCGACGGTGCAGAACAGCAAGGCCGCGAACTACGGTCTGAACGCCAACAACTATGGCTCGGCTGCTTCGACGGACAACCCGTTCCCTGGCCACAGCCAGACGGGCGTGTACGCAGGTATCCAGCACTCGTTCTAAGCAACGGGTCTGACAGAAAAGTCTTTTAGAAGGTTTTCACGCTGCTGCGAGAGGCGCGTATCGGTGCGGTGCCCGAAAGGGTATCGCACCGTTTTTTATTGGATCGCGAGACTTTCGGGCGTTTGCAGCTCGGGCATAACGAACGTCGATGCCGACGGTATCCTGCCCGCGCACGACATTTGTCAACTCGGCAACTAAAACTACAAAACCGGGCATCCGACAAAGTAGTTCTACTTCACAATCCCTCCGAATTCGAGAAATGACGCGGATCGCGGCGTGATCGCGATGCTTCGTCATGCACATGTTTTCTTTGACAGCGTTTTGGAGGGGATGATGAAGAAGGTATTGCTCGCGTCGGCAGCACTCATGGCGTTCAGCGCAGCGGCACATGCACAGAGCAGCGTGACGCTGTACGGCCGCATCGACGCGGGACTCGAATACATGAGCGGCGTGCCTGACGGCGCCGGCGGCAGCACGCATCGTTTTCGCGCCGAAAGCGGCGATTGGGGCACGAGCCTGTGGGGCATCAAGGGCGCCGAGGACCTGGGCGGCGGCAACCGCGCCGTTTTCCGGCTGGAAAACGGCTTCAACGCGATGAACGGCCAGGCGCAAGGCAACCTCTTCAATCGCTGGGCGACGGTCGGTATCTCCAACGATCAGTTCGGTACGGTTCTGCTCGGCCGTGAGCTCTTCATCTCGAACGGCATATGGGACTTCGATCCGTTCGGTCAGTCGAACTGGTCGTCGGCATCGCTGGTGCGTGGCCGCAACTGGCCGCAGTCGAGCAACAACATTTCGTATCAGTCGCCGAAGTTCGCGGGCTTCGATTTCTACGGCCAGTACGCGCTGTCCAACGCGACCAACTGGAACGGCAACGGCACCACGCCGCAGGGCCGTCAGGCCGGTGCGCAGATCACCTACACATCGCCGCTGTTTCAGGTGCGCGGCATCTACGACGAGATCCGCAACCCGGCGAACGGCACGCTCGGCGGTGACTACAGCACGGGCAACGGTGCCTACGCCTACTCGCGCGAATACACGGCGATGTTCAACGTGTTCCTCGGCCAGTTCAAGCTGCAGGGCGGCTATCAGGCGATCCGCACGTCCGGCATGACGAACCTGCTGCCCGGCCAGCCGAGCACGCTCGATCACGAATGGGGCGGCGTGACGTGGCAAGCCACGCCGGCAGCGGCGCTGATCGGCGCGGTGTATCACGTGAACGGCAACAACGGCGCGGGCAACGCGACCATCTATTCGGTCGGCGGTTCGTACAACATCTCGAAGCGCACGCTGTTCGACATTCAGATCGCCACGGTGCGCAACAGCAGCACCGCGAACTACGGCCTGAACGCCAACAACTACGGCACGTCGGCGGCGACGGACAACCCGCTCGTCGGACACAGCCAGTCGGGCGTGTACGCGGGCATCCAGCACTCGTTCTGACGCGCCGGTTCGATCCGCAAGACAAAGGGCCGCCGATTCGCATCGGCGGCCCTTCGTTCATCGCGCTTCGAAAGCGCTTCAGTCCCGCGCCATTCCCGATGCGCCGTGGCTCAGCCAGTCGAGCACGGCGGCGGCGTCATCGTCGCTCGACTGACGCGCCTTCGCGACCGTCTCGCTGATCTTCGCGCCGGGCTTCGGCGCGGCACGGCGAATCGCGACGCCGACCGCGAGAATGTCGATGATGACGAGGTGCAGAATGCGCGAGATCATCGAAAGCTGCGACTCGCGGATCTCGATGTGATCCGTCTCCAGCGCGACCGTCGCGCGCTTGGCGAGCGGCGTGTTGCTCGACGTAATAGCGATGACCGTCGCGCCTTGCTGCATCGCCACTTCGAGCACGCGCAGCAGTTCCGGCGCGCGCCCCGACTTCGACACCGCCACGATCACATCGCCCTTGCCGAGCAGCGCCGCGGACGCCGCCTGCATGTACAGGTCGCCGTACGCGATCGTCGGAATGCCGAAGCGGAAGAACTTGTAGTGCGCGTCCTGCGCGACGATATTCGAATTCCCGAGCCCGTAGAACTCGATGCGCCGCGCGCCGTTGAGGATATCGATCGCGCGCTCGACGTTCTCGAAGTTCAGATGCTCGCGCAACTGCAGGATCGCCGACACGGTGTTGTCGAGCACCTTCGCGCCGAAGTCCGTGGCCGTATCGCCGAGATGCACCTGGCTGTGGCTCACCGGAATGGTGCCGGTCAAGCCGGTCGCGAGCTTCAGCTTGAAGTCGGACAAGCCCTGGCAGCCGAGCGAGCGGCAAAAGCGGATTACCGTCGGCTGGCTGACGTCGGCCTTGCGCGCGATGTCGATGATCGGATCGTTGATGATCGAGCGCGGATGATTCAGCGCGAGATCGGCGACGCGCCGCTCGGCGGGCGTCAGCGCGTCACGCATCTGGCGGATGCGTTCGAACACGGCCGACGAACCGCTGTTCGCGCGATTCGACAACTGTTCCGACAAAATCGCCGACACGCCGAGAAACGCCGGATATTCCGCCGTGATGATGTACGTCGGAATGCCCGACAGATACTGCTGGAAGCGCCCTTTCGACTCGAAGCGCTCGCGAAACGGCGACTTGTGGAACAGCTCGCCGAGCTTCAGCACGATGCCGCCGCCGATGTAAATGCCGCCCAGCGCGCCCAGCGTCACGGCGATATTGCCCGCGAACGTGCCGAGGATCGCGCAGAAACAGTTCACCGTTTCGAGCGCGAGCGGCTCGCCTTGCAGCGCGCGCGTCGTGACATCGGCGGCGGTGAAGGTGTCGGCGACCGTGACGTTGTCGCGCTCCGCGAACGCCCGGTAGATCAGCTCCAGCCCCTGCCCCGCGCACACGCGCTCGAACGAGACGTGCGGAAACTTGCGGCGCGCATAGCGGGTGACGAGGTCTTCGTTCTCGTCGAACGGCGAAAACGTCGCGTGGCCGCCTTCGCTGCCGAGCGCGATCCAGCGATCGTCCGCCGGAATCAGCCCGGAGACGCCCAAACCCGTGCCGGGGCCGAGCAGACCGATCACGCTGTTCTGCCGCCGCGAGCCGCCGCCGACCTGTTCGCGCTGGGCGTCGGTCAGGCCGGGCAGCGCCATCGCGAGCGCGGTGAAGTCGTTCACGACGAGCAGCGTGTCGAAGCCGAGCGCGCGGCGCGTCGCCTCGATCGAGAAGCTCCAGTCGTGATTGGTCATCTTCACGTGATCGCCGTCGACCGGATTCGCGATCGCGATCGCCGCATGATTGACGCGGCCGACCTTCGTGTCCTTCAGATACTGCTGCATCACCTCCGCGATGCCGGGGTAATCGGCCCCCGGATACACGCGGATCTGCCCGATCTCGCCGGTTGCGGTCTCCAGCGCGAAGCGCGCGTTCGTGCCGCCGATGTCGGCCAGAAGCCGCGGTCCGTCGGCGTGCTGAGCCGCTGTCTTATGCACACCAGTAGACATCGAGCTTCACTCCTTCAGCGTGGGCCAGCGTCGAGATGGCGTTTTTTTGCGGCGCGGCGAGCGCCGCGTTCAGGACGTCGAGTTTCTTCTGCCCGGCGATGAACAGATACAACTGCCCGATCTGCTTGAGCGCCGACATCGACAGGCTCACGCGCGCATGCGGCGCCGCGCCCGGATGCACGGCGATGAACCGGTCCGGCGTGGAGATCGCGAAATCCCATTCGGGCGCGTCGGCGAAAATCGAGGCCGTGTGGCCGTCCTCGCCCATGCCGAGCACGGCCACGTCCGGCAGACGGCGGCGCGGATCGGCGTTCAGTTCGGCGATGTGCGCCTCGAGCGGCTTGGCCGTATCGACGAGCGGCAGGAAATACGCCGACCCCGCCGCGTTCTGCAGCAGCGTGTCGCGCACGAGCTGCGCGTTGCTCGCGGAATCGGTTTCGGGCACCCAGCGGTCGTCGACGAGCGTCACGTCGATGTGCGCCCAGTCGAGCGGCTCGCGCGAGAGCGACTGCAAGAACGGTTTCGGACTCGTGCCGCCCGAGACCGCCAGCGTGGCGTGAGCGGTTTGTCCGGCGGCATCGGCCGATGCCGCGCCTCTTGCCGCGAGGGACGCTTTCAGCGCGTCGCTCACGGCTTTCGCCAGCGCGTTCGAATGGGCGCGCGGATCGTCGAAAGTATGAAGCTCGATCACTGCTCCTCCTGCTTGTTCTGGTTTATCGATCCGCTTTCTGTTCGCGCCGTCGCAATGACGGGCGAAGCGGTGTCCTGAATCTTCGTGCGCGCCGCGCGCCTCTTGCGGGCTGCGTCGGCGTCACTCCCTCAATTCTCTTCTTCCAGCCAGCACGTGCCCGCCTGCGCGAGCATCGCGCTCGATGCCGCCGGTCCCCACGTGCCCGCCGCATACGGCTTCGGCTTGCTGGTCGCCGATGCCCACGCGTTCAGGATCGGCTCGACCCAGCGCCACGCCGCTTCCTGCTCGTCGCGCCGCACGAAAAGCGCGAGGCGGCCGTGAATCACATCGAGCAGAAGCCGCTGATACGCCTCCATCTGTCCTTCCTTGAAGAACTGATCGAACGCGAGATCAAGATGCACGCTCGCGAGGTTCATGCCCTCGCCCGGCTGCTTCGCCAGGCAGTAGAGACGAATCGACTCGTTCGGCTGCAACCGGATCACGAGACGGTTCGCGCCCGCGCGCAATGCGTTCGCGCCGAGCGCCGAATGCGGCACCGCGCGGAAATTCACGACGATCTCCGCGACGCGATCCGCGAGCCGCTTGCCGGTGCGCAGGAAAAACGGCACGCCCGCCCAACGCCAATTCTCGATCTCCACCTTCAGCGCGACGAAAGTTTCCGTCGTGCTGTCGGGGCGCACGCCCGGCTCGGTCACGTACGCGGGCACCGCCGTACCGCGGATCACACCCGCATGATATTGCCCGCGCACCGCGACGCGGCTGATGTCGCGCTCGTCGATGGGCTTGAGCGCGCGCAGCACGCGCAGTTTCTCGTCGCGCACGGAGTCGGAGTCCATCGAGTGCGGCGGCTCCATCGTCACGATGGAAAGCAACTGGAGCAAGTGGTTCTGCACCATGTCGCGCAGCGCGCCCGTATTGTCGTAGAAGTCGCCGCGCGCTTCCACGCCCAGTTCCTCGGCGATCGTGATCTGGATGCTCTCGACCCATTCCCGCCGCCACAGCGGCTCGAAAAGCGCGTTGCCGAAGCGCAGCGCGAGCAGGTTCTGCACCGGCTCCTTGCCGAGATAGTGATCGATCCGATAGATCTGCTCTTCCTGGAAGATTTCGCCGACGGCGTCGTTGATCGCGTTCGACGACTTCAGGTCGTAGCCGAGCGGCTTTTCGAGCACGATGCGCGCGTTCTGGTTCAGGCCGACATCGGCCAGCGCCCGGCAGATCGGCACGAACAGCGACGGCCCCGTCGCCAGATAGAAGACGCGCGTGCCGTCGAACCGGGCGAGCGCGTCGCGCAAGACGACGAAGTCCTCCGGACGTCCCAGGTCCAGCCCGACGTACTCGAAGCGCTCGATGAAGCTCTGCCACGCGGCTTCATCGATGCCGTTCTTCGCTACATGCGGCTTCACGTGATCCTCGACCCACGCGCGGTATTCCTCTTGCTGCTTGGCCTCGCGCGCGACCGAGACGATTCTGCCCGCCGGATTGAGCATGCCCGCGCGATGCGCCTCGAAGAGCGCGGGAAGAATCTTGCGCATGGAGAGGTCGCCGGTGCCGCCGAAGAGTACGAAGGTGAAGTTCGAGTCGCTTTGCATGAGTCTCTACGTGGGTTCGAGAGCGGATGTGAGTCGAATCGGGGCGAGTCGCCCGGGTGACTACGGATGACAGCGTAGTCCGATAAAATTTTTTTTGACACTGAATTGTAGTTTAACTACAATCCAAATCAAGAGGAAATGTCATCTACAGAAAATTGCCAAAGTCAATCAGACAAGTCTGGTGACGAGCTTTTTTACAGATGATCGTTCTGAGCGCATGTTAACGGAGCGCGCGGCGCGCCGCTTTCCACGGAAAGCGCCCCTTGCGGCTCACGATCGTTCAGGCCTCGCGCCTCGCCGTCGAGTGCGTCTTTCGGGGCAACGCTCGAACGAACGGGTAAAAATCAAAAGAGGAGACAGCCGTTGCGATTCAACCCACTCATCTCTTGAGCGCCGTGCGGCCGACTATCGGTCTGCCGGCCCGGCACGTCGCGTCCGTCGTGACTCGCGCCTGCCGCATCCCCGCCGACACCGCCGATTCCCGGCCATCCAGTTTTGCCGTTTTTTCGACCACCGCTTCTTAGCCATGCTTCTGGCTGCATCGGGAGCCAATCGTTTCTTGTCAGGTGTCTGGAGGAGATAAACAATGAAAGTCCGTAAGCTCATGGGCGCGCTGTGCGCCGCAGGTCTTCTGTGCGGCGCGACGGCGTCGGCGGTTCAGGCTGCCGAGGCCGTTTCCGTGTTGCACTGGTGGACGTCCGGCGGCGAATCCAAGGCTGTCGGCGTGCTCAAGGACGACATGACGAAGCAGGGTTACACCTGGAAGGACTTCGCTGTCGCGGGCGGTGCGGGCGCGGCCGCGATGACCGCGCTGAAGACGCAGGTCATCTCGGGCAACGCGCCGTCGGCGGCGCAGATCAAGGGCCCGCTGATCCAGGAATGGGCCGAGCAAGGCGTCCTCGTGCCGATCGATTCCGTCGCGGGCGACTGGAAAAAGAACCTGCCGCCGGAAATCGACAAGATCATCCACGCCGACGGCCACTACGTCGCCGCGCCCTTCTCGGTGCATCGCGTGAACTGGCTGTACATCAACAAGGCCGCGCTCGACAAGGCGGGCGGCAAGGTCCCGACCAACTGGAACGAGTTCTTCCAGGTCGCCGACAAGATGAAGGCCGCGGGCATCATGCCGATCGCGATGGGCGGCCAGCCGTGGCAGGACCTGACGCTGTGGGAAGACGTCGTGCTGTCGCAGGGCGCGGACTTCTACAAGAAGGCGATCGTCGATCTCGATCAGAAGACCTTGACCTCGGACAAGATGGTTCAGGTGTTCGATACGGTCCGCAAGATCCAGGGCTACTTCGATAGCGGCCGCACGGGCCGCGACTGGAACCTCGCGACCGCGATGGTCATCAACGGCAAGGCCGGTATGCAGTTCATGGGCGACTGGGCGAAGGGCGAATTCGCCGGCGCCGGCAAGAAGGCGGGCACGGACTACGTGTGCGCGCCGGTGCCGGGCACGGAGAAGGCCTACACGTTCAACGTCGACTCGTTCGTGTTCTTCCAGCAGAAGGGCCAGAAGGCTGCGACGCCGGGCCAGCTCGCGCTCGCGAAGACCATCATGACGCCGGAATTCCAGGAGCAGTTCAGTCTGAACAAGGGGTCGATCCCGGTGCGTCTCGGCGTCCCGATGGATAAGTTCGACGACTGCGCGAAGAAGTCCTACGCTGATGAACAGACGGCGATCAAATCGGGCGGCTATGTTCCGTCGCTCGCGCACGGCATGGCTCAGGGCGATGCCGTCGCCGGCGCGATGACCGACGTCGTGACGAAGTTCATGAATTCGTCGCAGGATTCGAAGAGCGCGGTTGCCGCACTCGCGAACGCCGCCAAGACGAAGTAAGGCCGCATCCGCCCGGCGCGTGTGCGAAAGGCATGCGCCGGGCGGGGCAAGACAGAGCAGGACTGCATCTGTAACGTCGCAACATTTCAGCGCCAGCAGGCATTCGCCACAGAAGCGCCAGTCAGTGCACCTAAACGCACGAAAAGCGCCGGCGCATCTTCCAGGAGTCGAGTCGTGACTGCCTCCATCGCCGCGGACAAGAAACCGCAAAACCCGCCCCGTCGCGCGTCACCGACGGCGGCGCTCGCCGATCGCATGATTCCGAAGCTGGTGCTCGCTCCCAGCGTCGTGATCGCGCTCGTTTTCGTGTACGGCTTCATCGCCATTACCGGGTATCTGTCGCTTTCCGAATCGCGGCTCATGCCGCGCTACGATTTCGCGGGCTTCGACCGCTACAAACAGCTTTTCGCCAACGACGTCTGGTGGACTTCCGCCGCCAACCTCGGCTGGTTCGGCATTCCGTTCATCGGGATTTGCGTGTTCCTCGGCCTTTTCCTTGCGATCCTTCTCGACCAGAAGATCCGCAACGAAGGTGCATTGCGCGCGGTCTTCCTCTATCCGATGGCGCTTTCGTTCATCGTGACCGGCACCGCGTGGCAGTGGATTCTGAACCCCGGCCTCGGTCTGGAGAAAGTGTTTCATGACTGGGGCTGGACGAGTTTCTCGTTCAACTGGCTCGGCGACCCGGACAAGGCGATTTTCTGCGTCGTGATCGCCGCGGTGTGGCAATCGACGGGCTTCGTGATGGCGCTCTTCCTCGCCGGTCTGCGCGGCGTCGACGGCGAAATTTTCAAGGCCGCGCAAGTCGATGGCGCGACGCTGCCGACCATCTACCGCAAGATCGTGATTCCGAGCATGCGCCCGGTGTTCTTCTCCGTGCTGCTGATCCTCTGCCACATCACGATCAAGACCTTCGACCTCGTCGTCGCGTTGACGGCGGGCGGTCCGGGCACGTCGTCGTCGCTGCCGGCAATCTTCATGTACACGTTCTCGTTCAATCGCGGGCAACTGGGCGTGGGCGCCGCATCGTCGATGATGATGCTCGCCACCGTCGTCGCCGTGCTCGTGCCGCTCATGTATCTCGAATCGAGGAGCACCCGCAATGCAGCCTAAGATGACCCTGAGCCGCGCCGTCATCTACGCGGTGCTCATACTTTTCGCGCTCTACTTCCTGTTCCCGATCTACGTGATGCTGTCGACGTCGTTCAAGGATCTCGACCAGCTTCGCACGGGCAATCTGCTCACGCCGCCGACGCACTTCACGTTCGCGCCGTGGGTCAAAGCGTGGCAGGAAGCGTGTACCGGCGTGCGCTGCGACGGCATGGAGCCGTTCTTCATGAACTCGGTCCGCATGGTGATCCCCGCCGTGCTGATCTCGTCGTTCATCGGCGCGTTCAACGGCTACGTGCTCACGCACTGGCGCTTCCGCGGCGCGGACGCCATCTTCACGATGCTGCTCGTCGGCTGCTTCATCCCCTTCCAGGCGATCCTTCTTCCCATGGCGCGTCTGCAGGGCTTTCTCGGCCTTTCGAACACGACGACCGGCCTCGTGCTCGTGCATGTGATCTACGGTATCGCGTTCACGACGATGTTCTTCCGCAACTTCTACGTGAGCATTCCGGCCGAGCTCGTGAAGGCGGCGCGCATCGACGGCGCGGGTTTCTTCACCATTTTCACGAAGATTCTGCTGCCGGTGTCGCTGCCGATCTTCATGGTGTGCCTGATCTGGCAATTCACGCAGATCTGGAACGATTTCCTGTTCGGTATCGTGTTTTCGGGCGTGGATTCCATGCCGATCACGGTGGCGCTGAACAACCTCGTGAACACATCGACGGGCGTGAAGGAATACAACGTCGACATGGCCGGCGCGATCATCGCCGCATTGCCGACGATCCTCGTCTACATGATCGCGGGACGTTATTTCGTGCGCGGGCTGACGGCCGGCGCGGTGAAGGGTTAAACGAGCAGTATCGAGAGATAGAGGATTCACATGGCAAGCCTTTCCATCCGTGACGTGTACAAGACCTACCCGAACGGGGTGCCGGTTCTCAAGGGCGTCAATATCGATATCGAGGACGGTCAGTTCCTGATCCTCGTCGGCGGCTCGGGCTGCGGCAAGTCGACCCTGCTGAACATGATCGCGGGTCTGGAGACCGTGACCCGTGGCGACATCATGATCGACGGCAAGACGGTCAACGACCTCTCGCCGAAGGACCGCGATATCGCGATGGTGTTCCAGTCCTACGCGCTCTACCCTTCGATGAGCGTGCGCGACAACATCTCGTTCGGTCTCAACATTCGCAAGGTGCCGAAGGACGAGCAGAAGAAGATCGTCGATCGCGTGTCGGAGACGCTGCAGATCGGTCATCTGCTCGATCGCAAGCCGGGGCAACTGTCGGGCGGGCAGCGTCAGCGCGTCGCGATGGGCCGCGCGCTCGCACGCGATCCGGTGATGTTCCTGTTCGACGAGCCGCTTTCGAACCTCGACGCGAAGCTGCGCATCGAGATGCGTTCGGAGATCAAGCTCTTGCATCAGCGCCTCGGCACGACGATCGTCTACGTGACGCACGATCAGATCGAAGCGATGACGCTCGGCGATCGCATCGCGGTGATGAAGGACGGCATCGTGCAGCAGTTCGGCGCGCCGCAGGAGATTTACGATTCGCCGTCGAATCTGTTCGTCGCGGGCTTTATCGGCGCGCCGCCGATGAACTTCATCACGGGCAAGCTCGTCGAGTCGGGTTCGGGCGTCGGTTTGCAACTCGATACGGGCGTCACGCAGAAGGTGCTGAATCTGCCGTTCGATGCGGGTCGTTTGCGCAGCAAGGTCGGGCAGGATGTGATTCTGGGCCTGCGCCCGGAGCGCATCACCGATTCGCGCAGCGCGCACGATGTGTCGGATGCGAGCCTGCAGCCGGTCGACGTGCGCGTCGACGTGATCGAGCCGACCGGCCCGGACACGCTCGTGTTCGCGCAGGTGAACGGCAAGCGCGTCGTGTCGCGCGTGCACCCTGCGAGCAATCCGCAGCCGATGACGAACATGACCCTGCTGTTCGATGTGTCGAAGGCCGTGCTGTTCGATCCGCAGACGGAAGAGCGGCTGGCTTGAGTCTGCCTGGTCGTTGAAGTTGAAAGCCGCGCTGATGCGCGGCTTTTTCATTGCGCCGCCATAACAGGCACAATCGGCGTTTTGCCTTTCGAAGCTCCGATTCCGCATGACCATCCTCGATCAGAATCCCGAACTCGCCTGGCCGCCCTCCGACGGCCCCGATCCCTTCATCGGCCTCGAAGCGCTCGACGACGCCCGCGTGCAGTCGTGGATCGACGCCCAGAACCGCCGCACCGAAGCCGCGTTCGGCAACACGCCCGACGCGCGCGCCCTCGCCGGCCGGCTCGAAAAGGCGTACACGTCGAAAGACCGCATCGTCGCCTGTTCGCGTTACGGCGACTGGGGCTACAACACATGGCAGGACGACGCGCATCCGCTCGGCATCGTACGCCGCACGCCGTGGTCTGCGTGGCTCGAAGGCAAGCCCGCATGGGAAACGATCCTCGACGTCGACGCGCTCGACCTGAACACCGACGCGGTGGGCGACACACGCTGGGCCCTCGCCGACTTCGACATGCTCTATCCCGACTACGATCGCGCGCTCGTGAGCCTGTCGCCGGGCGGCTCGGACGCGTGCATGGTGCGCGAGTTCGAGATCGCGTCGAAAACGTTCGTCGCGGATGGCTTCGCATTGCCCGATGTCGGCAAGCACGACATCTCGTGGATCGATCGCGACACCGTGTACGTCGGCTGGGACGACAGCAAGACGAACCCGAGCCCCGCGCTGACGACATCCGGATTTCCACGGCAGGCGCGTCGCTGGAAGCGCGGCACGCCGCTCGCGGATGCGCCCGTCGTGTTCGAAGGCAATCGGCGCGACGTGTCGGCGGGCGTGGACTACGATCCGATCGAGAAGCTGCATCTCGCGTCGCGCGCGGTCACGTTCTACGACACGCTCAACTACTGGCTCGACGAAACCGCCAACGAATGGCGCCAGTACGATCTGCCGTCGCACGCGGAAATCGAGCACTGGAACGGCTGGCTCTTCGTCACGCCGCGCAAGTTCTGGAACGCGGGCGGGCGCCGCTACGCGCCCGGCACGCTGACCGTCATCCGCCGCGACGCGTTTCTCGCCGGCTCGCGCCGGTTCACGGCGCTTTTCACGCCGTCGGAACGCCTCGTCCTCGCGGGCATCGACTTCACGAAGCAGTTCCTCATCGTTTCGCAGATGGATGACGGCACGCCGCGCGTCACGCTGCTGCGCCCGGACGCGAATCCCGATGACGCATGGCAGGCGCACGAATTCGCGCTGCCGGAAGCGAGCCAGTCATGGGTCGATTCGATCGACAGCGAACGCGACGACACCGTGCTCATCCACGTCGAGCATTTTCTGTTGCCGCCGTCGCTCTATCACGCCGATCTCGCCAGCGACGCGCCCTGGCGACTGCTCGCGCGCCTTCCCGCGCAATTCGACGCAACCGGTCTCGCCGCCGTGCGCCGCCACGCGATCGCGCCGGACGGCGAGCGCATTCCTTACTGGCTGATCGGAAGAGACATCGAGACCACCGCCGAACCGCGCCCTTGCCTGCTCTACGGCTACGGCGGCTTCGAAGTCGCGCTCGACCCCGGCTACGACGCAACCACGGGCATCGCGTGGCTCGAACGCGGCGGGCTGTACGCGGTCGCGAATATCCGTGGCGGCGGCGAGTTCGGCCCGGCGTGGCATCAGGCGGCATTGCGCGAGAACCGTCAAATTTCGTTCGATGATTTCACCGCGGTGGCGCAAGCGCTCGTCGATGGCGGCGTCACGACGCCGAAGAACCTCGCCATTCGGGGCGGCAGCAACGGCGGCCTGCTCACCGGCGCGTGCATGGTCCAACGGCCCGAGCTTTTCGGCGCCGTGCTGTCCGAAGTGCCGCTGCTCGATATGGCGCGCTTCCACTTGCTGTTGCAAGGCGCATCGTGGATCGACGAATACGGCGATCCCGACGACGCCGGCGATCTTCATCATCTGATGGCGTATTCGCCGTATCAGAACGTGAAGGCCGACGTGACGTATCCGCCGGCGCTGTTCACGTCATCGACGAGCGACGACCGCGTGCATCCCGGCCACGCGCGCAAGATGGCCGCGAAGATGCAGGCGCAAGGCCACGCCGACGTCTGGTATCAGGAGACCGGCGACGGCGGGCACGGCGCGGGCGTCGAACCCGGAGCGGTCGCGCAGGCGGAAGCCGCGGCCTTCACGTTTCTCGCGGCGACGATCGGCCCGCTCGAATAGCAGCACGCGGGGACGTTTCAGTCGATGCCTATCGAGAAGCGCGAACGCATTCTGCAGGATCTGGACCCTTCGAATGCGCTTCCCGAGTCATGCCGATACCGATCCCGCCGACACGCTTCACGCTCGACCCCGATGCGTTCGCCGCCGCCGGCGAACGCGCCTTCGTCACGTCGAACCTGCATGAGATCGTCGCGCTCTGCGTGATCTCCGATGTCAACGAGGCCACGCTGTCCGCGCTCGCGGCGCGCGGCATTCGTCTCGCGCCGCCCATGCCGACGATCACGCGCGCGGTTTAGGCGAACATCGGTTTCACGGCGCGCAACAGCGCGTTTCGGCCGTCACGCGGCCTTGCCCACCGATTCGAATTCCTTCGATATGTCGTCGTTCGACGACGGCCTACACTCGTCTCATTCCTTGATGCAGTCCAGCTTCGTCGACAAGGCTGAAACGGCAACGAGGAATAACCGAATCGACACGAACCCGATCAGGAAGCACCTTTGACCCAGGCACCACTGATCGCTCATCTGGAGAACATGCCTATTGCCCCTGCGACCGAAGCGAGCCGGTAAACAACTTTGACCCAGTAAGTTACCGAATCGACAAACAACTGCGATCGACCCAGGAAGCACCTTTGACCCAGGCACATCTGATTCGAGACCGCAAAAACGAGCATCAAATGTTGAGCCTCGCCACATAGCGAGGCTTTTTTGTTTCTGCGCGCCGTTCAGACCTTCACGGGCGCCGCGTGCGACCGCAGCACCAGCGTGCGCCCGGCGAATGTCAGCACGCCGCACACGCCTATCACGATGCCCATGCCATGCGGCGAAACATCGTGAAACAAGCCGACGGCGAGACTCGCGAGCGCGCCGAGCGCGAGCTGCATCGCGCCGAAAACCGCGGCGGCCGCGCCCGCGTTGTGCGGATACCGATGCATCAGCTCGGTCGTGCAATTGGCCGACAGCAGTCCGACCACGCCGACCACGAAGAACAGCGTCACGACGATCGACCACAGGCCGCCCAAGCCCGTCAGCGCCACGAACGCGACCGCGAGCGCCGCCGCGACGCTCACGAACGATGCAGCCGAAATCATCTTCATCGCGCCGACGCGGCCGACGAACTTCGTGTTGAGCACATTCCCCGCGATGATGCCGACGATGTTCAGGCCGAACAGCAGCCCGTAATACTGCGGCCTGACGTGGAAGTAATCGATATAGACGAACGGCGTGGCGGTGATGTAGGCGAACATCGACGCGAAAGCCATGCCGCCGCACATCATGTGGCCCCGGGTGACGGGATCGGTCAGCAGATGCCCGTAAGCGGCGAACGATTTGCCGACCGCCGCGCTCGCGCGCCTTTCCTTAGGCCATGTCTCCGGCACGCGCAGATACGCCGTCACCGCGCATGTCACGCCGAAGAGCGTCAGCGCGACGAACACGACGCGCCAGCTGCCCAGCAGCAGCAATTGCCCGCCGATCAGCGGCGCAAGCAACGGTCCGATCGACGTGACGATGGACAGCATCGACAGGACGCGTGCCGCGTCGGTCGGCGCGTGGGCGTCGCGGGCGATCGCGCGCGCGAGCACCGACGCCGCGCCCGCGCCGAGCGCCTGCAGGAAGCGCACGAAGACGAGCGCGTCGATGGAAAACGCCGCCGCGCAGCCGATGCTCGCGAGCGCGTACAGCGCGATGCCGCCGAGCAGGACGGGGCGGCGGCCATAGGCGTCGGACATCGGACCGTAGAGCAGCATGCCGAACGAGAAGCCGAACATGAAGCTCGTCAGCGTGCTTTGCGCGGCGGCCGGGCTCGTGCCGAACGCGGCGGCGAGCGACGGCAGGCTCGGCAGATACATGTCGATCGACAGCGGGCCGCACGCGGCGAGCGCGCCGAGCAGAAGGATCAAACGGCCATCGGGCCGGCGCCGGGTGGTGTCGGACATGGAGTTCGGGAGACGGGGAAGCGTTGAGGCCGCGCGGCATCCTTACCGCGCAAGGAGCAAACATTGTACGCGAGCCCTTGCCGCGATCCGGCCCCGGTCGCGACGCTGCGTTAAGCTCATCGCTCTCTTCTCGTCCGACCGAACCCATGACCGCCTTTCTGCTGATCTGGAGCCCAAAGAAATGGCCGTGGCCCGACTTGCCCGAGTTCGCGCGGCGCGTCGCCGCAGGCGATGCCGTCGCCGACGTATGGGGCTGCGGCACCGCGCGCGGACTCTTGCCGGGCGATCGGGTCTTCGTGCATCGCGTGTCGCAGGAACCCAGGGGCGTGTTCGCGTCGGGCTGGGTGACGCGCGCGCCGTACGAAGTGCCGGATGCCGGAGCCAAGCGCGGCTATCGGCTGTGCATCGACTTCGTTTATGACTGGCTCGTCGATGCGCGCGAGCAGGTCGTCGTCACGCGCGACGAATTGCGCGCGCATCCGTTCTCCGTGCAGACGTGGGACGCGCAGATGTCCGGCACGCTCATCAAGCCGATCGCCGAGGGCGCGCTGGAAAAACTGTGGGCCGCACGCACCGGACGGCGCTCGATGCGACCCTAGCCGGACACGGTTGCATTGCAACGACTCCGGTACAATTTCAGCATCGTTCTTCGCGCCGGACGGCGCGTTTCGCGCGCCGCGCAGACGTTGCAGCGGCAGCCGGGCGCATGTCCTCGCGACTCCCGCATCCACTTTTCAGTGCAGGCTTCCATCCATGTCCAAGAATCAAGCTCTCTTCGAACGCGCGCAGCGAACCATTCCCGGCGGCGTGAACTCGCCGGTGCGGGCGTTCCGCTCGGTCGGCGGCACGCCGCGCTTCATCGAGCGCGCAGAAGGCGCGTATTTCTGGGATGCGGATGGCAAGCGCTATATCGACTACATCGGCTCGTGGGGCCCGATGATTCTCGGCCATGTCCATCCGGAAGTGCTCGGCGCCGTACAACGCGTGCTCGCGAACGGCTTCTCGTTCGGCGCGCCGACCGAAGCCGAAATCGAAATCGCCGAGGAAATCTGCAAGCTCGTGCCGTCGATCGAACAGGTGCGGATGGTGTCATCCGGCACCGAAGCGACGATGAGCGCATTGCGCCTCGCGCGCGGCTTCACGAACCGCAGCCGCATCGTCAAGTTCGAAGGTTGCTATCACGGGCACGCGGACAGCCTGCTCGTCAAAGCCGGCTCCGGTCTGCTCACGTTCGGGAATCCCACTTCCGCCGGCGTGCCCGCCGACATCGCGAAGCACACGACCGTGCTCGAGTACAACAACGTCGAGCAATTGAACGAGGCGTTCAAGGCGTTCGGGCCGGAAATCGCGTCGGTGATCGTCGAGCCGGTCGCGGGCAACATGAATCTCGTGCGCGCGACGCCCGAGTTTCTCAGCGCGCTGCGCGAACGCTGCAACGAATACGGCTCCGTGCTGATCTTCGACGAAGTCATGTGCGGCTTTCGCGTGGCGCTCGGCGGCGCGCAGCAGGTCTACGGCATCAAGCCCGATCTCACCTGTCTCGGCAAGGTCATCGGCGGCGGCATGCCGGCGGCCGCGTTCGGTGGACGCCGCGACATCATGGCTCATCTCGCGCCGCTCGGCGGCGTCTATCAGGCGGGCACGCTGTCGGGCAATCCGATCGCGGTGGCCGCGGGCCTGAAGACGTTGCAACTGATCCAGCGTCCCGGTTTCTACGACGATCTCGCCAAGCAGACGCGCAAGCTCGTCGACGGCCTCACCGGCGCCGCCCGCGACGCGAAGGTGCCCTTCTCCGCCGATTCGATCGGCGGCATGTTCGGCCTGTATTTCATGGACAGCGTGCCGGGCAGCTTCGCGCAAATCCAGCAAGGCGACACGAGGCGCTTCAATGCGTTCTTTCACGCGATGCTCGATGCCGGTGTGTACTTCGCGCCGTCCGCGTTCGAAGCGGGCTTCGTGTCGAGCGCGCACGACGACGCGATCATCGACGCGACGATCGACGCGGCGCGCGGCGCGTTCGCGTCGCTCGCCGCCTGACGTTTCCGGGCCGCGCCGATGTTCTCGCAAACCGACTTCACGCACATGGAGCGCGCGCTCGCGCTCGCCTCGAAGGGCATGTACACGACGACGCCGAATCCGCGCGTCGGCTGCGTGCTCGTCAAGAACGGCGAAGTGATCGGCATGGGCTACACGCAGCCGGCCGGCCAGGATCACGCCGAAGTGCAGGCGCTGAAGGACGCCCGTTCGCGCGGCAAGGATCCGCGCGGCGCGACCGCGTATGTGTCGCTGGAACCGTGCAGTCACTTCGGCCGCACGCCGCCGTGCGCGCATGCGCTCATCGATGCGCGCGTCGAGAAAGTAATCGCCGCGATGGAAGATCCGAACCCGTCGGTGTCCGGCCGCGGCTTGACGATGCTGCGCGACGCCGGCATCGACGTGCGTTGCGGACTGCTCGCGAACGAGGCGCACGAGATGAACATCGGCTTCGTGTCGCGTATGACGCGCCGCCGTCCGTGGGTGCGAATGAAGGTTGCGGCCACGCTGGACGGCCGTACCGGTTTGCCGACGGGCGAGAGTCAGTGGATCACGGGCGAAGACGCGCGCGCCGACGGCCACGCGTGGCGCGCCCGCGCCTGCGCGATTCTCACGGGAATCGGCACGGTGCGCGAGGACGATCCGCAACTGACCGTGCGCGCGGTCGACACGCCGCGCCAGCCGCAACGCGTGCTGATCGACAGCCGGCTGGACGTGCCGATGCACGCGCGCATCCTCGACGGCGCGCCGCCCTGGATTTTCCATTCCGCCGACGCCGATCCGGCGCGCATCGACGCGTTGCGCGAGAAAGGCGCGGATCTGATCGAGCTGTCGAACGAGTACGGCAAGGTCGATCTGCCCGCGATGCTCACGGCGCTCGCCGATCGCGGCATCAACGAATTGCATGTCGAAGCGGGCCACAAGCTGAACGGCTCGCTGCTGCGCGAAGGCTGCGTCGACGAACTGCTGATCTATCTCGCGCCGAGCCTGCTCGGCAGCGCGCCCGGCATGTTCGACTTCGCGCCGCCCGACACGCTGGATGCGCGGCCGCATCTGAAATTTCATCGCATCGACCGGCTCGGCGACGATCTGCGCATACTTGCGCGTTTTGCCGAAGCCAACGTGGCGAGCTGACCCAGCACCGAATCGAGGAATCCGACCGATGTTCACAGGAATTGTCGCGGCCGTGGGCCGAATCGAAAAAGTCACGCCGCTCGGTGCCGAGCCGGAAGCGGGCGTGCGTCTGACGGTCGCCGCGGGCGATCTCGATCTCGCCGACGTCGAGCTCGGCGACAGCATCGCGATTCAGGGCGCGTGCATGACGGTTGTCGAGAAATCGGCCGGCACGTTCGACGTCGAAGTGTCGCGCGAGAGTCTCAACAAGACCGTCGGACTCGGCGATGCGGGCGCCGGCGTGAATCTGGAAAAGGCGTTGCGCGCGCACGACCGGCTTGGCGGGCACCTCGTATCCGGTCACGTCGATGGGCTGGGCGTCGTGTCGAAGTTCGAGCCGGTGGGCGAATCGCACGAATTGCGCATCGTGGCGCCGAAGGATATCGGCAAGTATCTGGCTTACAAGGGCTCGGTGACGGTGAACGGGGTGAGCCTCACGGTGAATTCCGTCAGCGACAGCGCCGACGGCTGCGAGTTTTCCATCAATCTGATTCCGCATACCGTCGAAGTGACGACGCTCAAGGCGCTTGCCAAAGGCGCGAAGGTCAATCTGGAGATCGATCTGATCGCGCGGTATGTGGAGCGGATGATGAGTGCGGGGTGAATGCTCGCGTTGTCCTGACCTAGCGCTCCGGACCCCACAGATCCCTGAATTCGGAGGAAGTCTCTTTCATGCGCCGGAGCGACAAGAAAGTGATCGTGTCACCGGACAACAGATAGAGCAGCACGTAGTCATCGAACAGATGTTCGTGTAGCTCGCCTTGATGAGGCGCGCCCGACTTCGTGACGTCCACGATCTCCTCGATCGTCAGCAAAGCATCGACCGTATCCGGCTTCGAATTGAGAAGGCGTCGTCCAAGAGCCGGAAAGCGCCGAAGCACCGGCACGACCTTCTTTTCGATCGCCTCGACTAGCCGAAGGAAGCTTTCAGGCCGGTCAACGCGGTTCCAGTAGCGCTCGATATCCGTGAGTCGGGCATTGAATTCGCTCGAGATTCGGATGGTCGCGCGCTTGCGTTCATCATTCACGGTCCGACTCTCCGTCATCGGTTTGCGGCGCTCCCAGACGCGCTTTCAGACGGATGAAGTACTCGTCGGCATCTTCCGTTTCGTTCTTGTCGAGGCTCTTCAGAGCGGTCAACGCGTCGTTCAGCAGCACCAGATGAATGCGGGACCTCTCCATGCGGTAGAACGCTTCGAGCTTTTCCGCGCTGATCAACGCGGCATAGCTTTCTCCGTTCTTCGTGATGATCTTTTCATTGCCGCCGCGAACCTCGTCGACGAGTTCAGAGAGATTTGCACGCGCCTGAGAGAGCGGAATGATGTCCCTTGCCCTAAAAGCCATGTTCGGCCCCATTAAGTTTAATGTACACAACATTGTACAAAACCCATCCGCTTTAAAGTTACAGTGAGGACAGTTTCCCAAACGCTTGCCCGTCGCGCCATTCGTCCGAATGGCTTAGGAAACCTCCACCTCTCGAAGAGAGTCGATTTCCCCGACGCTCCACCAGCCGTGGCGTAAAATACGCGCTTTCCCCAAATCAGAGCCCGCTCGGGACGTCATCATGTCGCTCGCCTCCACTCCTGAGATCATCGCTGAACTGAAAGCCGGCCGGATGGTGATCCTCGTCGACGAAGAAGACCGCGAGAATGAAGGCGATCTCGTCGTCGCCGCCGAATTCGTCACGCCCGAAGCGATCAACTTCATGGCGAAGCACGGCCGCGGCCTCATTTGCCTCACGCTCACGCAGGAACGCTGCAAGCAGTTGAACCTGCCGCTCATGACGCATCGCAACGGCACGCAGTACGGCACGGCGTTCACGGTGAGCATCGAAGCCGCCGAGGGCGTGACGACCGGCATCTCGGCCGCCGACCGCGCGAAAACCATCGCCGCGGCCGTCGCGCACGATGCGCGCGCCGAGCACATCGTTCAGCCGGGCCACGTCTTCCCGATCATGGCGCAGCCGGGCGGCGTGCTCGTGCGTGCGGGCCATACGGAAGCCGGCTGCGACCTGACCGCGCTCGCGGGTCTCACGCCCGCCGCGGTGATCTGCGAGATCATCAAGGACGACGGCGAAATGGCGCGTCTGCCCGACCTCATCGAGTTCGGCCAGCAGCACGGCATCATGATCGGCACCATCGCCGATCTGATCCACTACCGCAGCCGCACCGAATCGATCATCGAGAAAGTCTGCGAGCGGACGATGCAGACCGCGCACGGTCCGTTCCGCGCGCTGCTGTATCGCGACGAGCCCACCGGTTCGCCGCACATCGCGCTCGTGCGCGGCACGCCGCGTCCGGATCGCGACACGCCGGTGCGCGTGCACGAACCGCTCTCCGTGCTGGATCTGCTCGAAATCGACTCGTCGACGCACTCTTGGACCATCGACGCCGCGATGAAGGAAATCGCCGCGCGCGATCTCGGCGCGATCGTCATGCTCAATTGCGGCGACACGAAGGAACATCTCGTCGACGTGTTCCGCGCGTTCGACCAGAAGGACAAGGCGGCGGAACTCAAGCGCCGCCCGATCGACTTCAAGACCTACGGCATCGGCGCGCAAATTCTGCGCGATATCGGCGTCGGCAAGATGGAAGTGCTCGCGAATCCGCGCAAGCTCGGCAGCATGTCGGGCTACGGCCTGGAAGTGACAGGCTTCGTGCCGATGCCCGGCTGCCCCGCCACCGCCGCGCCCGCCGATACGAGCATCACGCAGTTGCGCTCGGCCTGAACGCCAAACCCAATCTGAACCAACGGAAATCATTCATGGAAATCGGACAATACCAGCCGAACCTCGACGGTGACGGCCTGCGCATCGGCATCGTGCAGTCGCGCTTCAACGAACCGGTGTGCAACGGCCTCGCCGACGCCTGCATCGAGGAGCTGGAACGCCTCGGCGTGATCGGCCAGGACGTGCTGCTCGTCACGGTGCCCGGCGCGCTCGAAATTCCGCTCGCGCTGCAAAAGCTCGCGGAATCCGGCCAGTTCGACGCGCTGATCGCGCTCGGCGCCGTCGTGCGCGGCGAGACGTATCACTTCGAGCTCGTGTCGAACGAAAGCGGCTCGGGCATCTCGCGCATCGCGCTCGACTTCGGCATTCCGGTTGCGAACGCCGTGCTGACGACCGAGAACGACGAGCAAGCCGTCGCCCGCATGACCGAAAAGGGTCGCGACGCCGCGCGCGTGGCGGTCGAAATGGCGAATCTGTCCGTCGCGCTCGAGCAGCTCGGCGGCGACGATGAAGACGAAGACGAAGAAGACGAGGACCGCGCATGAAGAGCGCACGACGCCGTTCGCGCGAACTCGCGACGCAAGGGCTTTACCAGTGGTTGCTGTCGGGCGCGCCCGCCGGCGAAATCGACGCGCAGTTGCGCAATTCTCAAGGTTTCGACAAGGCCGACAAGGATCATCTCGATGCGATCCTGCACGGCGTGATCAAGGAATCCGACGCGCTGTCGGCCGAGTTGCAGCCGTGCCTCGATCGTCCGATCGAGCAGCTGTCGCCGGTCGAGCGCGCGGTGCTGCTGGTTGCCGCGTTCGAGTTCAAGCATCACATCGACGTGCCGTATCGCGTCGTCATCAATGAAGCGGTCGAGTTGACGAAAACTTTCGGCGGCTCGGACGGCTACAAGTACGTCAATGGCGTGCTGGACAAGCTCGCCGTCGTGATGCGGCCCACCGAAGCGCAGGCGCGCGGCCGCGGAGCATAAATGAACCAGACAGCCGAACCGCTCGTGCGGCTGGCGTCGCGCGTCGACGCAATCGAGCCGTTCTACGTGATGGAGCTGATGAAAGAGGCGCAGGCGCTCGAGCGCGCGGGCCGCGACATCATCCACATGAGCATCGGCGAGCCGGATTTCACCGCGCCGGAGCCGGTCACGAACGCCGCCGCCGATGCCCTGAAGCGCGGCGTGACCCAGTACACCAACGCGCTCGGCATCCACGCGCTGCGCGAGGCGATTTCGCAGCATTATCGCGATACCTTCGGCCTGGCCGTCGACCCCGAGCGGATCGTCGTGACGGCGGGCGCGTCGGCGGCGCTGCTGCTGGCGTGCATGGCGCTCGTCGATAACGGCGACGAAGTCCTGATGCCCGATCCCTGCTATCCGTGCAACCGGCATTTCGTGTCGGCGGCGGATGGCAGGCCGGTGCTCATCGCGAGCGGCCCGGCCGAGCGCTTCCAGTTGACGGCCGAGCATGTCGAGGAGAACTGGAGCGAGAAGACGCGCGGCGTGCTGCTCGCGTCGCCGTCGAATCCGACGGGCACGTCGATCGAGCCGAACGAACTGCGGCGCATCGTCGACACGGTGCGCGCGCGCGGCGGCTTCACGATCGTCGACGAGATTTACCAGGGCCTGAGTTACGACGCGAAACCCGTGTCCGCGCTCTCCTTCGGCGACGACGTCGTCACCGTGAACAGCTTCTCGAAGTACTTCAACATGACCGGCTGGCGGCTCGGCTGGCTCGTCGTGCCGCACGCGATGGTCAGCGCGGTAGAAAAGCTGTCGCAGAATCTGTTCATCTGCGCGTCGGCGCTCGCGCAGCATGCGGCGCTCGCGTGCTTCGAGCCGGAGACGATCGGGATCTACGAAGCACGGCGACTGGAGTTCAAGCGGCGTCGCGATTACATCGTGCCGGCGCTGCGCTCGCTCGGTTTCGGCGTGCCGGTCGTGCCGGACGGCGCGTTCTACGTCTACGCCGACACGACGACGGTTCATCACCCCGCCGCCGGCGACAGCGATGCGCTCACGCATTCGATGCTCCACGACGCGGGCGTCGTGCTCGTGCCGGGCGCGGATTTCGGTTTTCACGCGCCGCAGCGCTACATCCGGCTGTCGTATGCGACGTCGCAGGCGAAGCTGGAAGAAGCGGTCCAGCGACTGGGCACGCTGTTCCGTCGATAATCGCGACGGCACGCGCAACAAAAAAGGGCACCCGCGGGTGCCCTTTCCTTTTTACGTCTGCCGAAAGCCTTACGCGCCCAGCTCCGCCGATGCGACGTGCTTCGTCTCCCCGTCGCCATCGTCCTGCGATTTCTTCGGCGATTCGATCGTCGCGTGAACGCGTTTGTCCGCGGACGTCGAGGCGAGAACCTGCTTCGGCGCGGCCTGGACCGGCGCCTGCGGCGCGTTGATCGGCACATTGCGGCCACGCGCGACATCGCGCAGACGCGAGCGCTCGGCCAGCACCTTCGCGCCGTAACCGCCGTCGTCCTGCGTCGTCGAGCCGACGTAGTAGCGCAAGCCGCCCGCCACCGAGCCACCGCGCGCGATGCAATCCTTCAGCACGAGCGCGCCGACCTTGATGTTCGCGAGCGGATCGAGCGCCGCGTGCGAGCCGCCGAAGTACTCGAATTTGTCGGAATGCACCTTCGACATGACCTGCATGAGGCCCTGCGCGCCGACGCCGCTTTCCGCATACGGATTGAAGCCCGATTCGATCGCCATCACCGAAAGCAGCAGCAGCGGATCGAGGCCGACTTCGCGACCCGTATCGAACGCGGCGCGCACGAGTTCCGTGACCGGCTCTTGCGCCACGCGATAGCGACGCGCGATGAAATTCGCGACGAGCTTCTGCTCACGCGCCGAGACGAGCACGCGGTCATCGCGCGCATCCGCGACGACGCGTTGCGCAGGAATCAGGTTCGCCAGCATGCCGACGGACGGCATCGTGCGCGGATCGAGCCCGTTGGGCGACACGGCCAGGCTGATGCCGCCGGTGAGCTGACGGGTGCTGGCGTCGTCGCTGGCCGCCGCGCCGAGCGACGGGGTCACGGCGGCCGGCGCCTTGGCAATTTCGGGCGCCGCCGTGTTAGCGGCCACGTTCACGGGCAGCGCGGCGTCGCCGGGCGCGCGATGCACCGCCGAGAACGGCGGCAGCGGCTGGCCGGCGAGCAAACGCGCCGGACCGGCCTGGACCGCGGCCGACACGAACGGCATGATCTTTGCGGCGAACGTCGTGCGCCAGGAAGGCGCCAGCCAGAGCGCGAGCGCACTGACAACGGCCGCGCAACCGACCACGGCGAAGAGATGGTGACTCAAACGGCGTCCGCGACGTAGCGCTACGCGCACAACCTGCGCGGCGCGGGAGTCGGAACCCCACCAAACCGAAGCATTCATCGATACTCCCAATGTTGCATGATTTGCGCAGATGAATACGAATGAAGCACGTACTCGAAAGACAAATCAGACACCGCTCACTCTCGGTAAGCGTCAGCGGCATCGGGGATACGGCAAGCGCCGTCTGAAAAGCCGATCCGGCAAAAATCCGCCGGGTTGCGCGGCACGAACTGCATGCCCTGAACGCGCACGTGGCTTTCCACGCGAAAAACCGGCGTGTGAAACGCCGGCAATGACAACCAACAGCCATGGATCGCCGGGCAGGAGCGGCGCAGGCGACGCATTGGCGTCTGACAGACCTGAGGCTAAGGTAAAAAGTTTCAAAACCTGCAATGGATGCCAAGCGATTCTAACAGGGTTTAATGATCCGTCAATGCTATAGACTTTGGTTTCAATTACTTACAGTTATATTGAACAGTGTTCAGCAGCCGAAAACCACGTCTCCCGGGCGATTCCAAGCGGTTTTCGCTGAATGTCGCCCAACGCACGGACGCCGACGCAGGTAAAATCGACAATCGCTTAGCGCGCAGCCGTCCCGCCCGGCGAGTTCTGCCTCCGGGCGCCTTCGAGTCCACTTCCGACCATCGATGAAATACAAAGATCTGCGCGACTTCACCGCCCGCCTTGAAGCGCTCGGTGAACTCCGCCGCATTCGGCAGCCCGTCTCTCCCGTTCTCGAAATCACCGAAGTCTCCGATCGCGTGTTGCGCGCGGGCGGACCGGCGCTGCTGTTCGAAGCGCCCACCCGTCACACGATGCCCGTGCTCGCGAACCTGTTCGGCACGACGCGGCGCGTCGCGCTCGGCATGGGCATCGAGACGGACGCGCAAAGCGGTTCCGATGTGAGTCTCGGCAGCGACGTCGCCGCGCTGAGTTCGTTGCGCGATGTCGGCAGGCTGCTTTCCGCGCTCAAGGAGCCCGAGCCGCCGAAGGGCCTGAAGGATGCCGGCAAGCTGCTCTCGCTCGCGAAGGCCGTGTGGGACATGGCGCCGAAGTCGGTCAGCGCGCCGCCCTGTCAGGAAATCGTGTGGGAAGGCAACGACGTCGATCTCAATCGGCTGCCGATCCAGACATGCTGGCCCGGCGACGCCGGTCCGCTGCTCACCTGGGGCCTCACCGTCACGCGCGGGCCGAACAAGCCGCGTCAGAATCTCGGCATCTATCGGCAACAGCTGATCGGGCGCAACAAGCTCATCATGCGCTGGCTCGCGCATCGCGGCGGCGCGCTCGATTTCCGTGAGTTTGCGCTCGCGAATCCCGGCAAGCCGTATCCCGTGGCGGTCGTGCTCGGCGCCGATCCGGCGACGATTCTCGGCGCAGTGACGCCCGTGCCCGATTCGTTGTCCGAATATCAGTTCGCTGGTCTCCTGCGCGGATCGCGCACCGAACTCGCCAAATGCCTGACGCCGGGCGTCGATGCATTGCAGGTGCCGGCACGCGCGGAAATCGTGCTCGAAGGTTTCATCTATCCGCAAGACGGCGCGCCGCCGCCTGCGCCCGCAGGCGCGCCGCCGCGTCCGTCGGCGGGGGCGTCGGCGAAATACGAGCACGCGCTCGAAGGCCCGTACGGCGATCACACCGGCTATTACAACGAGCAGGAATGGTTTCCGGTCTTCACCGTCGAGAAGATCACGATGCGCCGCGACGCGCTGTTCCATTCCACCTACACAGGCAAACCGCCGGACGAGCCTGCCGTGCTCGGCGTCGCGCTGAACGAAGTCTTCGTGCCGCTGTTGCAGAAGCAGTTCACCGAGATCACCGATTTCTATCTGCCGCCGGAGGGCTGCAGCTATCGCATGGCGATCGTGCAGATGAAGAAGAGCTATCCCGGCCACGCGAAGCGCGTGATGTTCGGCGTCTGGAGCTTCCTGCGGCAATTCATGTATACGAAGTTCATCGTCGTCGTGGATGAAGACGTGAACGTGCGCGACTGGAAGGAAGTGATCTGGGCGATCACGACGCGGGTCGATCCGACGCGCGACACCGTGATGGTCGACAGCACGCCGATCGATTATCTCGATTTCGCGTCGCCGGTTGCGGGTCTCGGCTCGAAGATGGGACTCGACGCGACCAACAAGTGGCCCGGCGAAACGAATCGCGAATGGGGCCGCCCGATCGTCATGGACGAAGCCGTGAAGCGCCGCGTCGATACGCTCTGGACCGAACTCGGACTCGACAAATGACGATCGCGGCCACGCTCTATCGAGGCGATGTCATCGAGAACACGCACGCGGCGCATGTCGCGGTCGTCGATGCCGATGGCCGCCTCATCCATTCTTTCGGCGATCCGCGCCGCGTGACGCTGCCGCGCTCGGCCGCGAAGCCCGCGCAGGCGCTCGCCGTCATCGAAACGGGCGCGCTCGAACGCTTCGGCTTCACCGACGAGGACCTCGCGCTGATGTGCGGATCGCACAGCAGCGAGCCGCGTCATATCGAGCGCGCGCTCGCGATGCTCGCGAAGTCGAACGCGAGCGAAAGCGATCTGCGCTGCGGCGGCCATCCGCCGATTTCGGACGCCGTGTACAAGGACTGGATCCGGCGCGATTTCACGCCGACCGCCGTCTGCAGCAATTGCTCCGGCAAGCACGCCGGCATGCTCGCGGGCGCGCGCGCGATGAACGCGCCACTCGCCGATTACCACTTGCCCGGTCATCCGCTGCAGGCGCATGTGAAGCGCACGGTGGCGCGCGCCGTCGATCTCGCCGATGACGAAGTGCAATGGGCCATCGACGGCTGCAATCTGCCGACGCCGGCCTTCCCGCTCGAACGTCTCGCGCGGCTCTATATGAACATCGCCGCCGCGTCGGACGGCTCGCCGCTCGCACGCATCCATCGCGCGATGACGTCGCATCCGGAACTCGTCGCGGGCGAAGGCCGCTTCTGCACGCTACTGATGCAGGCGTTCGGCGGCGCGCTCGTCGCCAAGACCGGCGCGGACGCGAGTTACGCGATCGGCGTGCGCCGCGAGACAGGTCCGATCGGCATCGCGGTGAAAGTCGAGGACGGCAATACGGCCGTGGTGAACGCGGTCGTCGTCCATCTGCTCGATGCGCTCGGCATCGGCACGCAAGCACAGCGCGATGCGCTCGCCGCCTTCCGTAATCCGCCCAAACGCAACACGATGAACGTGCCGACCGGCCGTCTCGATGTCAGCTTCACGCTTCACAACCATCAATAACAACATGCATTCGTGGTCGTTGCTGTCGGACGGGTTCTTTCTGTCGCTGTCGCTGTGTCTGGATATCGGGATCGCCAACTTCGCGATCATTTCGCTCGCGCTGTCGCACGGATTCAAGCCGGGGATGGTGCTCGGCCTCGGCACGTGCTTCGGCGATCTGTTCTATGCGGCGCTCGCGCTCGCGGGCATGTCCGCGCTCTTGCAGTTCTCCGCCGTGCGCTGGGTCGTGTGGATCGGCGGCGCCGTCGTGCTGCTCTTTCTCACCTGGAAGATGGCGCGTGAAGCGCTCAATCCGGCGTCGGCGCCGCCCGTCGAAGGCGAAGCGGATCTCACCGTGCCGCGCCCGAAGCATTGGCAAAGCTTCCTGCGCGGATGCCTGCTCGCGGTGTCGTCGCCGAGCGCGATATTGTGGTTTGCGGCGGTCGGCGGCGCGCTCATCGCCAAGGCCGGCGCGACGAGTCCCGTCAGCGCGTCGGTGTTTCTGATCGGCTTCTTCTGCGGCGGGCTCGGCTGGACGATCTTCATCTGCACGCTCGCGAGCCACGGCCGAAAGCGCGCCGGCACGCAGCTCCTGCGCGCGTGCCACGTGATGTCCGCCGTGCTGTTCGCGTACTTCGCGTACAGCGTGATCGTGAACGGCTACCGCGATCTGATCGTCAACGCAGCGTCGTGACGATCCGCCATCACGCGAGATACTGCGACAGCTTCGGCAAATCGACGTTGCCGCCCGACACGATCACGCCGACGCGCTTGCCTTCGACCGGCACGACCTTCTGCAGCACGGCGGCCGCGGCGAGGCAGCCGGTCGGCTCGACGACCATCTTCATGCGCTGCGCGAAGAAGCGCAGCGTGTCGATCAATTGCGCATCGCTCACGGTGACGATCCGGTCCACGTGGCGCTGGATGATCGGAAAGTTGTATTCGCCGACGTGCGTCGAAGCGGCGCCATCGGCGATCGTGCGCGGCACGTCGATATGCACGATTTCGCCGCGAGCGAGCGATTGCTGCGCGTCGTTGCCCGCCTCCGGCTCGACGCCGATCACCTTGCAGTCCGGCGACAACGCCGCCGCCGCGAGCGCGCATCCGCCGATGAGCCCGCCGCCGCCCAGACACACGAACAGATAATCGAGCGGACCGGTTTCCTCGATCAGTTCCTTCGCCGCCGTGCCCTGCCCCGCGATCACATGCGGATGGTCGTAGGGCGGAATCAACGTCATGCCGCGTTCCTCGGCGAGCTTGCGGCCGATTTCCTCGCGATTTTGCGTGTAGCGGTCGTAGGTGATCACTTCGCCGCCGTAGCCGCGCGTCGCCTCCATCTTCGCGGCGGGCGCGTCTTCCGGCATGACGATCGTCGCGCGGATGCCGGCGAGCTTCGCGGACAGCGCGATCGCCTGCGCATGATTCCCCGACGAGTACGTGATGACGCCCGCTGCGCGCTGGCGGTCGTCGAAATGAGAGAGCGCGTTGTAGGCGCCGCGGAACTTGAACGCGCCCATGCGCTGAAAGTTCTCGCACTTGAAGAAGAGCGACGCGCCCGCGATGGCGTCGGCGGTGCGGGAAGTCAGGACGGGCGTGCGATGGGCGAATCCTTCGATGCGCCGGGCGGCGTCGGCGACGTCATCGAAAGTCGGGGCGGGAAGAGTGGACATCGGCGTGAGAGCGTGAGGTGAGGAGGATCATCATTGTCCCAGTTCCGTCGCAAAAATCCAGAAATCGGCCCGTAAACGCAGAAGGCGATGCATGCATGCATCGCCTTCGGAATAAGCCGTTCGGGCCGATCAGCGGCGCCAGTAGCCCGGTCCGTGACGGTAGTAACCGTGATGCCGGTAATACGGACGGCCGTAGTAGCCATAGCCGCCGTAGCCGCCATAAACCACCGCGGGCGGCGGCGCATACATGACAGGCGGCGGCGCCACATAAACGGGCTGCGGCGGCGCGACATAGACAGGAGCCGGCGGCGCCGCATAGACCGGATAGGCCGGCACCCCGATACCCACGCCCACCGACACATGCGCCTGCGCTGCACCGACGAATCCCACGCCGAGCGCACCAGCGACCAACAAACCACCGAGCTTTTTCACTTTCGTTCTCCTCGCCGCTACGCATGATGGCCGGTCCAGGCGGCTCACGAGCGACGGTATGAGTCGAATTTATCGAAAAAGCAGATCGGTCGGCGGAGTCATTTGTTGCAAATTGCAAGATGCTTAACGCTGCCAGGAGACCGAAAGCCGGGCGATGGCCGCAAACAGGCTCCGATCGACCGTTCGGCGGACCTGCGCGCGGTGGCTCGACTCGATATACGCCATAAGTTAAAAAACGGCGTAACGTCTATTTACAAAAGAACGGAAAAGCCCCGACGGACAATGCGTCCTCCGGGGCTTCTCATGTAATGCGCGAGATTCTTAAAAGCTCGAAGCGTCGTTCAACCCACTTTGACGTAAGCGAATTCACGCGTGACGTTCGGCGGCACATAAGCCGCGCCGATAACGACGCGAGGCGTCAGTCGCTTTTTCTGATCCCACCAGCGGCGCCGTTGGGCTTGGCTCAAAAATCGCAGATGCTTTCTATAAGAGAAAATGCTCACGGCAACCTCCGAACGTAGCGAATGAAACCTTGATGGGAGAGCCGGCCGCATCCCGCCGCGCCTGCGCTCCCGCTGAAATCGTCTTCTCTTTAGTATCGAGCGCCCTGTTCGTTCCTCAATGTACGCAAAGAAACCAAGCCTTCACGTCGATATGCGATTGATGTGTGTTAAACCACATTCAGCGAAAAGCATGCTTTTTGGCCGGAAAATTCGTCCTGTCTGATTTCTCGCCCAACTCATTCGAAGGGAAACAATCCCGCCCAATGAAGCGCTCGGCCCTTTCGCTTTCCGTCTTTATATCCTGCCAGTTTTGCGTGAAATACGCTTTTCGCGATCGTCTCAAAATGGCAACACTAGGGTTTTCCGACACTGGCGTTTCATGCGGATGAGTCTCCTGCGATTAACTTTCGCGTACCTTTCACGCAATCGCCCGACCAATCGCGCGCGGCGCGTGCGACAACGTCCCCAAGCGGCTGCAAAGCCATGTTAAGGTGACGTCCGGCGCCCCATCAGGCAAGCCTGTTGGGCGGGGAGTTCGAATCGCCGAGAACAGAAAAACGCGAAGCTTCGTCTAACGGCGTGCGTGCGACGGGCGCGCAAACGCGCATGATGCGCCGCGCGCCGCGATGACTTCGACGAGATACTCAGTCCAGAGAACGAACAATGATCAAGGTCAGCATTCAAGATTCGCGCCGCGCGGACGGCCGCCATCCAGACATCACTCGCGGGCGGCTCTGCGCCCGCTAGCGCCTTTCGTCTCCCTTCACCTTTCGCTTAACCCGACCCGGCGCACGTCGCAACACTGCGCACGCATCCTAGAGGACCCGAGATGTTCGGCGATATCGCCCGTTTTCTGCTCAACACCCTTTTCACCCTGTTCGGCGCGGCGCTCCTGCTGCGCGCATGGATCCAGGTCGTGCGGATGCCGCCCTACAACCCCGTGTCGAACGCCGTGATGCAGGCGACCAACTGGCTCGTGCTGCCGCTGCGCAAGATTCTTCCCGGCGGGAAGATCGACTGGGCGAGCATCGTCGCGGCGTTCATCGCCTCGGCTGTCTACGTGACGCTGATGGTCGTGCTCGCGGGCGTCGATCCCACGCTCATGGCGCCGACCCTTCTGCTCGTCGCGTTGCTGACCGTCGTCAAATGGGCGCTGAACCTGATTATCTGGGTGACGATCCTGATGGCGCTCCTGTCGTGGCTCAATCCGCAGTCGCCGGCGATGCCGCTGCTGTATCAGATCACCGCGCCGTTTCTCGATCCGCTGCGGCGCATCCTGCCGCGACTCGGTGGCATCGATCTTTCGCCGATTCTGCTCTTCGTGATCGTCCAGGTGCTGCTGATGGTCGTGACGCGCGTCGCCGTCTCGATGACGCTCTTCGGCATCTGAAACCCGCGCGCAATTGCGCCTCGGGACGCGTTGCGCTTACAATAGCCGGCTCATGCGGGCGTCGTATAATGGCTATTACCGTAGCTTCCCAAGCTACAGACGTGGGTTCGATTCCCATCGCCCGCTCCAGAATCTCAGCGAAAGCCGCCCCAAGTCACGTTTGGGCGGCTTTTTAGTTTCGCGCATCCGTTCCAGCATCGCCTCATGAGCCACGATCCCCAAGACGAAGCCGACGACAACGGCACGCACCCGTCCGACGTCAACGAAAACGCCACGCTGCGGCATCGGCGCATCCGCAGCTTCGTCACGCGCGCGGGGCGCGTATCGTCGGGCCAGCAGCGCGCGATCGACGATCTCGGCCCGCGCTACGTCGTGCCCTACACGCCGCAGCTCGCCGACTGGGACGCGCACTTCGGCCGCCACGCGCCGCGCGTGCTCGAGATCGGTTTCGGCATGGGCGCGACGACGGCGGAAATCGCGGCCGCGCGTCCGGGCGATGACTTCATCGGCGTCGAAGTGCACGAGCCGGGCGTCGGCGCGCTGCTGAAGCTGATCGGCGAGCAAGGGCTCGGCAATATCCGCATCCTCCAGCACGACGCCGTGGAAGTGCTCGAACACATGATCGCGCCGGACAGTCTCGACGGCGTACACATCTACTTTCCGGATCCGTGGCACAAGGCGCGCCATCACAAGCGCCGCCTGATTCAGCCGAAGTTCGTCGCGCTGCTCGTGTCGCGCATGAAGCCGGGCGGCTATATCCATCTGGCGACCGACTGGCAGAACTATGCCGAGCAGATGCTCGAAGTGCTGTCGGCGGAACCGGCGCTCGAAAACACCGCCGACGGCTACGCGCCGCGCCCCGATTTCCGCCCGGTCACGAAGTTCGAGCGGCGCGGCCTGCGGCTCGGCCACGGCGTCTGGGATCTGATGTTCCGCCGCCGCTGAACGGCATCGCCCAGAAAGGAAAACGCCACGGCAAGCCGTGGCGTTTTGCTTTGCGTGGCGAGAGCGGGATCAGTCGGCCCAGCTCAATCCGCCGCTGTATCCGACGATCAGGATCAGCAAGCCGAAGCCGATGCGATACCACGCGAACGCCGTGAAATCGTGCGACGCGACGTAGCGCAGCAGCCAGCGCACGCAGACGAACGCGCTGACGAAAGCCGCGACGAGCCCGATGACGAACAGCCCGATATCGTTCACGGTCAGCGTGCGCCAGTACTTGGCCATTTCGTAGAGCGTCGCGCCGAAGATGATCGGAATGGCGAGGAAGAACGAGAACTCCGTCGCCACGCGCCGTTCGAGCCCGAACAACATGCCGCCGATGATCGTCGCACCCGAACGCGAGGTGCCCGGAATCAGCGCGAAACATTGCGCGAGGCCGACCTTGAAGGCATCCCCATAGGAAAGATCGTCGACGGAATGCACGCGCGTGATGACGCCCCGCTCGCGCTGGCGCGACTCCGCCCAGAGAATGACGATGCCGCCGACGATCAGCGCGACCGACACCGGCACCGGCGAGAACAGCACCGCCTTGATGTGCTTTTCGAGCAGGAGACCGAGCGCGATGGCCGGAATCGTCGCGATGATGACGTTGAGCGTGAAGCGCCGCGCATCGGAGCGTGCGGGCAGGCCGGCGACGACGGAGCCGATCTTCGCGCGGTATTCCCAGCAAATCGCGAGAATCGCGCCGAACTGGATGACGACGTCGAAGGTTTTCGATTGCGCGTCGGTGAAATTCAGCAAGCTGCCCGCCACGATCAGATGCCCCGTGCTCGAGACCGGCAGAAATTCGGTCAAGCCCTCCACGACGCCCAGGATGAGCGCCTTCACCATCAATATCCAGTCCATCCGTCAGCCCTTGTTCGCGGTGTAGCCGTAGGTTTTGATGCACATTGCGCAGCGATTTCGATTCACTTCTCGACAATCTGCACACGTATGCCGTTTGTAAGGACTGTGATTGTACCGGGTTCGTAAGACACCCCGGCGAACTGGAGCTCCTCGGGCTTGAAGGTGTGGATCGGATAGCGGTCGAGCAATTGCGCCGCGAGTTGCGCGCCGACCGACGCGATCTGCTGGTTATATTGCGCGGCATCGCCCGTGAACTGCGCATCGTCGACGGACGGCGACACGAGAATGACCGAACGGCTCGGCGCATCGTAGCCGAGCTGCGTCGAGAGCGTGAACGCGCCGATCACGGGATTCGGCATGAACGGCGTCGAAAGTCGCGCATCGACGCGCACGGTCACGCGATTGCGATCCGGCGCCATCCCGACGACGGGATTGCTCAGGACGACGTCGAAAATCTGCGAAGCCGTGCGTTGCAGCGGGAACTTGCGCGCGACGGCGGCTTGCACCTGCTGCGTCGAGAATGTGTAGTGATCCGGAATGAAGGGGAATATCGAGTTCGAGGCCGCGTGGGCCTTCGATGCGAGTGCGAGCGCGGGCAGCGCCATCAGCCCTGCCCGCACGAACCGGCGCCGCAGCGGCGCGACGGGTTCCGTCATGCTTGATCCTCCAGTGTTCTTCTTCGAATCTGCGCCGTCTTCGGCGCGGTCCGCGAATTGGACTGTCGATCGTCACGACAGTTGCGTCGGCTGCGTCGCTGTTTCGAGCCGCTCGATCCACGTCAGCGCATATTCGCGCGTCTCGCCGCACATCTCGTGCGAAGGCTGCAATCCGCCGCAGCACGCCGGCCTGCGCGGATCGCCGAAAATCCTGCAGCGCAGATCGTCGCCCAATTGAACGCAGCGTTCGCCCGCGCGCTTGCCATCCGGCATTCCCGGAATCGGACTCGAGATGGACGGCGCGATGCAACAGGCGCCGCAGCCCTGGCGGCAGGCATGGGGCGAAGAATCGATCGACATGGCGTGACTCAACAGCGCAAAAAGAACCGGCATTTTCTCATGCCTCTTCTTTGCGGTTCGTCAAATGCTGCCATTGGGCTGCGACCTTATCACGCAATGTTCGCGCGCATCGTCCGACTACACTCGGACGTTCCCCCCGAGGTCCGCCATGACTCCCGCCGCCCCGCTCTTTCGCCCCGACCTGCTCGCGCGCTACGACGCGCACGGTCCGCGCTACACGTCCTATCCGACCGCCGTCCAGTTCACCGATTCCTTCGACGCCGCGCACTATCGCGAAGCCGCGAGCCAGTCCAACGCGAACGCCGATCTCTCGCTCTACTTCCACATTCCGTTCTGCGACACCGTCTGCTTCTACTGCGGCTGCAACAAGGTCGCGACGAAGAATCGCGCGCACGCTCGCCCGTACCTCGATCGCATGAAGCGCGAGCTGGCGCTGCAAGCAGCGCTTTTCGATACGTCGCGCCCGGTGACGCAGCTTCACTGGGGCGGCGGCACGCCGACTTTCCTCTCGCACGACGAGATGGCCGAGCTGATGTCCGCGACGCGCGAGCACTTCAATCTCGTTTCCGACGAGCGCGCGGAATATTCGATCGAAGTCGATCCGCGCGAGGCGTCGGCGCAAACCGTCGCGTTGCTGCGCGAACTCGGCTTCAACCGCCTGAGCCTCGGCGTGCAGGACTTCGACGAACGCGTGCAGCGCGCCGTCAATCGCATTCAGCCGCGCGAAATGACCGAAACCGTGCTCGACGCCGCGCGCGCGAACGGTTTCAAGTCGGTGAGCGTCGATCTGATCTACGGCCTGCCGCATCAGAGCGTCGAAAGCTTTTCGCGCACGCTCGACGCGATCGTCGATCTGAAACCGGATCGCGTCTCCGTGTTCGGCTACGCGCACATGCCGGCACTCTTCAAGATGCAGCGGCAGATCGACGAAAGCGCGCTGCCTTCACCGGCCGTGCGTCTCGCGATTCTCGAGCGCGTGATCGGGCGCATGAGCGACGCGGGCTACGTGTACATCGGCATGGATCATTTCGCACTGCCCGGCGACGAGCTCGCGCGCGCCTTCGAAGCCGGCACGCTCCAGCGCAACTTCCAGGGCTACAGCACGCATGCGGATTGCGATCTGATCGGCATCGGCGCGTCGTCGATCGGCAAGATCGGCGATGTCTATGCGCAGAACGCCCGCGAACTCGCCGACTATGCCGCGGCAATCGACGCGGGGCGGCTCGCCATCGCGCGCGGCGTGCGCCTGTCCGCCGACGATGCACTGCGCCGCGACGTCATCATGCGTCTCATGTGCGGCGGCGAGCTGCGCTTCGACGATGTCGCGAACGCGCACGGCATCGAATTCCCCGCCGTTTTCGCCGACGAACTCGCGCGCCTCGCGCCGATGGCCGGCGATGGCCTCATCGATCTCTCGCGCGACGCGATCCGCGTGCTGCCCGCTGGCCGCATGCTGGTGCGCAACGTCGCATCGGTATTCGACCGCTATCTGGGTCAATCGAGTCTGCGGCGCTTCTCGCGCACGATCTGAGCGGTGTCCGATCGGCGTCGGTGGCTTAGAATGACAGCCACCTTGGACGCCCCGGCTTTCGGCTGCGGCGTCCATCCACTCACTGCCGATGCGAAGCGCCGGGCATTGCCGGCTTCTCGCAGACGGCGACGCCACTGCCCGACGCCATGCCGACCACTTCGCCGCAGTTCGCCCCTCTCGCCCAACTCGCCGCCGATCTGAAAAGCGGCCGCACGACGAGCCGCGCGCTCGTCGAGACGGCGCTCGAACGGATCGCCGACCCGGCGGGCCAGGGCTCGACCGTTTTCCTGCATGTCGATGCCGATCACGCACGCGCCGCCGCCGATGCGCACGACGCGCTGCGCCGCGCCGGGACCGTGCTCTCGCCGCTCGCGGGCATTCCTGTGTCGATCAAAGATCTCTTCGATGTCGAAGGCCAGGTGACGCGCGCCGGCTCGAAGGCGCTCGCCGACAACGCGCCCGCCAGCGCCGACGCCGTGACCGTCGCGCGCCTGCGCCGTGCGGGCGCGGTGATCGTCGGGCGCACCAACATGAGCGAGTTCGCGTTCTCGGGCCTCGGGCTCAATCCGCATTACGGCACGCCGCGCTCGCCGTGGCGCGCGAACGTGCCGGGCGACGCGCGCATCGCGGGCGGCTCGTCGTCGGGCGCGGCGGCATCGGTCGCCGATGGCATGGCAGCCGTCGCGCTCGGCACCGACACCGGCGGCTCGATCCGCATTCCGGCCGCGCTGTGCGGCCTCACCGGCTTCAAGCCGACCGCGAGCCGCATCCCGAAGCAAGGCGGCGTGCCGCTGTCGAAAACGCTCGATTCGTTCGGTCCGATCGGCGTGTCGGTCGCATGCTGCGCGCTCGTCGACCGGATTCTCGCGGGGCGCGATCCCGGCGTGCCCGCGACGCGCCCGCTCGAAGGCGTGCGCCTCGGCGTGCTGACGAACTACGTCACCGATGGCGTCGAGGCGAGCGTCGCCAGCGCCGTCGCCGCGGCCGTCAATCATCTCGCGGCGGCCGGCGCGCTCGTGGAAGACGTGCGCTTTGCGCCGCTCGATCGTCTGCCGGAGATCAATCGCTATCCGCTCGTCGCGATCGAAGCGTATGCGTGGCATCGCAAGCTGATGGCCGAGCGCGGCGCCGATTACGATCCGCGCGTGCTGGCGCGCCTGCAACGCGCCGAAGCGGCGAGCGCGGCGGATTACATCGACTTGTGCGAGGCGCGCGCCGCGATGATCGAAGCCGCGCGCACGACGCTCTGGCAACGTTTCGACGCGATTCTCTGCCCGACGGTGCCGGTGCTGCCGCCGCGCATCGCCGATCTCGAATCGGATGACGACGCCTTCACGCGCACCAACGCGCTGATCCTGCGCAATCCGACCGCGTTCAATTTTCTCGATGCCTGCGCGCTCTCGCTCCCCTGCCATCCGCGCGGCGAGGCGCCCGTCGGCCTGATGCTCGCGGGCGCGCCGAACTCCGACGACACGTTGCTGTCGATCGGACGGGCGGTCGAAGCGGTGCTGGAAACGACGCGCTGAGCGGGCCGGGAAACTCGGCCAATCGTCGCGGCTGATTTTGCGCACCGGGCGTTCGCGCTAGAATTCCCCGCGATCCCCACGCAACTCAGGTGCTTCCTTCTCGAATCGTTGCGAAATAATGAACAACTCTTTACATCACTTCACGATGCATCAGGACGACCGGGTGATGCGCCGCGAGCGCCGCCTGCTCGTGCTGCTCGGTTTGGTCAGTCTCGGTCTCGTCGGCGGTGCGCTGTATCTGCAGTTCTTCCATAACGAAGATCCCTGCCCGCTTTGCATCATCCAGCGCTATTTCTTCGTGCTGATCGCGATCTTCGCGTTTCTCGGCGCGGCATTCCGCAACTGGCGCGGCATCGCGCTTTTAGAGACGCTGGTCGCGATTTCGGCGCTCGGCGGTCTCATCACCGCGATTCGCCACGTCTATGTGCAGTCGCATCCCGGCTTCAGTTGCGGCTTCGACGCGCTGCAACCGATCGTCGACGGCCTGCCGCCCGCAAGCTGGCTGCCGCAAGTGTTCAAGGTCGCCGGTCTGTGCGAAACGCCGTATCCGCCGATCCTCGGACTCTCGCTGCCGCAGTGGTCGCTGATCGCGTTCGCGCTGATCTTCGTGCTCGTCGCGGCCAGCCTGCGATTCAAGCGCAAACTGCGCTCGACCGTCCGGTAATGTGTTCCGGGCGGCCGTCCGCGCCGCCCGTCCTTCATCGCGCTTTGCGCGCTTTCTCTTTCCCGCATCAGCGCATCCGCATAATCTTGATACGTCTGCCGCAATGTTTTTGAGATATTGCGGTGTTAAGGTCGTGTCTGGATGGCGATCTACGTGCGCGCAGTCCGCTTCGCTCAAAGGCAACCGGTTTTTTTCACGGTAACGCATGAAACGAACGGAAACCGCGTAACGCGCGCCCGGTCCGCAATGTCTTCCTGAATCATGACAACGCAAACCATCCGCTTCCCTTCGGCTCTGCGCCCTATTCCTATGCGCTCGCACGCGTTTGCGTGTGCGCGCTTTTCCCGCTTTTCTCTCGCTGGCCGATGGGATGTCCATCGCCCGGTAAACTAGCGTCTGCGACGACGCAAATCCGCGCAAACCCCGCACAAACCCGATCACTTCCGGAGCTCACTCGATGCAAGTTTGGCTGAACGACCTGCAACACCTGCTCGCGCACGGCGACGCCGTCGTGCTCGTGACGGTCGCGCGTGTCGAAGGCTCCGCGCCGCGCGAGCCGGGCACGAAGATGATCGTCACCCGCGAGGACGCGCGCTACACGATCGGCGGCGGCCATCTGGAATGGAAGGCCATCGAAACGGCACGGCAAGTGTTGAAGGACGGCATGCGCAGCCCGCACATGCGCAGACTCGAGCGTTTCGCGCTCGGCCCGAGCCTCGGCCAGTGCTGCGGCGGCGCCGTCGTGCTCGCATTCGAGCGGCTCGACGTCGCGGATCTGAACTGGGTGACGACGCTCGGCAAGCGCACCGCGCAAGGTTTATCGACCGTGCGCAGCGTTTCCTTCGCGCCGGATCCCGAGCTTCGCGATGCGGTGATGCTCTCCGATCCCGAACCGGGCGCGACCGACGCCGACTGCCTGCTGTGGGACGGCGCCGGTTTCGACGAGCGCGGCGCGCTTTTGACCGAGACCATCGCACCGAACGACTTTCAGGTCGTGCTGTTCGGCGCGGGCCATGTCGGGGCAGCGCTCGTGCGCGTGCTCGCGACGCTGCCGTGTCACGTGACCTGGGTGGACGAGCGCGATGCGGCATTTCCCGCACCGCAGTTCGTGCCCGATAACGTGACGATCGAGCCGACCGACGCGCCCGACGAAGCTGTCGATAATGCGCCGCCCAACGCGTACTTCATCGTGATGACGCACAACCACACGGTGGATCTTGCGCTGGCCGAATGCATCCTGCGGCGCGGCGACTTTGCGTTCTTCGGCATGATCGGCTCGTTCACGAAGAAGAAGCAGTTCGAGCATCGGCTCGCGGCGCGCGGCATCGACCCGGCGCGCATCGCGCGGATGGTGTGTCCGATCGGCATCGACGGCATCGTCGACAAAGCGCCCGAAGTGATCGCCGTTGCAGCGGCAGCCCAACTGCTGCAGGCGGTCGAAGCCAACGCTTCGAGCCATGCGTCGTCGCAACAGACCGCCTGACCCACAGGCGAACTTGTAGCCCCAAAACTCAAAAGCCCAAATGAATCCCACACTCGCCGACAAGATTGCGCACGCGCCGAAAGCCGAGTTGCATATCCATATCGAAGGGTCGCTAGAGCCGGAACTGATCTTCGCGCTCGCGAAGCGCAATAACGTGAAGCTCGCGTACGACTCGATCGATGCGCTTCGCGCGGCTTACGCGTTCACCGACTTGCAGTCGTTTCTCGACATCTACTATGCGGGCGCGAGCGTGCTGCTCACGGAGCAGGATTTCTACGACATGACGATGGCCTACGTCGAACGCGCACTCGCGGATCACGTCGTGCATGCGGAAATCTTCTTCGATCCGCAAACGCACACGGAACGCGGCGTGCCGATCGAAACGGTCGTCGCGGGCATCGACGCCGCGCTCGCGGAAGGCGAAAAGCGCGGCTTGTCGAGCAAGCTGATTCTCTGCTTCCTGCGCCATCTGTCCGAAGACGACGCGCTCGCCACCTTCGACAGCGCGTTGCCGCTGTTCGACAAGTACGCACATCGGCTGATCGGCGTCGGGCTGGATTCGTCGGAACGCGGCCATCCGCCGTCGAAATTCGAGCGCGTGTTCGCGAAAGCGCGCGAACGCGGTCTGAAGCTCGTCGCGCATGCGGGCGAAGAAGGACCGCCGTCGTATGTCTACGAAGCGCTCGATCTGCTGAAAGTGGATCGCGTCGATCACGGCGTGCGCAGCATCGAGGACGCGGCGCTCGTCGCGCGTCTCGCCGATGCGCGCATCGCATTGACGGTGTGCCCGCTCTCGAACATCAAGCTCTGCGTATTCGACGACATGACGAAGCACACGCTGAAGGATCTGCTCGATCAGGGCGTCGCGGTGATGATCAATTCCGACGATCCGGCGTACTTCGGCGGCTACGTCAACGCGAATTACTTCGCGATCGTCGATGCGTTGAAGCTCACCGATCACGAGGTCTACACGCTGCTGAAAAACAGCCTCGAAGCCTCGTTCGTCACCGAAGAAGAACGCGACGCGATGGTCGCGCGCCTGGATCAGCACTGGAAGCAGTAAGCAAGCACGATGGAAACAACCGCAACAACACAACAAGACAGCACCGCGCTCGAACGATTCTTCGGCATTCGCGCGGCCGGCTCGCGCACGAAGACGGAAATCGTCGCGGGCATCACGACGTTCCTCACGGCGATGTACATCATCGTCGTCAATCCGGGCATTTTGTCGGCGGCGGGCGTGCCGTTTCCGGCGGCGCTCACCGCCACGGTCATCGTCAGCTTTCTTGGCAGCTGCGCGATGGGCCTGTATGCGCGCAATCCGGTGCTCGTCGCGCCCGGCATGGGCATGAACGCGCTTTTTGCGTTCGTCATGGTTCACGGCGGCAAGATGCCGTGGCAGACCGCGCTCGGCTGCGTGTTCTGGTCCGGCGTGATCTTCGCGATTCTCGCGGCGTTCAACGCGCGCAAGCTCGTCGTCGATGCGATTCCCGCGAATCTGCGGCACGCGGTCTCGTGCGGCATCGGACTCTTCATCAGCCTGATCGGGCTCGTGAACGCGAAGTTCGTCGTCGGCGATCCGGTGACGATCGTGCATTCGGCGTCGCTCAATCCGGTGGTCGTCACGTTTCTGATCGGCCTCGCCGTCACGACGATTCTCGTCGCGCGCAAGGTCACGGGCGCGCTGATGCTCGGCATCGTGTTCACGACGATCATCGCGATTCCGATCGGCCGCTTCTACGGCGACGGCACCGCGTACTGGCCCGCCGCCATCGCCACGAAAACGCTCGTCAACTGGAACGGCCTCTTCGCCGCGCCGGACTTTTCGGCGCTCGGGCAGCTCGATCTGATGGGCTCGCTGAAGGTCATCTACTGGCCGTTCATCTTCGTGATGCTGTTCACGTCGTTCTTCGACGCGCTGTCCACGTTCATGGCGATTTCGGAAGCCGGCAAGCTCTACGACAAGGACGGCAATCCGCGCAACATCCGCCAGTCGATGATGGTCGACTCCTTCTCCGCGCTCATTTCCGCGCCGCTCGGCACGAGCCCGGCGAACGCGTACATCGAATCGGCGGCGGGCATTTCGGCGGGCGGACGCACGGGTCTCGTCGCGGTCGTCGCCGGATTGTGCTTCCTGCCGTTCCTGTTCCTTTCGCCGCTCCTGTCGCTCGTGCCGGCGATCGCGACCGCGCCCGCGCTCGTGCTCGTCGGCGTGTTCATGATGGAAGCGATCACGAAGATCGAATGGCATCGCTTCGACGAAGCCATTCCCGCGTTCCTCGCGATGATCCTGATCCCGCTGACGTACTCGATCACCGATGGCGTCGCGTACGGCTTTCTCGCGTTCGTCGTGCTGAAGTCGGCGACCGGGCGCGCGCGTGAGATCAAGCCGGCGATGTGGATCATCGCGGCTTTCTCGTTAGTCCTGCTTTCGCAGCTTTGAACATCAGATACGGAGACGTTGCACCATGACTCAGACCGCCTACCGCGCCCAATTGCTGACCTTTCGCGAGGACCCCGCGCATGCCGCCGACGGCGCGGTGTACGAGGCCGATGGCCTCCTCGTCGTCGATGACGGCAAAGTGGTCGCGGCAGGCGCGTATGCGTCGCTGCGCGACACGCTCGCCGCCGACGCGACCGTCCACACGATGCGCGACAAGCTGATCGTGCCGGGTTTCATCGACTCGCACATCCACTATCCGCAGACGGACATGATCGCGTCGCCCGCGCCGGGCCTTTTGCCGTGGCTCAACACGTACACGTTTCCGACCGAGCGCGGCTTCGAGAATCCCGCCGTGGCGCGCGAGACGGCGAGCTTTTTCATCGACGAGCTGCTCGCGTGCGGCACGACGACCGCGCTCGTCTACTGCACGGTTCACAAGCAATCCGCCGATGCGTTCTTCACTGAAAGCGAAGCGCGCGGCACGCGCATGATCGCGGGCAAGGTGCTGATGGACCGCAACTGCCCCGAGTTTCTGCGCGACACGGCGCAATCCGGCTACGACGACAGCGCCGAACTCATCGCGCGCTGGCACGGGCGCGGCCGTCAGCAGTACGCGCTGACGCCGCGTTTCGCGCCGACATCGACAGAAGCGCAGCTCGAAGCATGCGGCGTGCTCGCGCAGAAGCACAACGACGTGTTCATCCAGACGCACGTCGCGGAAAACACCGACGAGATCAAATGGGTCGAGAGCCTGTTTCCGGGACATCGCAGCTATCTCGACATTTACGATCACTACGGCTTGCTGCGTCGCCGCGCGGTGTACGGCCACTGCATCCATCTCGACGACAAGGACCGCGCGCGCATGGCGGAAACGGGCTCGGTTGCATCGCACTGCCCGACTTCGAACCTCTTCCTCGGCAGCGGCTTGTTTGATTTCGAGAAAGCTGGCGAGTCAAACATGCCGGTCGCGCTCGCGACGGATGTCGGCGGCGGCACGTCCTTCTCCATGCTTCAGACGATGGGCGCCGCGCACAAGATCGCGCGTCTCACCGGCCATCATCTGACCGCGACGCGCATGTTCTGGCTCGCGACGACAGGCGCCGCGCAAGTGCTCGAACTCGACGACAGGATCGGCACGCTCGCGCCCGGCAGCGAGGCGGATTTCGTCGTGCTCGATCCGAACTCGACGCCGCTGCTCGCGCGCCGGACGTCGCGCACCGAATCACTGGAAGAACTGCTGTTCGCGTTCGCGCTGCTCGGCGACGATCGCGCGGTCTTCGAGACCTACGCGGCCGGCAAGCGCGTGCACGCGCGCGACACGCGCAACACGGCGAAGCTGGAACTGGCGGCCTGACGCGTTCAGGAATCCGCGCAACCGACGCCCTTCCTTCGAAGGGCGTTTTTGTATGTAGCGTCACGCAAACCGCGACGATCCACTCGACGGAATGAGCACTTTTGTTGCAATCTCGTTAAAGTGCTGGCTGTTACGTTCGCTGCTTCGCCATGATCGCTGCCCGACTCGTTCGCTTTGTTCTGCCGATGACGCTCGCGTCGCTGGCCGCGCTCGCCCACGCGGAAGCGCTCGATGCGCAACTCGATTGCAAGTCGACGCCGCACGCTTTCATCGCGCCGCTGCAAGAAAACAATCTGCTGGAAAAGAAGCCGATGCGCGTCGAGCCGAACTCGATCAACGCGTTCCGCGCGGCGAAAGGCGCGACGCTGACGGCATATGGATTCAAGGTCTACGCGCTGGTGGCGTATCAGAAGGACGATCCGCTCTTCAGGCAGGGCAAGGGCGAGCCGATCGGGGATGCGGCATACGGCGCGGTCGTCTGGGGCGGCGACGCCGAAGTCGAGCAGAAAGTGCGCGCGGCGGGCAGCGACGCGGTCGTGCGCCACGTCGCGCCCTTCATCACGGCGATTTTCTGCAAGCTGTAATCAGCGCAGCAGCGTCACGAACGACGAAATCAGGCGATCCATGTCGTTCGCGTCGAGCGCGCCCATCGTCGAGATGCGGAACAGTTCCTTCGACAGGCCGCCCTGCCCCGCATAAATCACGAAGCCCTTCGCCTTGAGCGCGTCGTGCAGCGTTTCATACGTGACGCCCTTCGGCAGCCGATACGCACGCAACACCACCGACGACTCTTCCGGCGGCAACGCGCTCTCGATGCCGAGCGCAGCCAGCCCCGCGCGCACCTGTTCGGCGAGCTTCGCGTAACGCTGATGCCGCGCGCGCCAGCCGCCTTCTTCCTCGAACTCGCGCAGCGCCTCGACGAGCGCGTAATACGCATGCACCGACGGCGTGAACGGCGTGTTGCGCTCGTCCTGCAGCTTCGCGAGGCGCGCGATGCCGAGGTAATAGTTGCGGCTCGCGGCCTGCGCCAGCGCATCGCGACGCGCGATGACGAACGCCGCGCCCGGCACGCCGTGCAGGCACTTGTTCGCGGTCGCGGCAATCGCGGCGATGCCGCCGCCCGCGAAATCGATCGCTTCGGCGCCGAAGCTGCTCACCGCGTCGAGCAACAGACCGACGCCGCGTTCCTTGCACGCGCGCGAAAGCTGATCGATCGCGTTCAGGCGGCCGGTCGTCGTTTCGTGATGAATGATCGCGACATTGCTGAACTTCTTCGTGTCGAGCAGGCCGACGATCGCGTCGATGTCCGGCGCCTGCATCCACTCGTATTTGACGACCTCGTGATCGATCCCGTACTGCTTCGCGATCTGCGCGATGCGATCGCCATACACGCCGTTTTCCACGATGAGCAGCCGCCCGCCCTCCGGCACGAGCCCGGCGATCATGCTTTCGACCGCTGCGGTGCCCGAACCGGTCATCAGCACGGCGCTCCACACGGCCGGATCGAGCGCGTAAGCGGCGACGAGACGCTCGCGCGCTTCGTCCTGCAGATCGAAGAACTCCGGCTCGCGATGGCACAAGTCGGTTTGCAGCAGGCTCTTGCGCACGCGTTCGCTCAGCGTGACAGGGCCCGGATTGAGCAGCAGCATCAACGGCCTCCTATGTGTTGTTGCAGACGCGCGCGTACATCCTCGGGCGTGATTTTCGGACGAGGCAAGTCGGCGGGCGTGCCGATTCTGATCGACAGCCGCGCGAAACGCACGCCGCCGACATCCTTCGCTTCGAAGAGACGATCGATCACGCCGATGTCGTCGCCGTCGAGCGCGAGCGCATAGCCGCACGCCGATGCGATCGACGCGAAATCGACTTCGCGCGACACCGTCGCCTGGCCGCCGGTCGATTCGTGCGCGCCGTTGTCGAGCAGCAGGTGAACGAGATTCGACGGGCCGTATGCGCCGAGCGTCGCGAACGCGCCCATCCGCATGAGCGCGGCGCCGTCGCCATCGAGCGCGACGACGGTCAGATCCGGACGCGAGAGCGCGAGGCCGAGCGCCATCGGCGTGACGCAGCCCATCGAGCCGACGAGATAGAGCTGATTCTCGCGGTCGTCGATCGCGTACAGCTCACGTCCGCAAAAACCGGTCGATGCGAGCACGACCGTCGCATCCTTCGGCGTCTTCGCGACGACCTTTTGCAGCGCGTCGTGGCGCGTCACGCGCTCGCCTTCGAAGCGCTGCACGCTCGCAGGATTCGCATTGACGCGCACGCCGGACAAGCCGGTTTTCTTCAGCTCGTAAGGCGCGACGCTGCCCTTTTGCATCACGAGCGCGTACGGCCGGCCCGTGCGGTCCATGTAGTCGGTCGCGCGATCGAGCGCCGGGCCGATCTCGCCGGCTTCCGTGGGGAACAGCTCCCACGGGATTTCCATCGTCTCGAGCATCTGCGGCGTGATGGGGCCCATCAGCGCGTGCTGCGGCTCGTCGTGGACGCCCGGCTGGCCGCGCCACGTGACGATCAGCAATTGCGGCAGACGGAAGGTCCACGTGAGCGACGTCAGCGGGCTTACGGCATTGCCGAGACCGGAGTTCTGCATCATCGCGATGCCGCGACGCTTCTTCCCGCCGCCCAACGCGACGCCGGCGATCAGCGCGACCGCGTCGCCTTCGTTCGCCGCCGACACGTAATGCAGCGATTCGTCCTGCAACACGTAGTTGATGAACGGAGTCAGAAACGAGCACGGCACGCCTGCATACCAGTCGAAGCCTCGCTCGCGCGCCGCCTCGACAAACTGGGCGGCCTCAATCACGCGCGTTCTCCGTGCTTTCCGAGCCGATCGGCGTCTGACCGTGCGCGAAATCGCCCGCGCGACGGAAATCGTCGAGATCGTTCACGCCGCGCCAGTGGCCGTGCACGTATTGCACTTCGATTTTCTGGCCATCGGCGATCAGCGCGTTGAGAAGCGCGGCCGTGTCGAGCGTGTCGAAATCGGCGCGTTGCTGCAGCGTGCCGAGCGTTGCGAGCAGGCGTTCGCGCGCAGCGGCGCGCACCTTGACGAGGCCCATCCAGCGGCCTTGCGGCGCGCGTCCATCGGCGATCGTCTGGCCCGCGCCGACCACGCTTTCGAGCCACACTTTCTGGCCGAAGAGCGCGCGGTCGTCAGCGGTCGAGCAGTACGCGAAATCGGTTGCTGCCGCGCCCGCCTGTAGCGTCTGCGACGAATCGACGACCACGCAGAAGTCGCTGTCCGACTCGACCAGATCGCGCAGGATGTAGCTGCGGAACAGCAGGTCGCCGTAGGAAATCACAGTGTCGCCGTTCATGTGCTGGACGGCGCACGCGAGCGACGCAAGTTCGCCCGTGCTTTCGTGCTTCTCGTTGACGACGAGGCGGATGCCGCCCTTCTCGATCGCATCGGCGCGATATCCGCCGACCACGGTGATGTCGTTGATGCTTTCCTTCTTGAACGCCTCGACGAGATGGCGCAGCAGCGGCTTGCCGGCGACCGGCAGCATCACCTTCGGACGCGCTTCGGTCAGCGCTTCGAGGCCCGCGCCGCGGCTCGCGGCGAGCACGATCGCGCTGCGCTTCTCGTTGGCCGCGCTCAGGTAGATGTTCTCGGCGGCGGAATATTCGTCCGCGTCCTGCAGACGGAAAATCTCGTTCACCGACGCGATGCGGTCCTCGACGTTGACGAGCGTCTCGCTGTCGTGGATTTCCTTCGCGATCGCCTGCATCGCCGAAACCGCGCCGCGAATCAGATGATTCGCCCAGATCACGCAGCTGATGCCCGCCTGACGGAACGCATCGGTGGGCGTGCTGTAGTACTTCGTCGGCACGATGACGAGCGGACCGCGCCCCGCCCATTCGCGCGCGAACGTGAGGATTTCGTCGGGCTTCGAGAGCTTGCTGTGGATGAGAATCGCATCCGCGCCCGCCTGGCGATACGCTTCGGCGCGCTTCAACGCCTCTTCCATGCCCCAGCCGGCGATCAGCGCTTCCACGCGCGCGACGATCGAAAAATTCGGATCGCTTTGCGAATCCTTGCCCGCCTTGATCTTGCCGCAGAACTCGTCGATATCCGCGAGCGGCTGCGCTTCGCCGTTGATGAAGCTGTTGGTCTTCGGAAACTGCTTGTCCTCGATGCACACGCCCGCGATGCCGCGTTGCTCGAGCTTGCGCACGAGACGCCGCACGTTGTTGAAGTTGCCGTAGCCGGTATCGCCGTCGAGCAGGATCGGCAGATCGCTTGCGTCGGCCATGAATTCGAGGTTGTCGACGACCTGCGTCCAGCTCGCTTCGTTGTTGTCGCGCACGCCGAATTGCGCGGAGATCGACAGGCCCGAGCCCCAGATCGCCTTGAAGCCGGCTTCCTTCGCGATGCGCGCCGAAATGCCGTTGTGCGCTTCCATCAGGAATTCGAGGCGGTTGCTTTGCAGCATTTCGCGCAGGCGCAGCGTGCGCGAGTAGCCAACCGGGATTTGCGTGGGTGCGTTCATTGTTGCGAGGCTCCTGCAAACTGACGCAGCGCGTTGAGCGACGGCAACACTTCGTCCGCGGCGCGCTTCACGTCGTTCTGAAAATCGATTTCGATCCACGGCGCGCCGGTCACATCGGCGATATCGAACGCGTGGGACTTTTCCAGCAACAGGTCGCGCACCGCTTCTTCGTGCGGCATCTTCGCGCGGCCCGTCGCGACATAATCGGCGCAGATTTCGGCGAGGCGCGTGGCCGTCGCGTGATCGAAGCGGAAGAAGCCGACAGATTCGCCGATCGTGTCGTACTTCAGCCCCGCCGCGACCTGCTTGCGCAGTTCGACCGGCACGCCGTTCTCGACGCACAGCTTCACCGGCTCGTCGCCGGCTTCGAAATCGCGATCGATCAGCAGACGATTCAACGAGCCGCCCGCGACGAGCGGCTCGAAGATGCGTTCGTCGTAGAGCACGTCGGCGTCCATCAGAAGGACGTCGCCGCCGCGCGTCATCGCGTCGCGCGCGGTGTGCACGGACAGCACGCTGCCGAGCGTGAATTCGTCGTTGACGACGATTTCCGTCTTCGGCTTCCAGTCGATCGCCGCAAGCTCCGCCTCGATCTGCTCGCTCTTGAAGCCGGTCACGAAGACGACTTCATCGACGTTCGCGGCTTTCAAAAAGTGCAGATGACGTTCGAGCAACGATGCATCACCAAAGCGCAGCAGACACTTCGGCTTTTGCTGGCCTTCGGGCTGAACGAGGCGCAAGCCCATCCCGGCCGCAAGAATAATTGCGCGCATGCTTGTGTTCCCTTCGTGGGTGGGTCAGTCGATATCCGGCACGCGCGCGAGACGGCGGCGCTGCCAGCCTTTTTCAACGAAATGCAGATAGACGATGCCCGGCACGCCGAGCAGCAGTTCGCGCGCGCGCTTCGCAAGCGACAGCGCGAGCGCCGCTTCCGGCGGCAAGCCGACCAGACGCGCAAGCAGCAGATAGCCGCCTTCCTGCACGCCGAGCGAGCCGGGAATGGCGAAGGCCGCGCCGCGAATCGCCTGGCCGAGACTTTCGAGCAGCAACGCTTCCGCCCAGCCGACCGGATGGCCGAGCAGATGCAGCGCAAGCCACACTTCGCCCGTGCCGACGATCCAGCCGACGAGACTCAGCCCGAAGCTCGCCGCGACCTTGCCGCGCTCGCGATACATCTCGTGGACGGCGGCGTCGACGGCTTCGGCGCGCGTGACGAGCGACGACCAGTCGCGCTTCGCCGAGAACTTCGCGGCGATGCCGGACGCAAAGCGCATCGCGCGGCCGAAGAGACCGCGCCGCTGCGCGAGATAGAAACCGAAGATCATCAGACCGATCACGCCGATCACCGCGAGCACGGCGATCGTGACCGTCGATGACGAGCCGCCCGCCGCATAGCCTGTCAGCAGCACGACGCCGATCAGCGCGAAGATCAGTTGCGCGACGGTCTGCATCGTCGTGCTGACGGTGATGACGGCGGCCGCGTCGCGCGCGCGCATGCCGCGCTGCGCGAGATAGCGGACCATCAGCATCGGCCCGCCGATCTGGCCCGCGGGCATCAGGCTATTGACCGATTCGCCGGCCCAGCGCGCGAGCAAGGCGTCGCGCAGGGACACGTCGCGTTCCTTGCTGGAGAAGAGCACGCTGATCGCGCCGGCATCGACGACGAGCGGCACGAAGTGAAACGCCGCGACCGCGATCAATCCCCAGCCCGCCGCGGCCAGCGTCGATGCAACCGAACCGAAGCCTTGCCAGCCGAGCAGCGCGATGAACAGCACCACGCCGACCGACAGCAGGAATGTGCCCGCGCGGCTCATGCCTGTCCGTTCTTGCCGCCCTTGCGGCGAAAGACCTGCCTGAATCCGAAATACGCGATCGAGTCTTTCATGTTCGAGATGAAGCGCTGAAACGGACGCATATTCGGGTTCGTCACGTACTCGAACGTGAGCGACACGCGCATCTCGTTTTCGCCGAGCGGCGTGACGCGATGGCGCAGCTTGTCGCCGTCGAAAAACACGAACGCGCCGGGCGGATATTGCACGGAGCCCGGCTGATCGGGAACCGCCGGATTCTTCGTGTGCAGTTCGTAATCGAGCTTGCAGGACGAATCGTCGATCACGCCGAGCAGGAGCGTGTAGCGGCGGCCATCGTAATACGACGTGTCGTAATGCCAGCCGATGTGGTCGCCGGGCTTCGTGTAAAAGTAAAGCGCGTAGGCGTGAGGATCGTCCTCCGGCGAGAGTTGCAGCTTGTCGCCGGTGATCGATTCCAGCCACTTGATGAGCGCTTCCGATCGATACAGGTCGGCGATGAACGGCGCGAGCTTGTCGAGCGTGTGACGGCTCACGCTGCCGCCCGCCTTGTGCCCCGGCAGATAGTTGCGGTTCACGGACGGCATCACGTCGTGCACGGCGGCGATCAGCCGCTCGGTGTAGTCGCGCGGCAGGAAGTCTTCGATATAGAGAAACGAGCCTTGCTGGCCGTACTCGTCGCGCAGCTTCGGCGTCTGCAGCGCGGCGAGGCGCGCGTTCATCGTCGAATCGATATCGCGCTTCGACGGGCGCGCGGTCGTCGCCGTCTGCGCCGGTTGTGTCAGCGTGCTCTCCGGAGTTGCCGTATCGCTCATCTCACCGCCTGGAAATCTTTGTCGTCTTTTGCACGTGTGGCCTGCGCGCGGCGTTTCGTCTGCGCGACGACGCGCTGATAGTCCACCGCCACATAAATGGCGAAGAGCGGCGCGCCGATCGCCGCGGCGATCAGAAACGGCGTCATGCCGTTCAGAATGGTCACGAGCGGAAGCAGATACAGCACGTCTTCCGTTTCGAATCCGGCCAACGACGCCTGTTTCGTGCCCGACTTGCCGATCATTGATTCGATACGCATGCGCAGGAAAAAGATCAGCGCAACCGCCACGCCCGCCATGCCGCCGAGCCATTGGGCGGGCACGATCATCGACGGATGATGCACGGCCACGTAAAACCCGATGCCGAGGAACAGCAGCACCGTCACGAGCGCATCGCACGCGAGATCGTAGAAATGGCCGATCTTGCTCGACTGGCCGCTGATGCGCGCGAGTTCGCCGTCGGTGTGATCGACGAAATTCGACAGCGCGATGAGAAGCGCGCCGAGCGTGCACATCCAGAACTGGCCGAGCGACAGATACCACGCTCCGGCCAAGCCGATGGCGAGGCGCAGCGTGGTCAGATGGTTGGGCGTTACCGGCGTGCCGACGAGCGGCGTGACGAGACGGCGTGCGAGCCGCGCATCCCATGTGGTGGGCTCGGGAACGGCTTCAGGATTGGGCGGACACGATTTTGTCATCCCGGGAATATATCGCTAATTGACCGAAGCTGCATATATTGCGGCCCGGCGCCGCCGCGATATTTCCCTGTTTAGTCAAGGGCGGCGGGCGTGTTTGAAACATTTCCCGAAGCCGTAAAAGGCAATGCTCACTGCGCATGACGGCAAAAAATTCCGATGCCGTTTTCGCGTCGATGCGACGGCCCGATCAATCGACGGTTTTCGCTGCGGGCGCGGGTGCGACGCTGCGCTCGTTCGGTCCGGCCGACGCGGCCGTCTCGTTCGACATGCCGCCGCTCTTGTCCACCGGCAGCGTCACCGTTCTGACCGTGCCGTTACCGAGCGGAAAGTCCGCCAGCGCGCTGCGCACGAGATACGGCATCGCCTGATACAGCGACGGATCGCCCGTCGCGTTCACCGCCGTCACCTTGTACGTCTCGCGGCCGGTCTTGCGGTCGTTCATGCGGATCTGCAGCGCGTGGGTATAGACCGGATAGCTCTGATCGACGTAACCCGTCGCGCCCCACGAACCGTACGGCCCCCACCCGCCCCACGGTCCGCCCCAGTATGGGCCGGCGCCCCACGGACCGTACATCGGCCACGGATCGTAGTAGACCGGTTGACGCACGGTCACCATGTCGCCGCGAACCGAATAGGCGATCGCGATCTGATAGTTCGCGCTCGCCTCGGGCGCCTGACGGAAGTTGTACTTCGCGAGTTCGTTGGCGACGAGCGTCTCGTAGGTCGTCTGCTCGATGCTGTTCTGCTGCTCGCCCTTGCGCGTGAACGCGTAGGTGCGGGTCGCGTCGCTGCCGCTCCAGTCGGAGAATGCAGTGACCTGCGTCTGCACGTAGGTCGTGCAGCCGGCGAGCCACATCGCCGCCAGCATCAGCGGCCATGTGACGAGCGTCCTGATCGGGAATTTCATGGTCGTCCTCACTTCGTTCAGCACCCTTCTCCGTTATAGACAGCACCGCCTTGCGTCGCATGGCGGCGTCCTTGTTTTGTGGGGTCCACGACGCGTGGCGCCGCCCGATTCACGATCGCCGGGCGGCTTGTACAATGATTCGACCAGGCGCGCACGCGTTGGTGCGCTAAAAGCGCACGCGCGAGACGCCGGCGCCGTTCAATCCAAACATGAAGATCTTGCCATGTCTACCACGACCGCATCCGCTGTGATTCGCCGCCAGGACTACACGCCGCCCGCGTTCCTGATCGATTCCGTCGCGCTCGAATTCGACCTCGTGCCATCGCGCACGGTCGTGAAGAACACGATGAAGCTGCGGCGCAACCCCGACGCCCAAGGCGACGCATCGCGCCTCGAACTGATGGGCGAGCAGCTCGAATTCGTGAGCGCGGCGATCGACGGCGTCGCGCACGCGGATGTCCGCGTCAATGAAAACGGACTGTCCATCGGCAGTATTCCCGCGGATGCTTTCGAGCTTAGCATCGAGAGCATCTGCAATCCGGCCGAGAACACGACGCTCTCCGGACTTTACGTCTCCAGTGGCAACTTCTTCACGCAGTGCGAAGCCGAGGGCTTTCGGCGCATCACCTACTTCCTCGATCGCCCGGATGTGATGGCTACCTACACCGTCACGCTGCGCGCCGACAAGACCGCGTGTCCGGTGCTGCTGTCGAACGGCAATCTGATCGAGGAAGGCGATCTGCCCGATGGCCGCCACTTCGCCAAATGGGAAGATCCGTTCAAGAAGCCGAGTTATCTGTTCGCGCTCGTCGCGGGCAAGCTCGTGTGCATCGAGGAACGCATCGAATCGGGCTCGGGCAAGGAAAAGCTGCTGCAAGTCTGGGTCGAGCCGCACGATCTCGACAAGACCCGTCACGCGATGGATTCGCTCATCAACTCGATCCGCTGGGACGAGAAGCGCTTCGGCCTCGAGCTCGATCTGGACCGCTTCATGATCGTCGCGGTGAGCGACTTCAACATGGGCGCGATGGAGAACAAGGGCCTCAACATCTTCAATACGAAGTATGTGCTCGCAAACCCGGAAACCGCGACGGACACCGACTTCTCCAACATCGAGGCCGTGGTCGGCCACGAGTACTTCCATAACTGGACCGGCAATCGCGTGACCTGCCGCGACTGGTTCCAGTTGAGCCTGAAGGAAGGCCTGACCGTGTTTCGCGATCAGGAATTTTCCGCCGATATGGCCGCCGGCGACGTCGAGGGCGCGGCGAGCGCCGCCGCACGCGCGACCAAGCGCATCGAGGACGTGCGCGTGCTGCGTCAAATGCAGTTCGCCGAGGACGCCGGCCCGATGGCGCATCCGGTGCGCCCGGAAAGCTACGTCGAGATCAACAACTTCTACACGATGACCGTCTACGAAAAAGGCTCGGAAGTCGTGCGGATGTATCAGACGCTTTTCGGTCGCGACGGCTTCCGCCGCGGCATGGACCTGTATTTCAAGCGGTTCGACGGCCAGGCCGTGACCTGCGACGACTTCCGCCAGGCGCTCGCCGACGCGAATCATCGCGATCTCGCGCAATTCGAGCGCTGGTACAGCCAGGCGGGCACGCCGCGCGTGTCGGTGCGCGCAAATTACGACGCCGGGACGAAGCGCTACACGCTGACGCTCACGCAGGGTTACGGCGACGGGTCGGAAGCTGCGCGCGAAACGCAGAAGGGGCCGCTGCTGATTCCGTTCTCGGTCGGCCTGATCGGCCAGAACGGCGCGGACTTGCCGCTGCGCCTCGAAGGCGAGAAGGAACCGAACGGCACGACGCGCGTGCTCGAATTCACGGAGCGCGAGCAGTCGTTCACTTTCGTCGACGTGAACGAGGCGCCGCTGCCGTCGCTGCTGCGCAATTTCTCCGCGCCGGTGATCGTCGAATACGACTATACGAACGATGAACTCGCGTTCCTGCTCGCGCACGACAGCGATCCGTTCAACCGCTGGGAAGCCGGCCAGCGGCTCGCCACGCGCGAGTTGCTGGCGCTCGCCGAGCGCGCGGCCAAGGGCGAGGCGCTCGCCATCGACGATCAGGTGATCGCCGCGTTCGCCCGCGTGCTCGACGACACCACGCTCACGCCCGCCTTCCGCGAGCTCGCGCTGATGCTGCCGTCGGAGAGCTATCTGGCCGAGCAGATGACCGTGTCCGATCCCGCCGCCGTCCACGCTGCGCGCGTGTTCATGAGCCGCCGTCTCGCGTCGCAAATGCGCGACAAATGGCTCGCGACGTACGAAGCGAACCGCACGCCGGGCGAATATCGTCCGACGCCGGAAGACGCGGGCAAGCGCGGCCTGAAGAACCTCGCGCTCGCCTATCTCAGCCAGCTCGACGATCCGCGCGACGCCGTCAAGCTCGCGCAGGCGCAGTACGACGCCGCCAACAACATGACCGACCGCTCGGCGGCGCTTTCCGCGCTGCTGCTTGCGAGCGCGACCAAGGGCGCGGATGCGACCGTCGCGGACGCGGCGCTCGCGGACTTCTATCGCCGCTTCGAGAACGAGGCGCTCGTCATCGACAAGTGGTTCGCGCTTCAGGCGACGCAGCGCGGCGGCCCGGATCGCAAGGTGATCGAGATCGTGCGCAAGCTGATGCAGCATCCGGCGTTCAACATCAAGAATCCGAATCGCGCGCGCTCGCTGATCTTCAGCTTCTGCAGCGGCAATCCCGCGCAATTCCACGCCGCCGACGGCTCCGGCTACGCGTTCTGGGCCGAACAGGTGATCGCGCTCGACGCGCTCAATCCGCAGGTCGCGGCGCGGCTCGCACGCGGGCTCGAACTGTGGCGCCGCTTCACGCCGCAGTTGCGCGAGAAGATGCACGCGGCGTTGAGCGACGTCGCCGCGAAGGCGAAATCGCGCGACGTTCGCGAGGTCGTCGAAAAGGCGCTCGCTGCTTAAGCGCTGTTTCGTCGGGAGTTTTTGGTGTTTAGCGGCCGCCGCGCGAGAACCTCGCGCGGCGGCCGTTCTCGCTTATGGCGGATGCAGGCGGTCGCTGTCACATGGAGCGGCCGGGTCGAGCGGTTAGAATCGTGAATATTCGTCTAACGCTCACGGAGCCTAAGCATGTCCTCCATTTCCAGCCGCACCACGCTCTCGAAGTATCTGATCGAGCAGCAGCGTGAACATCAGAACCTGCCTGCCGACTTGCGTCTGTTGATCGAAGTCGTCGCGCGTGCCTGCAAGCAGATCAGCTATCACGTCAGCAAGGGCGCCCTAGGCGAGGCGCTCGGCTCGGCAGGCAGCGAGAACGTCCAGGGCGAAGTGCAGAAGAAGCTCGACGTGCTTTCGAACGAAATCCTGCTCGAAGCCAACGAATGGGGCGGCAATCTGGCCGCGATGGCATCGGAAGAAATGGAAAAGATCTTCCCGATTCCGAATCGCTACCCGAAGGGCAACTATCTGCTGACGTTCGATCCGCTCGACGGCTCATCGAACATCGACGTGAACGTGTCGATCGGCACGATCTTTTCGGTGCTGCGTTGCCCGGACGGCGCCGATCCGAGCGAAGCGGCGTTCATGCAGCCGGGTTCGCAGCAGGTCGCGGCGGGCTATGCGGTGTACGGTCCGCAAACCGTCCTCGTGTTGACGACCGGCCACGGCGTGAACTGCTTCACGCTCGATCGCGAGCTCGGCTCTTGGGTGCTCACGCAGCGCGACATGAAAATCCCCGTCGAGACCCGCGAATACGCGATCAACGCGTCGAACAGCCGTCACTGGTATGAGCCGGTGCAGCGCTACATCGGCGAGCTGAACGACGGCAAGGACGGCCCGCGCAAGGAAGACTTCAACATGCGCTGGATCGCATCGATGGTCGCGGACGTGCATCGCATTCTGAATCGCGGCGGCATCTTCATGTATCCGGCCGACAAGCGCGATCCGTCGAAGCCCGGCAAGCTGCGTCTGATGTACGAGGCTAACCCGATGTCGTTCATCGTCGAGCAGGCGGGCGGCGCCGCGACCAACGGCGAACAGCGCATCCTCGATATCGTTCCGACGAGCCTGCATCAGCGCGTCGCCGTGTTCCTCGGCTCGAAGAGCGAGGTCGATCGCGTGACGCGCTACCACGTCGAAAAGAAAAATTGATCTAAGGTATTGCCAAAGCCAGAAAGGCTCTGCATAATCTCACTTCTTCGTTGCTGACGAACTAAACGAACGCAAAAAACGAAGAAAAATTCGGAGCCGGAATAGCTCAGACGGTAGAGCAGCGCATTCGTAATGCGAAGGTCGGGGGTTCGATTCCTCTTTCCGGCACCACAAGAATTCAGGCAGTTCTAAAAACCCGCGATCACGCATGTGTCGCGGGTTTTTGCTTTTTGCGCCGCGTTTCTCGAAACCCCCGCAATCTTTCGCACTTTCGCAACGATCGCCATCGCGACACACAGGTTTGCGATTCGAACCGAAAATCGGCTTCAGCGATTTCACATTCGGCAGCACCCGCGCGCCTGATTCGTCTTATATGTGCGCTTTCGTACAACAACGAGCCATTTTCCGCTGCGCACCATGAAGCGTCAACGCTGGTTTCCCGGTATCGTTATATCCATAGAGGAAAAGCTACAGTTTAAGTACGCGCTGATGCCTTTCGGGGTAGAGCCCAAGCTGGATGCGGCTCGCGGGGCGGCAGTCGCTAGGCGATAAAACGTAGTTTTTGCAGCAACGAATACAGCGGCCGGCAATCAATTACCGAAGCGATTCCGGTCCCGACACGAACGATCATGCGTTGTTGATGAAACGCGCCGATTCGGCTCAAGCAGAAGCGGTGGCGATCCGATAACGCATCTATGGAAGGAACCGTAATCGGCAATTCGGCTGCATGCGGCGGCGCAATAGCCGCATCGACCGTGTTAGCGCAATTGTTGTAGTCATTCAGGAGAGAAATCATGGACGCAAAACCGACGAAAATCCCGACGCCCGACAAGGTGCTTTGTCCGGATCCGGAACCGGTTGGCGTCGAGTTTCTCGCGACGGAGCTGCCCGAGCATGTGCGCGCGTTCTTCGACGAACAGCGCGACTCGGCGCAGTCGAAGTAGGCGGACCCGCTGGATCACGCCGTCGTCGTGAGAACGACGCCCGCCGCGCGCGGCGCACTCGGATCATCCGGTCCGCACATGGCTCACGCCAGGACGCGTCGCGCCTCTCGTTCATGACCGCATCGGGGCGGGTCGTGCGCTACGGCTCGCCTCGTGAAATCCCCTCCGCCAGTTGGCTGCCGTCGTTCCCGTTTGACCGCGGTGCGCTATTCTGGCGCTTTTGCCCGGATACCGATGCGCCGCCGATCGCCCCCTTCTCTCCTCGCCTCCGCCGCGTTCGCCTGTGCGCTTGCGTTCGCCGCGCCCTCTTCCGTGCATGCAGACGGCGACGACACTCCGTTCACCAACCTCATCGCCCTCGTCTCCCAACGGCTCGCACTCGCGGAGCCGGTCGCGCGCTGGAAGTGGGCGCATCACGAGCCGATCACCGATGCGCCGCGCGAAGAAAGGTTGCTCAAGCACGTCGAGGAAAAGGCCGGCGCCGCGCAGGTCGATCCCGAATTCGCGCGTCAGTTCTTTCGCGATCAGATCGAAGCCAGCAAGGATGTGCAGAACGCGCTCTTCGCGAACTGGCGCGCGCTGAAAGCTGCGCCGGAAGAAGCGCCGCCCGATCTCGCCAAGGACACGCGTCCGAAGCTCGATCGGCTGACGCAGTCGCTCGTCTCGGCGCTCGCGCATGTCGAGCCGATCCGCCATGCCGAAGACTGCCCAGTGCGGCTCGCGGAAAGCGTCGCGCGATGGAAGCATCTGACGCGCTACAACTCGTCGATGAACGCGCCGCTCATGCGCGCGCTGTCGCACGTCTGCGCGTCGGGCGGCGTGGGCGCGGTCGGGTGACGGCGCGTCAGATGGCGGACGCGAGCGTTGCGGCGACAAGCGGTGTCGCGACGAGACCGCGCGCGAGACGCTCGCTTAGAATTCGATAAGTGGACAGCTCGAACGCGGGAGAATCCGCGCTTGCGCGCAGCGCGCCGGCTTCCTCGAGCGTGCCGGCCGTGCCGAGATAGCGCCAGTTGTCGATGACATGCCACGCGCGTTGCCCCGATGCCGCATCGCACTCTTCGATCGCGATAGCACCCGCATACGGCCAAGGCGCGCCGCGAACGTCGCCGGAACGCGACTTCGGCGCGCGGTTGTGCGCTGGACGCGCGCTCGCGATCCATTGCGCCTCGGCCAGCAATGCCCCGATTTCGCCGCCCGTCGCCTTCCATTCGAGACGACGCACCAGCGCGGCGAGACGCAGATCCTTCGCCGAGCGCCGCGGGCCGACGAGATGCGAACGCACACGCTGACGCAAGCGCACGCTGCGGCCAGCGTAGAGCGGCGCGTCGTCGTCGCCATAAAACATGTAGACGCCGCAGCCCGAAACGATCTGCTCGATCGTGTCCTCGTCGATGTGCGCGGCGAGCTGGAACCGGCGCGTCACGCGTTCGAGATGCGTGCGCATCACATCCGGCGCATGCGCGCGATGCAGGTGCTGCCAGAATTGCCACAGCAAATCGGCATCGGCGAGCGCACGATGCCGCGCCGCCGGCACGAGCGCGTGGCGCGCGACGAGCGCATCGAGACCGTGACGGCTTTCCGCCGGATAAACGGCACGGGAAAGCTGTACCGTGCACAGCACGTCGGGCGCGAAGCGAAGGTCCACGCGCCGGAATTCGTCCTTCAGAAAGCTGTGGTCGAAGTGTGCGTTGTGCGCAATGAAAAGGCGGCCCTTCATGCGGTCGAGCAAGCCGGACGCCAGCTGCTCGAACGTCGGAGCCTCGCGCACCATTGCATCGGTGATGCCCGTCAACTGTTGCACGAACGAAGGAATCGGCCGCTGCGGATTGACGAGCGATGTCCACTGCGACACGCCCGCCGGCCCGACTTCGACAACGCCGATCTCGGTGATTCGGTCCACGCCGAATGTGCCGCCGGTCGTTTCGAGATCGACGAAGACGATGGGTTCGGAGGGATAAGCGTAGCTTGCGGACGGATCGGGATGCATCGTGAACGGCGAGAGACGGCGGGATGCGCCTTGGATGGAGCGAATGCTGGATTGCCCATTCTAACGCAGCCGGAAGCGGCGGACTTTTACCGGAACAGTCGGTGGGCGGGACGAGTCGGCTTTTTTGGCTAGTTTTTGCTTCAGTTAAAACCACACCATTTTGATAGTTTCCCATTAAGCCGATGCTGAATTTAACGCATCGCAATGGCGGATAACCCTTAAAAGCATTTCCGGATTATCAAGGATAAGAGTTTGCGGCCGTCGCGGCTCGCTGAGCCGCAGGAAGGCGAACCTTGCGAGGCTTGGGCGAGGGCCGTTGCGCCGCGCTCGCCCGTGGCTGCCGCCCGCCAGCGTCCATTTAGGGCGCTGACCGTTTTCTCGCTTAGTTAATCGGTCCGGATTAAATGAAAATAGCGCAAGCACGGTTTATCGGCGAAAAAGAACGCGATGCAACGCGGCTTCTCCTATACCGAACGATATTAAGACTTTAGTGCCTCCTGGGCTGCACAGAGCATTATATTAATCGTCAGCGCCTTTCGTCTTGCCCGATTCTCCGACATTAACCGACGTGCAAACTAAGTCGCAACTTAAATGTAATGAAACAAATCGGCGATGATTCCGCTCGACCGATTCGAGCAATGATGCCAAACGCTCGTCGCGTCTTCCTTATTGCGCGCAGCCGCCGCTCAAAAGCTTTCGCGACGCGGACGCGAACCCAAGTCCCACAAGGCTCCGGGCAAAAAAAAGCGCGACCGGGAAGTCGCGCTGACAAAGTTTGGAGATCTTTTTCCGTCAACGAAAAAGTCTGCTTCGGAAAGCAGAGACGACAGTATAACGATGCGGCCCGCATTCATTACCCGCAAAAGCAGCAAACTTCTGTTTCAAATATCTCAACAATCGAATTTCCAGAAGTTTCCCGTTGTTTTCTTGCGGCAATCGTGTCGCGCATGCGCAACGTCATTTGGTTGACACCGCATGTCTTACGACTTTATTCGCGGATAAACCCTTGTATATAAACAAAAATACGCGTTCCATCGATCATTGCCGCATCCACAATGATTTATTGTGGAAATTGGAACGCCTTGCGCTGTAACACCGTCTTTACACTTCGTCTGGTCCGGAAACAAATGTGTCGGTGACGCCGATCCATTGCTCCTCCGCCCGCGCCTCTCGCAGCGCGCCGGAGCGAGGTTTCCTCAAAGCCTGGGTCCCCGGCCCTATCTGCTCTCGGAGTTACAAAGATGAAAAAGACTCTCATGGTCGCCGCCCTGTCGGGCGTTTTTGCTACCGCCGCCCATGCGCAAAGCAGCGTCACGCTGTACGGCCTGATCGATGCGGGCATCACCTACACGAACAACCAGCAAGGCCACAGCAACTGGAAGGCGACGAGCGGTTCGGTCAACGGCAGCCGTTGGGGCCTGCGCGGTTCGGAAGACCTCGGTGGCGGCTTGAAGGCGATCTTCACGTTGGAAAACGGCTTCAACATCATGAACGGCACGAACGGCCAGGGCGGTCGTGAGTTCGGCCGTCAGGCGTTCGTTGGTCTGTCGAGCAACCAGTTCGGCTCGATCACGCTCGGCCGTCAATATGACTCCGTGGTCGACTTCCTCGGGCCTCTGGCTCTGACGGGCACGCAATACGGCGGCACGCAGTTCGCTCACCCGTTCGACAACGACAACCTCGACAACACGTTCCGCGTCAACAACTCGGTCAAGTACACGAGCGCGAACTACGCTGGCTTCAAGATGGGCGCGATGTACGGCTTCTCGAACGAAGCCGGCGGTTTCGCGGATAACCGTGCGTACAGCGTCGGCGCGTCGTACAACTACGGCCCGTTGAACGTTGCTGCAGCGTACATGCAACTGAACAACGTCGGCTCGCCGACGAACAACACGGCCGGTGCGGTCACGACCGACAACACGCCTTTCGTCGCTTCGCGTCAGCGCATCTTCGGCGGCGGCATCAACTACGCGTTCGGCCCGGCAACCGTCGGCTTCGTGTTCACGCAGACGATGCTCGACAACGCGACGCAGCTGACGAACGTCGGCTCGCAAGGCGCTGGCAACATCGCGCTGAACGGCGACAGCATGCGCTTCACGAACTACGAAGTGAACGGCCGCTACAACCTGACGCCGGCTCTGTCGATCGCAGGTGCGTACACGTACACGGATAGCCGTATCGAAGGCGAAAAGCCGAAGTTCCACCAGTTCAGCCTGCAAACGGCGTATGCGCTGTCGAAGCGCACCGACGTGTACCTGCAAGGCGAATACCAGCACATGACCGACCAGGACGGCCTGCCGGTCGGCGCGGTGATCAACGGCGTTGGTATGTCGTCGAACGGCAACCAGGTTTCGGCGACGGTCGGCATGCGTCACCGCTTCTAAGCTTCACAAGCAGTCCCGCTGTAGAAAAGCCGCTCTTCGGAGCGGCTTTTTTTTCGTCGTTGCGCGTCGCTTCAGCGTGGATATCGGACGTCCAGGATGTCGATCTGCTGAATGCCTGCAGGCGTGTGCAACGGCACCGTATCGCCGATCTTCGCCTTTAGCAGCGCGCGCGCGACCGGCGAGATCCAGCTCACGTAGCCGCGATCCAGATCGACTTCGTCGACGCCGACGATCGTCACCGTCTTCACGTCGCCGTCGTCGCCCGCGTAGTCCACCGTCGCGCCGAAGAACACCTGATCGACATTCTCCTGCTTGCTGCTGTCCACCACTTCCGCGAGATCCAGGCGCTTGCCCAGGAAGCGGATGCGCCGGTCGATCTCGCGCAGCCGCCGCTTGCCGTAGATGTAGTCGCCGTTTTCCGAGCGATCGCCGTTCGAAGCGGCCCACGAAACGAGCCTGACGACTTCCGGGCGCTCCGTATCGAGAAGCTGCAGCAACTCGTCACGCAGCCGCTGATGGCCTTGAGGCGTGATGTAGTTCTTCGTGCCCGCCGGGACGTCGGGCTGGCCGACTTCGAGGTCGTCGTCGGTGTCGTCCGACTCTTTGACAAATGCCTTGTTCATGATGCCGCTCGTTGCCGATTGATGTCGAATTCCGGGATGTACTTGCTTTCGAAACATCAACTTACCACGTCGAGGCCATCTTTCGTCGGAGGCGCATCGACCGAAAATTCGAAATTCTGGCCAAAACCCCTTCCTTTTCAGAATAGGCTTGGCTATAATTCCGCTTCTGCGTGCGGCTGTAGCTCAGTTGGATAGAGTACTTGGCTACGAACCAAGGGGTCGTGGGTTCGAATCCTGCCAGCCGCGCCACCTTTTCGGATGTTCTCGCTCTGACGAGGTCATCAAGCGCTTAACCATTAGCGCGTTGAAGTAACATAGTGTTGTACCGTTTTGCGTGCGGCTGTAGCTCAGTTGGATAGAGTACTTGGCTACGAACCAAGGGGTCGTGGGTTCGAATCCTGCCAGCCGCGCCATCTTTCGAAGGGCCTTCCAGACGGAAGGCCCTTTTTGTTTGTCCCGACCGTAGCGCGCAATCTACTGTCGCGGCACCGAGCCGATATCGCCGATACCCAGGTCCGGCCTCGGCACATCCTCCACCGAAGCCACCGCGCTCGACTCCCCGATCGCCTCAGCCCGCGCGCCGAGCAGCGTCTGAGAACGGCGCGGGAATTCGTCGTCGACGGCATCGCCGAAAGCATGCCGCACGAACGCCCGCAGCAAGGCGATGCGTAGCGACGCGCCGCGCCCTTCCACGGGTTTGCCGTCCTTGCCGAACGTGACGGTGCAGACCACTTCCCCGCGCCCGTGATCGTGCATCTCGAGCTTGCAGGCGCGCTCCAGAACCACGGCCGCTGCATCCCATGACGTCGATGGCAGGAAACGCCCGTCCCAGGGCTTGCCGCGATCGTTGCCGCGAATGGACAGCGTCTCGCCGCTATCGGTGAAGTGGATTTCCCGGATGAATTCGTGCAGCCCGCGCGCGACCCAATAGTCGAGCGTGGCGCCTTCGAGATCGGATGTGTTCATTACGGCGCTCTCTCCTGTTCGTCGAACGACGACAGGCATGCACGCCGCATACCCGCGCCGCGTCAGTAGTCGGCGCGCTCGCGGTCGATGCGCATGCCGCCGTCCTGATTGCGGTGATGCGGTTCGTCGCTCGGACGCTCGCGCGCGATGCGCATCACGTCCGGATTGGTGCGCACGCGGCGCATGACGTTCGCCAGATGCACGCGGTCGCTCACCTGGATCACGAAGCGCAGCAGCTTCGCTTCCTGCGACACGTCTTCGTCCATCGCGATATGCACGATGTTCGCGTCCGCCGACGTGATGTCCGCCGCGACGCGCGCGAACACGCCCTTCGTGTTCTTCACGAGCACCTTGACGGCGACGTCGAACAGACGGCCCGGCTGCGGCGCCCACGCGACGTCGATCCAGCGGCCCGGATCGCGCCGATGGATGCGCTGCGCCACGCGGCATTCGGTCGTATGGATGGCCATGCCGAGTCCGATGCCGATATAGCCCATGATGTCGTCGCCCGGAATCGGTCGGCAGCACGGTGACAGTTGCACCGACATGCCTTCCGTACCCGTGATGACGACCGGCGGCGCGGTATTCGTGTTGTGATGCTCGCGATGCGGGTGATCTTCGTCATCGGCGATGCCGTTCATCAGCACCTCGATGCGCTTGGCCATGACCGCCGCCACGCGCCGGCCGAGACCGATATCGGCGAAGATTTCCTGACGCGTCTTGTTGCCGGTCCAAAGCACGAGCTTTTCCCATACTTCCGGCGTGACGTCGGATAGCGCGAGACCGTAACCCTTGAGACTTTGATCGACGAGCCGCTCGCCCAACTGGACCGACTCGTTCAGTCGCATCGTCTTCAGATAGTGACGGATGGCCGAGCGCGCCTTGCCGGTGCGCACGAAGCCGAGCCACGCGGGATTCGGCTTCGAGTACGGTGCGGTGATCACCTCGACGATGTCACCGCTCTTCAACTCCGTGCGAAGCGGCAGCAGTTCGTTGTTGATCTTCACCGCGACGCACTGGTTGCCCAGGTCGCTGTGAATCGAATACGCGAAGTCGAGCGCCGTCGCGCCGCGCGGCAGCGGCATGATCTTCGACTTCGGCGTGAACACGTAGACGGCGTCCGGGAACAGGTCGATCTTGACGTGTTCGAGGAACTCGCTCGAGTCGCCCGCCTCGCTCTGAATGTCCAGCAGCGACTTGAGCCATTGATGCGCGCGCTTCTGCACGTCGTTCAGATCGGCGCCGCCGTTCTTGTAGAGCCAATGCGCCGCGACGCCCGCCTCGGCGATCTCGTGCATCTTGCGCGTGCGGATCTGGAACTCGATCGGCGCGCCGAACGGGCCGACCAGCGTCGTGTGCAAGGATTGATAGCCGTTCACCTTCGGAATGGCGATGTAGTCCTTGAATTTGCCCGGCACGGGCTTGTAGAGCGCATGCAGCGCGCCGATGCACGTATAGCATTCGAGCGCGCCCTCGACGACGACCCGAAAGCCGTACACATCGAGCACCTGCGAGAACGACAACTGCTTGTCGCGCATCTTCTTGTAGATGCTGTAGATCGTTTTTTCGCGGCCGGTGACTTCCGCGTTGATCTTCGCATCCGCGATGGTGCGCTGCACCGCTTCGAGAATCTTGCCGACCACTTCGCGCCGGTTGCCGCGCGCCGCTTTCACCGCTTTTTCGAGCGTCGCGTAACGATTCGGATTGAAGTTCGCGAACGACAAATCCTGCAACTCGCGATACGTATTGTTCAGACCGAGCCGATGCGCGATCGGCGCATAGATGTCCAGCGTCTCGCGCGCGACGCGCCTGCGCTTTTCCGGCGGCACCGCGCCGAGCGTGCGCATGTTGTGCAGCCGGTCCGCGAGCTTGACGAGAATGACGCGCACGTCGCGCGCCATCGCGAGCAGCATCTTGCGGAAGTTTTCCGCCTGCGCTTCCTCGCGATTGCGGAATTCCATCTTGTCCAGCTTGGACAAGCCGTCGACCAGTTCCGCGACCTTGGCGCCGAAGCGCTCCGCGATTTCGGTCTTGGTCACGCCCTGGTCTTCGATCACGTCATGCAGCAGCGCCGCCATGATCGATTGCGCATCGAGCTTCCAGCCCGCGCAAATTTCCGCGACCGCGACCGGATGCGTGATGTACGGCTCGCCGCTCTGCCGATACTGGCCGAGGTGCGCTTCGTCGCTGAAGTGGAAAGCCGCCTTGACTTCCTTGATCTCTTCCGGAGTGATGTAGCTCGCGAGCGCGTTCGTGAGTTTCGCGATGGAAACGACGTCGTGCTTGCGCGGCTGCTCCGGCGTGGCGGTCGGCCCGAACAGATGGCGGAAGGATTGTTCGAGAACCGCGTCGATGTACTTGCGCGCCGCGTGCGGCTTTTCGGCATCGAGCATCGAGTCGGCGTCGACTTCGATATCGGGATCCACGGCGGTGGAGATGGGCAACGGTGTCTGACTCATCTTCCCCTCCGTGGTGACGTGACGCGCTGGGTTGTCGGTTGCAAAAAATGAAACCGTGTGGAACTGCGGCCCTTAGACGGGCACCTTCTTCAACATTTCGATGCCAACCTGGCCCGCGGCGATCTCGCGCAGCGCGACGACGGTCGGCTTGTCGCGGCTTTCGATCTTCGGCGTGTGGCCTTGTGCGAGCTGGCGCGCGCGATACGTTGCCGCAAGCGCGAGCTCGAAGCGATTCGGGATTTGTTTCAGGCAGTCTTCGACAGTGATGCGGGCCATGTTTGTTTCCTTCGGAATATGGGTTTTATTCTACCTTATGTGACCGATCGACCCGGCCACTGCAATGCGTCACGCTTGCGGCGTGGAGTGGATGCCGAGGTCCACGAAAAGCTGCGTGTTGCGTGCGTATTGCGACGTGAAGCGCAGGCGCGTCGCGGCGACGAGACAGCGCAGTTCGTTAAGCGCGCGATCGAAGTTCTCGTTGATGACGACATACTCCGCTTCCGATGCATGCGCCATCTCGCTGCCGGCCGCGAGCAGACGCCGCACGATCACTTTTTCGGAATCCTGGCCACGTTTCTTGAGGCGGTCTTCGAGCGCATCGAGCGACGGCGGCAGAATGAAAATCTCCACCGCATTGCGGAACTGCTTCTTCACCTGCTGCGCGCCCTGCCAGTCGATTTCCAGCAGCACGTCATGGCCCTGCTTCATCTGCTCCGCGATCCACAGCTTCGATGTCGCGTAGTAGTTGCCGTGCACTTCGGCGCTTTCGAGAAACTCGCCCTTGTCGCGCCGCTCCATGAATTCATCGACGGACACGAAGTGATACTGCACGCCATTGGTTTCCTTCGAGCGCGCCTCGCGCGTCGTGTACGAAACCGACAGCAGAATGTCCTTGTCCTCGGCGAGCAGCGCGTTCACGAGCGTGGACTTGCCCGCGCCCGAGGGCGCTACGACCATGAACAGGTTGCCCGGATAGATGCCCGTGTAATGGCTGTGCGAGCGATGCGTGGTATTCGGCATGATGTTGCGTTACTCCAGATTCTGTACTTGCTCGCGCATCTGCTCGATGAGCAGTTTCAGCGTCATCGATGCGTCGGCGAGTTCCTTCGCGGCGGCCTTCGAGCCGAGCGTGTTCGCTTCGCGGTTGAGCTCCTGCATCATGAAGTCGAGACGCTTGCCGACCTTGCCGCCCTTTTGCAGCACATGGCGCGTTTCGTTCAGATGCGCGGTGAGACGCTGCAATTCTTCCGCGATGTCGATGCGAATGCCGTACATCGTCACTTCCTGGCGGATACGCTCGGCGATTTCCTCGCGCGGCACGCTCGTCGTGACCGCGCCGCCGCCTTCGGTCGTCGCGATGCCGAGCGCGTCCTGCAGCCGCTCGACAATTTTCTGCTGATGCTTCGCGATGAGTTCCGGCACGAGCGGCGTGATGCGCGCGACGATCGTTTCCATCTCCGTCACGTTGTCGATCAGCACTTTGCCGAGCGCCGCGCCTTCGCGCGCCCGGACTTCGATGAGATCGGCGATCGCCTGCTTGCCGCACGCGAGCACGGCCTCACGCAGCGTTTCCTGCGACACCGAGCTTTCCGCGAGCACGCCGGGCCAGCGCAGGATTTCGCCGGTACGCATGCGCTCGGCGTCGGGGAAGATATCGAGCACGGCGCGTTCGAGCGCGGCGAGCTGCGTGAGCGCGTCGCGATTGAGCGCGCCCGCGTTTGCCGTCTGCTCGACGCGATTCAGGTTGATGCGGATATCGACCTTGCCGCGCGAGAGCTTGGTCATCAGCATTTCGCGCAATTGCGGCTCGGTCGCGCGCACGTCTTCGGGCATGCGGAAGTTCAGGTCGAGAAAGCGCGAATTCACCGTGCGCAATTCCACCGATACACCGACGCCCGAACCGCCCGCGCCATTGGGTCCCGCGCCATCCGCGACGACTTCGCGCGTCGCGCTGGCATAGCCTGTCATGCTGTAGATCATGGTACGTCTCGCGATAGAGAGCCTTCGTTGCGAAGACCCATTCGATACGAAACGCCCGGCGCTGTCGAAAGTGCCTGTGAGTGGCCTGCGTTGGGCCGCCGGGCGAGGAACCCGCATTATCCCATTTTTACCGCGAAAGCCGCCCGGACGGCGGACCGGCGCGCATGGCGCACGCGCAACGCCTGAAAGTGAATGACGATAAAATCGCTGGGTTTGCTGGTTCCACACTCTTCTTCCGACATCCATGACCGACTCTCCCCTGCTCAAGCCTTCTCCCCCGCGTCCGAGCGGCCGCCGTGCGAATCAGCTGCGCGACGTACGCATCACGCGGCATTACACGAAGCACGCGGAAGGCTCGGTGCTCGTCGAATTCGGCGATACCAAGGTGATCTGCACGGCGAGCATCGCCGAGCGCGTGCCCGAGTTTCTGCGCGGCCGGGAGCAAGGCTGGCTCACCGCGGAATACGGCATGCTGCCGCGCGCGACGCACACGCGCAGCGACCGCGAAGCCGCGCGCGGCAAGCAGACGGGCCGCACGCAGGAGATTCAGCGGCTGATCGGCCGCGCATTGCGCTCGGTGTTCGATCTGGACGCGCTCGGCGCGCGCACGCTGCATATCGATTGCGACGTCATTCAGGCCGATGGCGGCACGCGCACGGCGAGCATCACGGGCGCGTTCGTCGCCGCGCACGATGCGGTCGGCAAACTGCTCGCGTCGGGCAGGATCGCGAAGTCGCCGGTGAAGGATTTCGTCGCGGCGATTTCGGTCGGCATCTTCGCAGGCTCGCCCGTGCTCGATCTCGACTACGACGAAGACTCGCAATGCGATACCGACATGAACGTCGTGATGACGGGCGCGGGCGGCTTCGTCGAAGTGCAGGGCACGGCGGAAGGCGCGCCCTTCACGCGCGACGAGATGAACGAGCTGATCGCGCTCGCCGACAGCGGCATCAAGGCGCTGATCCTGAAGCAGAAGGAAGCACTGGGGATTCGCGGTGTCTGACGTCAATGGTCTTGGGCGCGTCGTGCTCGCATCGAACAATGCGGGCAAGCTGCGCGAATTCGCATCGCTGCTGGATGCGGCGGGCATCGAACTGATCGCGCAGGGCGAACTCGGCGTGCCCGAAGCGCCCGAACCGCACCCGACCTTCGTCGAGAACGCGCTGGCGAAGGCGCGGCACGCCGCGACGTTCACCGGCCTGCCCGCGCTCGCCGACGATTCCGGCCTTTGCGTGCGCGCGCTCAACGGCGCGCCGGGCGTGTATTCGGCGCGCTATGCGTCGATGAGCGGCGGCGCCAAAAGCGATGCCGCGAACAACGCGAAGCTCGTCGCCGACCTCGCTCAGCACACGGATCGCCGCGCTTACTACTTCTGCGTGCTCGTGCTCGTGCGTCACGCGGACGATCCCGAGCCGCTCATCGCGGAAGGCCGCTGGCATGGCGAAGTGATCGATGCGCCGCGCGGCGCAAATGGCTTCGGATACGATCCGCACTTCTTCCTGCCGACGCTCGATGCGACCGCCGCCGAACTCGATCCCGCGCGCAAGAACGCGCTCAGCCATCGCGCGCTCGCGTTGCGCGAGTTGCTGCAACGACTGAAGGAACTTGCGTGAGCGCCGGACCGAAGACGATCAACATCGTGCAGGCGTTCACGTCGCCGGGAAGCATCCGGCTGGCGTCGCTGCCGCCGCTTTCGCTGTACGTGCATTTCCCGTGGTGCGTGCGCAAGTGTCCGTACTGCGACTTCAACTCGCACGAGTGGAAGGACGACACGTTTCCCGAAGAACGTTATCTCGATGCCCTGCGCGCCGATCTCGAAAGCGCGCTGCCGCTCGTGTGGGGACGGCAGGTGCATACGATTTTCATCGGCGGCGGCACGCCATCGCTGTTATCGGCGAAAGGGCTGGACCGCCTTCTCTCCGATGCGCGCGCGCTGCTGCCCATCGATGCCGACGCCGAAATCACGCTCGAAGCCAATCCCGGCACGTTCGAGGCGGCCAAGTTCGCGTCGTTTCGCGCGAGCGGCGTGAATCGTTTGTCGATCGGCATTCAGAGTTTCAACGAGGCGCATTTGAAGGCGCTCGGCCGCATTCACGATGCGATGCAGGCGAAAAATGCCGTCGAGATCGCCGCGAAGCACTTCGACAACTTCAATCTCGATCTGATGTTCGCGCTGCCGCAGCAATCGCTCGACGAGTGCAAACACGATATCGAGACGGCCATCTCGTTCGCGCCGCCGCATCTGTCGCTGTATCACCTGACGATGGAGCCGAACACGGTCTTCGCCAAATACCCGCCCGCGCTCCCCGACGACGACGCTTCCGCCGACATGCAGGACTGGATCCACGAGCGCACGCGCGAGGCCGGTTACGCGCGCTACGAAGTGTCGGCGTATGCGAAGCCGCATCGTCAGAGCAGGCATAACCTGAACTACTGGCGCTTCGGCGATTACCTCGGCATCGGCGCGGGCGCGCATACGAAGCTGTCGTTTCCGTCCAAAATTCTGCGTCAGGCGCGCTTCAAGCATCCTTCGAGCTATATGGATCACGCGCTTTCGCCGGCCGAAACCGCGATCCAGGAAGAACGCGAAGTCGGTCCGCGCGATCTGCCGTTCGAGTTCATGCTGAACACGCTTAGGCTCGTCGAAGGCTTTCCGGTGCATTCGTTCGTCGAGCGCACGGGACTGGCGCTGTCCGCGATCGAGCCGGCGCTCGCCGAAGCGGAAAAACGCGGGCTCATCACGCGCGACATCGAACGCATTGCGCCGACCGAACTCGGCCAACGCTTTCTCAACGATCTCCAGGAACTGTTCTTGAAGGATCCGCACAATTGAGCGCGCCGACGATGGCGCCGAACTCGGTGATGCGGCATCGCCCGTTCGCGCTTTTCTGGAGCGCTCGGGTGATGTCGTCGGTGGCGTTTCAGATGATGTCGGTCGCGATCGGATGGCAGGTTTATTCGATCACGCATAGCGCCTACGCGCTCGGTCTCGTCGGCCTCGCGCAATTCCTGCCGATGTTCGTGCTGACGCTCGTCGTCGGGCACGCTGCGGACCGTTACGACAGACGCGTGATCGCGTACGTGTGCCAGTCGATCGAGGGCATCGCCGCGCTCGTGCTGTGTCTCGGCGCGTGGCACGGCTGGCACGATGTCGCGCCGATCTACGCGATCGCCGCCGTGACGGGTGCGGCGCGCGCGTTCGAATCGCCGTCGATGGCCGCGCTCTTGCCCAATCTCGTCGCCCGCAATCAGTTGCAGCATGCGAGCGCGTGGTCGACGTCGGCGAATCAGACGGCGCAGATCCTGGGTCCCGCGATGGGCGGCGTGCTCTACGGGTTCGGCGCGCTGACCGTGTACGGCGCGGTGAGCGTCGCGTTTCTCGTCGCGGCGTGCGCCGTGGCCGCGATCAGAATCGACGAAGCCGTGCGTATGCGCGCGCCGCTCTCGTTCGAAGCGCTCTTTTCGGGTATCGGTTTCATTCGCAGCAAGCCGGTGATTCTGGGCGCGCTGTCGCTCGATCTTTTCGCCGTGTTGCTCGGCGGCGCGACCGCGCTCCTGCCGGTCTACGCGCGCGACATCCTGCATACCGGACCGTGGGGACTCGGCGTTCTGCGCGCGGCGCCCGCGGCCGGCGCGCTGGCCGGATCGATCTGGCTCGCGCATTTTCCGCTGCGGCAGCGCGCGGGCAATGCGCTGTTCGGCGGGGTGATCGCGTTCGGAATCGCGACGATCGTCTTCGGACTGTCGCGCAATATCTACGTGTCGCTGATTGCGCTGGCGGCGCTGGGCGCGTCGGATGTGATCAGCGTCGTCGTGCGGATGTCGCTCGTGCAGTTGCAGACGCCCGACGAAATGCGCGGACGCGTCGGCGCGATCAATTCGCTGTTCATCGGCACGTCGAATCAGCTCGGCGAGTTCGAATCGGGGATGACGGCGGGACTGCTCGGCGCGGTGCCGGCGGTGCTGATCGGCGGAATCGGCACGATTGTCGTCGCGCTGTTGTGGATGCGCCTTTTTCCCGCGCTCAAGGCGACGAAATCGCTCGAAGGATGAGCGTTCCTGCGCGGCTGCGAGTTGCGCTACAATACGCGCCTTGCTGGAGGTGTGGCCGAGCGGTTTAAGGCACCGGTCTTGAAAACCGGCGAAGGAGCGATCCTTCCGTGAGTTCGAATCTCACCGCCTCCGCCAGATCAAATCAAGCCTCGTAAGTTCAAACGCTTACGGGGCTTTGTCTTTTGCCGCTCCGTTTTCGCGACGCGCTCGAACGCGCCAAGGCTGGCCCGTTGCTTCGCTATCCTGAACCATCAATTTCAGACAAAACGCCTATCCGACGTCTCCGGAGCCACGTATCTTCCCTTCTGCCTCCTTCCGAGTTCCCCCCATGCTCGATTCGAAGGAGGTCTTCAATGGGAAAGGTTGGACTTGGGCCTCGCACTCGCGAGGCTTTTTTTCGTCCGATGCCACGCCCCGACAGACAATCGACGTGAACACTACGGCCATAACGCCATCTAACCGCCTCATCGATCACAACGCGGAGAGTCGCCCATGAAGTCAGGCCGCATCATGCCCATCCTCGTCGGCTGCATCGCCGCCGTGAGCCTGTCGGCGCATGCCCAGCCTCAGCCAAACGCGCAATGGCGCGCGACCGAAACAACGCTCTTCGACCTGATTCAAAACGGATATGGGATCGTCGCGGTAACGAGCGTGGCCGCGCGCAACTCCGGCCTTCCCGAAGACACCTACGTGCTTCAGAAAAACAATAGCCTCTACCGCTGCGTGGAAACGCGCGCGGCCGAAACCGGCGCGGTCAGATCTGCCGCGCCGATGCGCTGCGCCGAACTCGTCAAGCCCTACACCGAATAATCGAAACCGAACGCTCAATTGTCATCGGATCTGACGGGCGGCCGGACGTGCGGAACCGGCTCCGCCTTCGCAGCGTCCTGTTTGGGCGCGGCGCGTTGCGATTCGCTCTTCGAATGCGCCGCGGAAGCCGGTTGCTGCTTCGTTGCGGGCGCGCCCGACGGTGCAGGATCGTTCTTGCGTGTCATGGCATTCTCCCGAAATCCGGGGACATCCCCTTTCCACATTAGCACCGCGCCGCCGATACCGCACACGCCATGCACGACTCAGCCGACCGGCGCCTCGCCCTCACCCGACTGCTTGCCCGGCCTGTCGTTCGGACCTTGCTTGCGGTTGTCGTCATCGCGCTCGGGCAGCTTGCTTTTCTCGTTGTCGCTGTGCTCGGCCGTCTTTCCGTCTTCCGGACGGTTGGTCTCGCTGTTCATGGCGCCCTCCTTAAAGTGCTTTCGAATGAAAGCATCGGCAGCAAACTGCGCGCCTGAATGCGTCCGGGCGCACGAATTCGGTTCGCTGACGGCCTTTGCAGCGACTACCATTTAAGTAACGTCATCCCGCCATTGTTGCGATGTCCGCGTCACGTTTTCGCCGTACCGCCGCCGCGCTCGTCCTTGCGTCGGCGATGAGCGCCTGCACGATCACCCCGCCCCCCAGCGTCGTGGCTGCGCGCGCGCCCGCGCCGGCCGTCTCCGGTCAAACGCTCGACGAGTACAAGGCGCGCATCGCGCAGCGCATCTTCGAGCGCAATCCGTCGCTCGTGCTGAAGGGCACGCCGCAAGCGATGCTGCGCTCGTTCGTGCTCGTGTCGTTTACGGTGGATCGCGGCGGGCGGCTCGTCGAATCGTCGGTGTATCGCACCAACGGCGATGATGAAGCCGAAGCCACCGCGCTCGCCTCGCTGCGCCGCGCATCGCCGCTGCCCGCGCCGCCCCCGCGCCTTTTGAACGGCAACGGCCAACTGGAGCTTTTCGAAGGCTGGATGTTCAACGACAACGGCCAGTTCCAGCTACAGACGTCCCATTCGCCGCAAGCCACGACCATCGATTGATTGGCGCTCGGCCGGCACGCTCGTTATAATTTTTTGCACCCCGGCCGGACCCGCTTCCGGCGTGGCCTGCGCCTCGCGCTCACCCCGCGCGTCCGGCGCAGCGCCCGCGCGCAGCCGAACTGCGCCGCGACACCGCGCGCCACTCACGCGCCGTCCAACCCTGGCTTTCCCGCCATTCATCGCAATCCCTACAAAAAGCTGACGCGCGCCGGACGACGACATCGTTCGTCATTCCGATCGCTCTTGCCCGGCGATGCGCGCGACAATGCTTCGCACCAAGGCAACACGACAACGGAGACAACATGGCCTCACCCTCGCTTTCCGCCGCAAAGCCCGGCGACGGATCCCAAAGCGCTTCCCGCGTGATTTTCGCGAGCTTCATCGGCACCGCGATCGAGTTCTACGACTTCTATGTCTACGCGACCGCCGCCGCGCTCGTCATCGGACCGGTGTTCTTTCCGCACGACTCGCCCGCCGCGCAGGCGCTCTCGGCGTTCGTCACCTTCGGCATCGCGTTCTTCGCGCGGCCTATCGGCTCGTTCATCTTCGGACACTTCGGCGATCGCATCGGCCGCAAATCGACGCTCGTCGCCTCGCTGCTCGTGATGGGCCTCTCGACGACGCTCATCGGCTTCGTGCCCGGCTACGATTCGATCGGCAGCGCGGCCCCGATCCTCCTGTGCATCCTGCGGTTCGGCCAAGGCATTGGGCTGGGCGGCGAATGGGGCGGCGCGGCGCTGCTCGCGACCGAATACGCACCGAAGGGCAAACGCGGTCTCTTCGGCATGTTTCCGCAGCTCGGGCCGTCGATCGGCTTTCTCGCGTCGAACGGTCTGTTCTTCGGTCTCGCGCTCTCGCTCTCCGATGAGCAATTCCGCAGCTGGGGCTGGCGCGTGCCGTTCATCGTGAGCGCGGTGCTGGTCGCGCTCGGCCTGTACGTGCGCCTGAAGATCGCGGAAACGCCGGCGTTCCGCGCGGCCGTCGAGCGCGAAGAACGCGTCAAGGTGCCGGTCGCGACGCTGCTCGGGCGCCATCTCGTGCCGACGCTGCTCGGCGCGTTCGCGATGGTCGTCTGCTACACGCTCTTCTATATCTCGACGGTGTTTTCGCTGTCGTACGGCGTGGCCAAACTGCATTTCGCGCGCGAGACCTTCCTCGGCCTTCTGTGCCTCGCCGTGGTGTTCATGGCGCTCGCCACGCCGATCTCCGCGATCGCGAGCGACCGTTTCGGACGCAAGCCGGTGCTGATCGTCGGCTGTCTGCTGGCGATCCTCTCCGGCTTCGCGATGGCTCCGCTCCTCGGCAGCGGCGACACGATCCAGGTCGCGCTCTTCCTGACGATCGAGCTCTTCCTGATGGGCGTCACGTTCGCACCGATGGGCGCGCTCCTGCCCGAGCTCTTCCCGACCAACGTGCGTTACACGGGCGCGGGCGTCGCGTACAACCTCGGCGGGATTCTGGGCGCATCGGTGGCGCCGTACATCGCGCAATTGCTCGCCAATCGCGGCGGGCTCGCGTGGGTCGGCGGATATGTGTCGGCGGCTGCGGCGGTGAGTTTGATCGCCGTGCTGTGTATGCGCGAGACGCGCCACATCACGCTGGAGTAAGCACGAGAGAAACCGGCGCGCTCAGCGATCGCGCCGGTTCGTGGCGTGCGCCGGGACCGGCCTGCCCTCGATGACGGGCATACGCGGCGCCGGCCGCTCGACGCTCTTCGCACGCGCCGCTTTCGCCGCCTTCCGATCCGCCCAGAAGCGCGCGAGCGCAAGCAGGCCGACGATGGCGATGCCATCGGCGATCAGCCCCAGAATCCAGTGCGACGGATACCGCCCGAGCCCGAGCACGCCCATCGCGCGCAGCGCCGAATCGAGCACGAGCGACACGCATGTGCCCGCGATGAAGCACACGAGCCCCTGCTGGCCGATCGTGACGACGCCCGGCAGCCTGCGTGCGAGCTTGCCGACCCAGCCCGCATACACGCCGCGCGCGACGATCCACGCGATGGCGGCGAAGCTCACGATGCGCAGCGTCGCGAGATTCTGCTTCATGTATCCCGGCGGCGCCTGCGTTTCGAGGAAGAGCTTGGCGAACGCGAAGGTCAGCGCCAGCGCGATCGCCCCGGCGGTCAGCCAGCGCGCGAATCGGCCGGCGTGGAATTCGTCGCTGATCGGCTGCACGCGCGCGAGCACGCCGGTCATGAACATCAACTGCCACGCGAACGGATTGAACGACCACGCTTCGCCGTATGTGCCCGGCAGGAAGCGCAGCAGCGGCATGGCCGCGAGCCACACAAGCAGGCTGCCGAAAATGGCGATGACGGGTTTCTTCTGCGCGAGCGGCACGATCGCCGGGACTGCGAGCGCGAACACCGAATACATCGGCAAAACCGCCGACAGATACGGCTGCTGACGCAACAGCACGATATCGACCGCAAGGCCGAACGGCCGCATGAGAAAGTTCGGCCACTCGGTGTACTGGACCATCGGCGTGTCGACTTGAAGCGCCATCAGGATCGCGCCGCCGACCAGCATCAGAAACGCCGTGAACAGATACGCGCGATAAATTTCCCAACTGCGTTTGAAAAAGCGTCGGCGGGCGGCTGAATCGCTACGGCGAGTCGCAAGCGCCGTATAAGCCGCCGCCGACGCATAACCTCCGAGAAACACGAAAACTTCGGCGGAATCGCAAAACGCATACTGGTGCAGCGTAAAGCGCGATAGCACGCTTCCCGTTATATGGTCGACCGCGATAATGAGCAGCACGATTCCTCGAAAGAAATCGACTTCGAGAGAACGTGTCGTCGGGGAAGTCATCTGGCGAATGCTCCACGGACCTGCGGTTTCGGCGCGCCGCCGGACGGGCTGGCGCACATACGCGGTTTGTACCTGCTCCGAAAGGAAAATTCCCTTAATCAACGAGTATTTAAATTAACACTCGGTGCCAGTCGGCAAGCTGGCGGCAAAATGACTTTTTTGTCCGCTTTCCAGTAAATGTGCCGCTGCCTATACTCGAAAGAAGTTCGACAAAAACGATGCGCGGAAAACTTGCGCCGCGAACCAGAAGGAGGCCGGGCATGCGTATTCATGTTGAGAGCGCTCATCTCGTCGCGATGATCGCCATCGCGCTTTCGACCGCGTTGCTGCTCGCGATCAAGTTCCGACCGGCGACATGGCGAGGCGTGCTCGTCGAAGCCGTCATCGCGAATGTCGGCGCGATCCTGGCCGTGCTCGCCTTCGAAGTGCTGACCGCCTGAGCCGCGCGCGCCGGCATCAGACGCCGGACCTACAGAAAAATTTCAAATCGGTTGAACTTTCCCCCGCGCGGGCACTCTGAGCAGGTAATGCCGTTCGTCGGATCGCTCGTCGAACCTAACGCACGGCTCTCATCTCCTCTCCGCTCCTGCTTATGGCGGGAGCGTTTCTTGGGCGCCCGGCGAAAGCCTCGCGCCTGTTCTTTTTTCTGGCCCCGGAAAACGCTGATCGACCGCGCATCGGCGGCGTCGACATGACACGCGCAAACGATAACGCGCCAAGCAAAAGAGCCAGAATCCCGAGACTCTGGCTCTTTCGATAAACGCGGCGCGCAAGCACGCGCCGCACGCGGCATCACGCCTGCGGAATTTCGATCTTCACTTCCAGCACTTCGAGATCGTCCTGACGTTCGAGGCTGACTCGAATATCGTCATCGGAAATCTTCACGTACTTCGAAATCACGGCAACCAGTTCCCGTTGCAACGCCGGCAGATAATCGGCGGCGGCTTTGCCACCCGCGCGCTCGTGCGCAATGATCAACTGCAAGCGTTCCTTCGCGACCGTAGCGGACTTCTTCTTCTCGCCCAGCAAAAACGAAAGAATCGACATTGCGTCCCCTTACTTGGTGCCGAAGATGCGTTGCAGCAAACCGGGCTTCTGATAATCGGTGAAGCGCAGCGCCTTTTCCTCGCCGAGGAATCGCGACACCACGTCCTTGTACGATTCCGCGACATCCGTGCCATCGAGATGCACGGCCGGCAAACCCTGGTTCGATGCGTGCAGCACCGCTTCCGATTCCGGAATCACGCCGATCAGATCGATGCGCAGGATTTCCTGGATGTCGGAGAGCGACAGCATTTCGCCCTCGCTTACGCGCTTCGGGTTGTAGCGCGTGATGAGCAGATGTTCCTTGACCGGTTCCTTGCCTTCGATCGCGCGCTTGGTCTTCGACGACAGAATGCCCAGAATGCGGTCCGAATCGCGCACGGACGACACTTCCGGATTCGTCACGATGAGCGCTTCGTCGGCGAAGTGCATTGCCATCAGCGCGCCGGATTCGATGCCCGCCGGCGAATCGCAGACGATGTACTCGAAGTCCATCTTGATCAGCTCGTTGATGACCTTCTCGACGCCTTCGAGAGTCAGCGCGTCTTTATCGCGCGTTTGCGATGCCGGCAGGATGTAGAGGTTCTCGCACTTCTTGTCCTTGATGAGCGCCTGATGCAGATTCGCTTCGCCCTGGATGACGTTGATCAGGTCGTACACGACGCGGCGTTCGCAACCCATGATGAGGTCGAGATTGCGCAGACCGACGTCGAAGTCGATCACGGCCGTCTTGTGGCCGCGCAATGCGAGCGCCGATGCGAAGCTCGCGCTGGTGGTCGTCTTGCCGACGCCGCCCTTTCCCGAAGTCACCACAATGATTTTTGCCATACAAGTACCTTGTGTTCGTCAATAAGTCCGCTTGCGTTGCCTGCGAGCGCGCGCCAAGGGCATCGGGCGCGCGAATCGATGCAACCCGTCAGGTCAGACGCAGCGGTTCGATCATCAGTTTTTCTTCGTTCAGCCAGATCTGCACCGGCTTGCTGAGCACGTCGGCCGGCAGCGGGTTCTCGGTCGTCCGATAGATGCCCGCGATGGAGATGAGTTCCGGCTCGAGACAGGTGCAGAAGATGCGCGCGTCGAGATTGCCGTGCACGCCCGCGAGCGCGCGGCCTCGCAACGGCGCATAGATATGGATATTGCCTTCGGCGATCACTTCGGCCCCGTACGACACGAGCCCGAGGACGATGAGATCGCCCTTCGCATAGACCTGCTGCCCCGAGCGCAGCGGACGATCGATGATGGTCGCCGGCGCCGGCAGCGCGGGCGGCGGCGGCGTGTTCGCGACCGCGGCTTCGATCACCGCGGCAGCTTCGGTGTTGGGCTTCGCTTCGTCGACGGAGGGCTTGGGCGCGCCGCGCCGGTCACGTGCTTCGAGAACAGGCAGGCCGCCCGCGTTCGCCCATTGAATCGCCCACGTCTGCTCGGGCAGCGCAACGATGCCGATCGGACGCATGCGGACGTCTCTCAGCACCTTTTCCAGATCGGCAAGCGCGACACGTTCGCCTTCGGCGAGACGGCGCACGTCGATGGCGACGACATCGCCTGCGAAAAATTCGGGAGTCGCTTCGAAGCGCCGCGTGAGTTCAGTGCGCAGGGCATCGAGGTCGGGAGTCTTGACGACGAAGAGAAGCGTGTCGACGGAGCCGCTGCGCAGTTCGAAGAAGGGCGTTTTGTTGAGCGACATAAGAACGGCCAAAAATTTTGCGTATTTTACAGGCGTTGTCGCACACGGCCATAATTTTTAGGACCGATTTCAGCTATCGGAAACGAGAAGTGCGTGCGACGAACGCGCACGACGAACATGCGTGAAGCGAAGACGAAGCCGAAGCGGAGGCGCCTCAGTCGTCCTCTTCGGGATGCATGTGGCGCACGAAGAGCGACTCGGCTTCTTGCTCGTGAGACGGCATCGCGCGACGATCGCCGGTGGGACCGAAGCCGAGGCGCTCGTAGAAGCGCACCGCAGTGCGGTTCTCCTCGGATATCCACGCATGCACCTCTGCGACGCCTTGCTGCGCGAGCCATCGCGACGCGACGTTCACGAGCAGTTCGCCGCCACGCAGATGCCGCACGGCCGGCGCGACCCACAGCGCGCTCACGAATGCGCGCTCGTTCGGCGCCTCTTCGATGTACGCGTGCACGAGACCGCAAGGATGGCCTTCGGTGTAGAGCAGAAACGTCGCGAGCCGGGGCGAACTCGCATGCAGCGACGCGGTGTCGTCGAACGACGACGGATCGACGAGCAGCGCATCTTCCAGCGTTTCGCCGAATGCGTATGGCGCTTCGCGCAGCGATGCCGTGCGAAGCTCGCGCAAGACCGAACCTTGTTGCGCGGCGATGCGGCTGACGGTCAGTGAGGGACTCATGCGGGCGCTCATGCGGACAATTTCTCTCTGGCTTTCAGGCGGGATACGCGTGCGGCTCTGTCGGCCGGTCCGGCGCTCGGGCCATCGGCATAGCTTCAACCGAACGGGCGAACCCGTCAATTCCTAAATCCGGGAAAGTGCTTTACAACGCACACGGCATGGCGAACGCGCGCTCATGGCGCTGCATAGCTGCCCGTGCCATCCGGCCACGGCGTGAGCACTTCGAAGCCGTCGTCGGTCACGGCGACCATGTGCTCCCACTGCGCGGACAACGAGCGGTCCTTCGTCGTCACGGTCCAGCCGTCGCGCGACTGCTGCGTGCCGGCGCGGCCCGCATTGATCATCGGCTCGATCGTAAAGACGAGGCCCGGCTTCAGACGCAGGCCCGCGCCACGCTGACCGTAATGCAACACTTGCGGATCTTCGTGATACACGCGGCCGATGCCGTGTCCGCAATACTCGCGCACCACCGAGAAGCCTTCCCGATGCGCGACGCTTTGAATCGCCGCGCCGACGTCGCCGAGCGTCGCGCCGGGACGCACTTCGCGCATGCCGGCGACCATCGCTTCGTAGGTGGTTTCGGTGAGGCGGCGCGCCTGCTCGCTCGGTGTGCCGGCGTAGTACATGCGGCTCGTGTCGCCGTAGTAGCCGTCCTTGATGATCGCGACATCGATGTTGATGATGTCGCCTTCCTTCAGTTCCTTCGCCCCCGGAATGCCGTGGCATACGACGTGATTCACCGACGTGCAGATCGTTTTCGGAAAGCCCATGTAGCCGACGTTAGCGGGCACGGCCTTCAGTTCGTTGACGATGAAGCGATTGCAGATGGCGTCGAGTTCGTCGGTGGTGACGCCCGGGCGGACGTATTCGCCGATCATCGCGAGGACTTCGGCGGCCATGCGGCCGGAGATGCGCAACTTTTCGATGTCGGCGGGTGTCTTGAGCGTGATGGCCATTGAGCAATGCGAATGGGTTCGTGCCGCCTCGCGCGCGCCTTTTCGCCGATGTTCGACGCAGGCGGCGCGCGAGGACAATGGGCCCGATGATAGCACTCCCGCGCAGCCTCTCCGCTCGCGGAGGCGCATCGGCGCTGCATTTCGAGCCTTCGGGCGCGTTGTTTGTGCGTGCGTCGCCGTCGTCGTTCGATCTTGTGATCAGCGACCGTTTGTGTTTTAGTGGCGCGACTTCTGACCTGCCGGAGTGTTATGAACCTGCATCGATTTGCTTCTCTTTGCGCCGTGCTGTCGGGCGTCGCCACCCTCGCCGCCTGCAGTTCGACGAGCGATCCCGAACTGCGTGCGTCGAAACCCGTGATTCATGTTTCGTCGGCGCGGCCTGCGTCGGATATATCGAGTTGTCTGCAACGCATGATTCCGTCCGCGCAGACGCGACGCGATCAGGGCTCGACGGAGTTGCTGGTCGGCTCGAATGCGTGGCTCGTGACGCTCACGCCTTCGGCTTATGGATCGATCGTGAAGGTGCAGCAGTCATCGAGCGACGATGGCGGCGTGCCCGAACCCGAATTGCGCTTCGATATCGCGAGGTGCACGACCTGAAGACGCGCTCCGCCTCGACGAAGCGGAGCCGCAAAAGCAAAACCCCGCAAGCCTTTCGACTTGCGGGGTTTTTGTGTCTTGGCGGAGAGGGTGGGATTCGAACCCACGGTACGGGAAAACCGTACGCCTGATTTCGAGTCAGGTACATTCGACCACTCTGCCACCTCTCCGTCTACCCTTGCGGGTCTTCGTGAACTGGTCGTTGCTCAACGAAGAACGAAAGTATATCGAACCCTTTCGCGCTTTCCAAGCCCCTTGTTGAAAATAAACATCAGGCCGACGCGGAAACTTCGATTCTTTCCGCGCCGCGCATGTACGGACGCAGCACTGTGGGAATCGTCACCGAGCCGTCCGCATTCTGGAAGTTCTCCAGCACCGCGACGAGCGTGCGGCCGACCGCCAGGCCCGAGCCGTTCAACGTATGCACGAACTCCGGCTTGCCCTGCGCATTGCGGAAGCGCGCCTGCATGCGACGCGCCTGGAACGCCTCGGTATTCGAGCAGCTCGAAATCTCGCGATACGTGTTTTGCGCCGGCAGCCACACTTCCAGATCGAACGTCTTCGCCGCCGAAAAGCCCATGTCGCCGGTGCACAGCGTAATCACGCGATACGGCAGTTCGAGCTTCTGCAAGATCGTCTCCGCCTGGCCGACCATCTCGTCGAGCGCGGCGTACGAATGCTCGGGCGCCACGATCTGCACCATCTCGACCTTGTCGAACTGATGCTGGCGGATCAGGCCGCGCGTATCGCGCCCGTACGAGCCCGCTTCGGAGCGGAAGCACGGCGAATGCGCGGTCAGCTTCACCGGCAGCGCGTCGGCTTCGAGGATGCTGTCGCGCACCGTGTTGGTGAGCGAGATCTCCGACGTCGAGATGAGGTACTGCGTGACCGTGTTCTCGTCGCCGCCTTTCTCGACGCGGAACATGTCGTCGGCGAACTTGGGCAGCTGGCCCGTGCCGTAGAGAATCTCCGGATTCACGATGTACGGCGTGTACGCCTCGGTGTAGCCGTGCTGCTCCGTATGCGTGTCGATCATGAATTGCGCGAGCGCGCGATGCAGCCGGGCGATCGGCCCGCGCAACAGCGTGAAGCGCGCGCCGGAGAGCTTCGCGCCCGTTTCGAAATCGAGACCGAGCGGCGCGCCGACATCGACGTGATCCTTGACTTCGAAGTCGAACGAACGCGGCGCGCCCCAGCGCCGCACTTCGACGTTCTGCGTCTCGTCGTTGCCGACCGGCACGCTTTCGTGCGGCAGGTTCGGCACGGTCAGCATCAGGTCCGACAGACGCTTCTGGATCTCATCCAGCTTCGCCGCCGATTCCTTCATCGTGTCGCCGATGCCGCTCACTTCCGCCATTACCGCCGACGTGTCCTCGCCGCGGCCTTTCATCGCGCCGATCTGCTTCGACAGGCTGTTGCGGCGTGCCTGGAGTTCTTCGGTGCGGGTCTGGATCTCGCGACGCTCGGCTTCGAGCGCGGCGAACGCGGCGACGTCGAGCGTGTAGCCTCGAGTGGCGAGACGCTTCGCGACGCCGTCCAGGTCTTTGCGGAGGGTTTGGATGTCGAGCATGGCGGGGCTGCTTTGTTAAGTAATCGGAAACGCCGATTTTAGCGCACGGTCATCGCGCGCCGGGCGGGATCGGCGAAACGCGGCGAGCGCGCGCGCGAAACGGACCGCGCCGGTTTCAGCGCTTCTTCTCGTCGCGATGCTCGCGCCGCCACGCATCGTCGAGTTCGGCGAGACGCGAGAGCTTTTCGCCGATCTTCCCTTCGAGTCCGCGCGGCGTCGGCTTGTACCAGTACGGATCGCGCATGCCGTCGGGCAGATAAGTCTCGCCGGCCGCGTAGGCGTCGGGCTCGTCGTGCGCGTAGCGATATTCGTGGCCGTAGCCGAGTTCCTTCATCAGCTTGGTCGGCGCGTTGCGCAGATGCACCGGCACGCCGCGCGACTGATCCTTGCCGACGAAGCGCCGCGCTTCGTTGTACGCGTTGTAGCCGGCGTTCGATTTCGGCGCGACGGCGAGATAGATGAGCGCCTGCGCGAGCGCCAGTTCGCCTTCGGGCGAGCCGAGCCGCTCGTAGGTTTCGGCGGCGTCGAGCGCGATGCGCGCGCCGCGTGGATCGGCGAGGCCGATGTCCTCCCACGCCATCCGGACAATGCGCCGCGCCATGTAGCGCGGGTCCGCGCCGCCGTCGAGCATGCGGCAGAACCAGTAGAGCGCCGCGTCCGGATTGCTGCCGCGAACCGATTTGTGCAGCGCGCTGATCTGGTCATAGAACGCGTCGCCGCCCTTGTCGAAGCGGCGCAGGTTTTCGGCGAGCGCGCTGCCGAGCAGTGCGCCGTCGACCTCCGTCTGCTTTTGCTGCGCCGCCGCGCGCGCGACGATTTCCAGATTGTTCAGGAGCTTGCGGCCGTCGCCATCGGCGGAACCGATCAGCGCGTCGCGGGCTTCGTCGGTGAACGTGAGGCCGCCGAGTTCCTTCGTTGCGCGTTCCAGCAGTTCCTTGAGTTCATCGGCGTCCAGACTCTTCAGCACGTACACCGCCGCGCGCGACAACAATGCGCTGTTCACCTCGAACGACGGATTCTCCGTCGTCGCGCCGACGAACACGAACAATCCCGATTCGACGTGCGGCAAGAACGCATCCTGCTGGCTCTTGTTGAAGCGATGCACCTCGTCGACGAACACGAGCGTCTGATGCCCGTTCGCGCGATGAATCTGCGCCGTTTCCACCGCCTCGCGAATGTCCTTGACACCGGACAGCACCGCCGACAGCGAGATGAACTGCGCGTGAAACGCATCGGCCATGAGACGCGCGAGCGTGGTCTTGCCGACGCCGGGCGGGCCCCAGAGAATCATCGAATGCGCCTCGCCCGATTCGAAGGCGACGCGCAGCGGTTTGCTCGGCCCGAGCAGATGTTTCTGGCCGATCACGTCGTCGATGGTGCGGGGGCGCAGGCGCTCCGCGAGCGGAACGGTGCCACGGTTTTCTTCGAACATGTGCTGTGCGATGCAGATTGACGCAGTTGGGTGGATCGCGGCGATAATCTCGCGCTTCGGCAAAGGCGCGGCGCGGCCGCAGAATCGGGTCATTATGACAGCCTGAGGGCCGCGACCAACGCGGGCCACGCCTGAACAATCCATATAAGGACGCAATCCGATGGGGCAAGAGCACACCACGAACGCCGCAGCGCACGGCGAAACTTCGACTTACGCGCCGCTCACGCCGGTGCCGCCGGAGCGGCGCGCATTCGGCACGAGCGACGCCTTCGCGCTCTGGTTCTCGCTCGGCATCGGCCTGCTGGTCGCGCAGGCGGGCGCGCTACTGGTGCCGGGATTGTCGCTGCCGCACGCCCTCGCGGCGATCGTCATCGGCACGGTGATCGGCGTCGTGCTGCTCGCGCTCGCGGGCGTCGTCGGCACGGATACGGGGCTTGCGGCGATGTCCTCGCTGCGCCCGACGCTCGGCGTGCGCGGCGCATCGGTGCCGGCGGTGCTCAACGCAATCCAGCTCGTCGGCTGGGGTTCGTTCGAGATCATCGTGATGCGCGATTCCGCCGACGCGCTCGCGAAGCAATCCTTCAATCTCTCGATGCCGCTCGTCTGGACGCTCGTCTTCGGCGCGCTCGCTACCTTGCTCGCGGTGAGCGGCCCGCTCTCCTTCGTGCGCCGCTTTCTGAGAACGTGGGGAATCTGGCTCCTGCTCGGCGGCGCGGGCTGGCTCACCTGGAATCTGCTCGCGAAGCACGATCTCGCCACGCTGATGGCGCGTCCCGGCACCGGCGAAATGGCGTTCGGCGCGGGCATCGATCTGGTCGTCGCGATGCCGCTGTCGTGGCTGCCGCTGATCGCCGATTACACGCGTTTCGGCAAGAGTGCGGGCGGCGCGTTCCGCGGCACGCTTCTCGGCTACGGCATCGCGAATCTGTGGTTCTATGCGCTCGGCGCGATCTACGGGCTCGCGGCGGGCGGCGGCGATGCGCTTCTCACGACCGCGTTCGCGCAGGCGGGCGGCGGGCTCGCGCTCTTCCTGATCCTGATCGACGAAACCGACAACGCCTTCGCCGATATCCACTCCGCCGCCGTATCGACGGGCACGTTCTGGGCGCGCGCGAGCGTGCCGCTGCTCTCGTGCGCGTTCGGCGCGCTGTGCACGCTCGTCGCGCTCGTCGTCGAGATGGGCAAGTATCAGAACTTCCTGCTGCTGATCGGCTCGGTGTTCGCGCCGCTCTTCGGCGTCGTGCTGGCGGATCACTTCATCGTGCGCAAGCGCCGCATCGAAGCGGCCGTGCTCGCCGATGTCAACGGCCGCTATGGCTTCTCCGGCGGATGGCACGTCAGCGCGTTCATCGCGTGGGGCATCGGGATCGCGGCGTATCACGCGATCAACCAATGGCTGCCGAATCTCGGCGCGACGCTGCCCGCGCTCGCACTCGGCGCGGTGTGCTATCTGCTGCTCGTGTCGGGCAGACGTCGCGCCTACGCGTAAGCGTTATTTCGCCGCGCGATACTCCACGCCCGGCAGCACGCACAGCAACTCGAACGCGAGGTTCGCGCCGAGCAGCGCGGTCGTGCCGAACGGATCGTAAGGCGGCGCGACTTCGACGAGATCCGCGCCGACGATGTTCAGCCCGCGCGCGCCGCGCACGATCTCCAGCGCTTGCGGCACCGTCAGCCCGGCGATTTCCGGCGTGCCGGTGCCGGGCGCGAACGCGGGATCGATGCCGTCGATATCGAAGGTGATGTACACCGGCCCATCGCCCATCTGCGCGCGCACTTCGTCCATCAACGGAACGAGCGACTTGTTCCAGCATTCCTCCGTCTGCACGACGCGAAAGCCCTGCTCGCGGCACCAGTCGAAATCGCCCGCTTCGTAGCCCGTGCCGCGCAGCCCGATCTGCACGACGCGCGAGCAATCGAGCAAGCCCTCTTCCACCGCGCGGCGAAACGGCGTGCCGTGCGCGATCTTCTCGCCGAACATGGTGTCGTTGACGTCCGCGTGCGCGTCGATATGAATCAGCCCGACCTTGCCGTGCTTCGCGTGAATCGCGCGCAGGATCGGCAGCGCGATGGTGTGATCGCCGCCGAGCGTCAGCGGCTTGCAGCCGTGCTTCAGGATTTCGCGATACGCGCGCTCGATGCGGTCGATCGAATCGAGCAGGTTGTACGGATTGATCGCGACATCGCCGATATCAGCCACGCGCAGCGAATCGAACGGCGCGGCGCGCGTCGCCATGTTGTACGGACGCAGCAGCACCGACTCGCTGCGCACCTGACGCGGGCCAAAGCGCGCGCCCGTGCGATTCGACGTGCCGAGATCGAACGGCACGCCGACGAAACAGGCATCCAGCCCTTCCGCCGATTGAACGTGCGGCAGACGCATCATCGTCGTGATGCCGCCGCAGCGCGGCATCTGATTGCCGGAAAGCGGCTGCGGACGCTCGGCGCGCTGTTCGAGGAAATGCGAATCGAAGTGTTCGGCTGGAGCGAAAAGCGACGAAGGCGAGGAAGGATTCATGGCGTCGAATGGCGGCGGGTGGTCGATCCGACAATTAATAGCCGCTTTCCCGCGGAGATAAAATGGCGAAGAAATCAACTTAACATCGATATTTATCGATGTATCGACGGCGGCCATGTTCACTCACCTTTCCGATCTGGATCTGCGCCTGATCCGCGTGTTTCTCGCCATCGTCGATGCGGGCGGCGTCTCGTCCGCGCAAGCGACGCTCAACGTCGGGCAGTCGACCATCAGCACGCAGCTCGCGACGCTGGAAACGCGGCTCGGCTACCGGCTTTGCGAGCGCGGACGCGGCGGCTTCGCGCTGACCTCGCGCGGCGAGCCGTTCGTCGAGGCGTGCCGGACGCTGCTCGCGGCCATCGACACCTTCGATTCGACCGCGCGAAATGTCGGCAAGAAGCTCGTCGGCACGCTGACGCTCGGGATGATCGGCAACACGCCTGTCAGCGCGAACGCGCGCGTCAGCGAGGCGATCGCGCGTTTCCGGCAGCGCGACGAATCCGTGCGCTTCGCGGTGCTCGTGCGCTCGCCCGGTGAACTCGAAGAGATGCTGCTCGCCGAACGCATCCAGATGGCGATCGGATACTTCTGGCATCGCGTGCCGTCGCTCGAATACACCGAAATTTTCGCGGAGGATCAACTCGCGTATTGCGGACGCGAGCATCCGCTGTTCGCGCGCGCGGGACGCGTCGCCGTACCAGAAGCGTTCGAGCACGACTGGGCGTGGCGCAGCTATCCGCTGCCGGAAGCGGGCGAGCTGACGCCGCGCAATATCGGGGCGGTCGCAGACAACATGGAGGCCGTCGCGATGCTTGTGCTGTCGGGCCGGCATCTCGGCTATCTGCCCGAGCATTTCGCCGCGCCCTACGTGAAGGAAGGGTTGCTCGCGCCGTTGAACCCGAAAGCGATGCGCTATCGCGTCGCGTTTCAGATGGTCACGCGCGCTGAACGCTCGGGCAACGCGAAACGGGAAATCGTGGAAGCGTTCGTCGAGGACATGCAAGCCGCGCACGCCTGACGCGCGCGGCCGGACCTGAAACCTCAGCCGTTGATGACATCCGCGCCCTTCGGCACGGTGAATTTGAACGTATCGCTCTTGATGGGCGGGTTCTTCTGGATGTTCGAGAACGTCAGCAGCGTCACGTTGCCGAAAACGTCGTGCAGTTCCATCGCCTGCAGGTTGCCGTCCTTGAAGCCGATGCCGACCGTCTCGAATTGCGTGTCCTTCGCCTTGGGCGTGAGTTCGAGCCAGTCGATGCCGCCCTTCTCCCCCGCGTCGCGCAGGTTGAAGTTCTTTTCCAGATCGTTACTGCCGAAGAGAATCGCCGCCGGGCTCGCACCGAGCGCGCCGCCGAGCGTGCGTACCGTGACCTGGTTCAGATCCTTGTCGTAGACGTAGAGCTTGTCGCCGTCGGCCTGGAGAATTTGCGAATACGGCTTCTGATACGACCAGATGAACTTGCCCGGCCGCGCGAACATGAACGTGCCGCTGGAGGCTGCGCCCTTGGTCGGCACTTGCGTGGACGTCGCGCCGTTGTTGGTCTTGCCGGGCGCCTTGATCTCCTGCTGCGTGAAGTCGCCGCGCGCCGCGTGGACTTGCGACACGAACGCCTTCAATTGCTCCGTGCCGCTCGCGAATGCGTGCGATGCGACCAGCATCGACGCCGAAACCAGCGCCGTGCCGAATGCCTTGACGAAACTGCGCCCCGTAAACTGCTTCATGCTTATGTTCTCCATATAACGCGCGGTCATTCCGCGTCGCGCGCCGGCGTGAGGATTTCGCGGTTGCCGTTCGACGACATCGCCGACACGAGCCCCGAGTTCTCCATCTGTTCGAGCAAACGCGCCGCCCGGTTGTATCCGATGCGCAAATGCCGCTGCACGAGCGATATCGACGCGCGACGGTTCTTGATGACGACCTCGACCGCCTGATCGTACAAAGGGTCCGACTCGCCATCGGCGCCGCCGGTTCCGCTTGCGCCCGCCGAGCCTTCGTCGCCATCGCCCGCGAGGCCGCCTTCCAGAATGCCCTCGATATAGTTCGGCTCGCCCTGCTCCTTCAGCCTGTCGACGACGCGATGCACTTCTTCATCCGACACGAACGCGCCGTGCACGCGTACAGGCAGGCCCGAACCGGGCGGCAGATAGAGCATGTCGCCCATGCCGAGCAGCGACTCCGCGCCCTGCTGATCGAGAATCGTGCGCGAATCGATCTTCGACGACACCTGGAACGCCATGCGCGTCGGCACGTTCGCCTTGATGAGGCCGGTGATCACATCGACCGAAGGACGCTGCGTCGCGAGAATCAGATGGATGCCCGCCGCGCGCGCCTTCTGCGCAATGCGCGCGATCAGCTCTTCGACCTTCTTGCCGACGACCATCATCAGATCGGCGAGTTCGTCGATCACGACGACGATGTTCGGCAGACGCGTGAGCGGCTCCGGCTCGTCGGGCGTGAGGCTGAACGGATTCGGAATGTTTTCGCCGCGCTTCTTCGCTTCGTCGATCTTCGTGTTGAAGCTCGCGAGATTGCGCACGCCCATCTTGCTCATCAGCTTGTAGCGGCGTTCCATTTCGGCGACCGCCCAGTTGAGCGCGTGGCCGGCCTGCCGCATGTCGGTGACGACCGGACACAGCAAATGCGGAATGCCTTCGTAGACGCTCATTTCGAGCATCTTCGGATCGATGAGGATGAGACGGACCTGATCCGCGCTCGCCTTGTACAAGAGCGAGAGAATCATCGCGTTGATGCCGACGGACTTGCCCGAGCCCGTCGTGCCCGCGACGAGCAAGTGCGGCATCTTCGCGAGATCGGCGCAGACCGGATTGCCGCCGATGTCCTTGCCGAGGCCCATCGTCAGCGGCGATGCGCCGTTCGCATAGACTTCGGAGCCGAGAATTTCGGAGAGCTTGACCGTCTGACGGCGCTGATTCGGCAATTCGAGCGCCATGAAGTTCTTGCCCGGAATCGTCTCGACGACGCGAATCGACACGAGCGACAGCGAGCGCGCGAGATCCTTCGCAAGACCGACGATCTGGCTGCCCTTCACGCCCGTCGCCGGCTCGATTTCATAGCGCGTGACGACCGGCCCAGGATACGCCGCGACCACGCTCACTTCGACGCCGAAGTCCTTCAGCTTCTTCTCGATGAGACGCGACGTGTATTCGAGCGTATCGGCGGCGATGGTTTCCTGCGTCTTCGGCGGCGGATCGAGCAGCGCGAGCGGCGGCAAGGTGGAATCGCCCGGCAGGTCCTTGAAGAGCGGCACCTGCTTTTCCTTCTCGGCGCGTTCGGAACGCGCGGGCGCGGGCGCGGCGGGCACGATCATCACCGGCTCGTGATCCTCGCTCTTCTCGCGCGAACGCACGACCTTGCCTTCGCGCTTGACCGCGGCCGCTTCGCCCAGCTTGCGATCGCGTCCGGCTTCGCGGCGCAGTTGCGCGCCGGTGATCGCATCGAGAATGCCGTCGCCGACCTTCTCGCACACGGACAGCCACGAGAAGCGGAAATACAGCGAGAGGCCGATCGCGAGCGCGATCAGCAGAAACAGCGTCGCGCCCGTGAAGCCGAGCGCGTGCGATACATGGCGCGCGACCACATCGCCGACGACGCCGCCCGGCGCGCGCGGCAACTGCACCTTGAGCGACCACATGCGCAGTGCCTCGATGCCGTCGGAGGCAAGCAGCACGAGCACGAACGCGAACGCTTCGGCGAGCCAGGTGCGGTCTTTCGGCGCGTCTTCGTCGACGACCGGCGGATGCGTGATCTTTCGATAATTCGCGATGATGCGCCGCGCGAGCAGCACGATCAGCCAGTAGGACGATAGCCCGAAGACGAGCAGGAGGATGTCCGACGTGTACGCGCCGACGCGCCCCGCCCAGTTCGCGATGTGATCGACGCTCACCGCGTGGGTCCAGCTCGGATCCTTGCGGCTGTACGAGAGGAGCGCCATGACGAGAAACAGTCCGAGTGCGACCTGGAGAATCCAGCGAATCTCGGTGAAGAGCCGCGACATGCGGTGCGGCAATGCCTGCGGGCTCGCGGAATAGGTAGCTTTGGCCATTGATTCGGTGTCGCTTTGTATCGCTTTTTTGCGGCTCGCGCCTGTTGCGCAAGAGCGGCATGGAACGGTGAACTATTGTAAACGCTGCATTGCGGTGAAAGGCGCAAAAACCGGCGCGTTCTTGCAACCTGTAACACTCGTCACGCGCGCGTCATGTCGCGGTTTCGGCCCGGCGCGGCTATCAATCCGATTGAAAGGTTCATTCGGAAGGCTTTTTCCGACGCCTTTATAATCGTCGTTTTGCACTCAAATACGGTTCATCGGATGTACCGGGCGTCGAGATTGCTGCGTCGCAGGCAATCGCTCGCGCGCCTCGAGGCGCGCATCCGAAACCATCAATAACGGACCATCATCATGTCTTCGCCCAAACACGCCAAAGTGCTGATTCTCGGTTCCGGCCCCGCCGGCTACTCCGCCGCCGTCTACGCCGCGCGCGCGAACCTGTCGCCGCTGCTCATCACCGGCCTCGCGCAGGGCGGCCAGCTGATGACCACCACGGACGTCGAGAACTGGCCGGCGGATCCGTCGGGCGTGCAAGGCCCCGAACTGATGCAGCGTTTCGAGGAACACGCGCGCCGCTTCAACACCGAGATCGTCTTCGATCACATCCACACCGCGAAGCTCAACGAGCGCCCTTTCCGTCTGATCGGCGATTCCGGCGAGTACACCTGCGATTCGCTCATCATCGCGACGGGCGCATCGGCGCAATATCTCGGCGTGCCGTCGGAAGAAGCGTTCATGGGCAAAGGCGTGTCGGCCTGCGCAACGTGCGACGGCTTCTTCTATCGCAACGGTGAAGTCGCGGTGATCGGCGGCGGCAATACGGCCGTCGAGGAAGCGATCTATCTCGCGGGCATCGCGAAGAAGGTCACGGTCGTGCATCGCCGCGACAAGTTCCGCGCCGAGCCGATTCTCATCGACCGCCTGCTCGCGAAGGAGAAGGAAGGCATCGTCGACATCAAGTGGAATCACGTGCTCGACGAAGTCACCGGCGATCAGTCCGGCGTCACCGGCCTGCGCATCAAGGACACGCAATCGGGCAAGACGACCGACATCGCGCTGCAAGGCGTGTTCGTCGCGATCGGCCACAAGCCGAACACCGATCTCTTCGTCAACCAGCTCGAGATGAAGAACGGCTACATCATCACGAAGGGCGGCACGAGCGGCGACGCGACCGCGACGAGCATCCCCGGCGTGTTCGCGGCGGGCGACGTGCAGGATCACGTCTATCGCCAGGCGATCACGAGCGCGGGCACGGGCTGCATGGCCGCGCTCGATGCGCAGCGTTATCTCGAAACCATCGACGAAACGCCGTCGCCGCATTCGATGAGCCACGAAGCCGACCGCTGATCGGGCGGCGCGAGCCGCTAGAATGCAGCCACGACGGGCCACGGTTCACTCCGCCGGCCCGTTTTCGTTTCGGCGCGCGCGTGCCGTCGTTTCACGCGGCGGCGCCGGCGCGCGGCGCGCCGAGTCCGATCCCCGACCCATTCCGCTGGCCGAACGATGCCGAAGAATCTCCCTCATCCGAACGAACCGAAAGTCCGTCGCAAGGAAGCGCCGCGCCCGGCCGCGCCCGCGCAAAAACCGGTGGATGCGCGCGATGTCGCCGCCGCCGTGAAACGCGAAGGCCTGTCGGGTCTGTCGTCGCTGAAGGGCGCGCTGAAGGCCGACGCCGAAAAGCGCGAAGTCCAGCGGGTCGCGGCGGCGCGCGCCGAGCGGGAAGCCGTCGCGGATGCCGACGAGTTTCGTCGCGCGATCGGCGAAATCGAGCCGCTCAAGACGCCGCCGCGCACGACCGTCACGCGCGTACCGCCGCCGCCCGTGCCGCTGCAGAGCCGCCGCGACGAAGAAGCGGTGCTGCAGGAAGCGCTCTCCGACGAATACGATCCCGAAAGCCTGCTCGACATCGACGAAACGCTGTCGTTCTATCGTCCGGGCGTCAGCCAGGAAGTCGTCAGAAAGCTGCGGCGCGGGGCGTGGATCGTGCAGGCGCAGCTCGATCTGCACGGCATGCGCCGCGAGGAAGCGCGCGAGGCGCTCGCGGAGTTCATCCGCGAATCGGTGAAGCGCGGGCTGCGCTGCCTGCGCGTCATTCACGGGAAAGGGCTCGGGTCCATCGGCAAGGAGCCGGTGCTGAAGGGCAAGGTGCGCGCGTGGCTCGTGCAGAAGTCGGAGGTGATCGCGTTCTGTCAGGCGCGGCCGCACGACGGCGGCGCGGGCGCGGTGCTCGTGCTGCTGCAGCCGGGCGGCACGCCGCGTCATCACAATCATCCGCAGGACAAGTCGCAGGACCGGAGCCTCGGCAAGAACAGCAATCCGGGGCCGGACAGTGCATCCTAGACTCACCCTCGCCATCACCATCATGGAGGCGCTCGCGATTTTCGCGTACGCCTTCTCCGGACTCATCGAGGCGCGCAAGCGCCGGCTCGACGCGGTAGGCGCGTTTCTCGTCGCGCTCGTGACCGCGTTCGGCGGCGGCACGGTGCGCGACGTGCTGCTCTCGCGCCGGCCCTTCTACTGGGTCGAGCATCAGGACTACGTGCTGTTCATCTTCGCGATGGCGATCTTCGCGCCGCTTTTTTTGCGCGTCACGTCACGCCTCTTCGACCAGCGCGCGCTGCTCGTCACCGATGCGATCGGGCTCGGGCTCTTCAGCGTGTCGGGCACGTCGATCGCACTCGACGCCCAGATGCCCGCCTTCACCGCGACGATGATGGGCGTCATCACCGGCGTGTTCGGCGGCGTGCTGCGCGACGTGCTCTGCAACGAGATTCCGCTGATCCTGCGCGACTCGCGCCCGTACGCGGTCTGCGCGTTCGCCGGATGCTGGATGTATCTCGGGCTCGAACGGCTCGACGTCGACACGATCTACAACGTGCTCTTTTCGACGGCGTTCATCCTGATCGCGCGGCTCATCACCTTCAAGTTCGATATCCGCCTGCCGCATTAGCCGCACGGGAGGCCAGCGCGTCGGGCGCAGGTCGGGCGCAAAGCAGGCGGGAAAACCCTTCGATTTGCTACAATCGCGTAGTTTTCTAGCCCCGCATCCGGCCGCGATGCAAGCCGCTCCGGTCGCCATCACGCACACAGAACATGAACATCGAGCAAGCGCGTTTCAACATGATCGAGCAACAGATTCGTCCGTGGGAAGTGCTGGACCAGGACGTCCTGAACCTGCTCGCGATCGTCAAGCGCGAGAACTTCGTTCCCGCCGCGTACCGCAACATCGCTTTCGCCGATCTCGAAATTCCGCTGCCTGGCGGCGAGCGCATGTTGTCGCCCAAGGTCGAAGCGCGCGTCCTGCAGGAACTCGCGATCCACAAGGGCGAAACCGTGCTGGAAATCGGCACCGGCTCGGGCTACATGGCGGCGCTGCTCGCGCACCGCGGCCGCAGCGTGACGACGGTCGAAATCTCGCCGGAGCTCGCCGCTTTCGCGCAGCAGAACCTCGCGGCGAACGGCGTGACGAACGTCGACGTGATCACCGGCGACGGCGCGCTCGGCTGGAATCAGGGCGCGCCTTACGACGTGATCTGCGTGTCGGGCGGGCTGCCGGTCATGCCGCAGGAATTTCTGGAACAGCTGAAGATCGGCGGGCGCATCGCGGCGTTCGTCGGCTCGGCGCCGGTCATGAAGGCGCAGATCATCACGCGCGTGGACGAAAAGCAGTTCCGCGTGTCGGATGTCTTCGAAACGCTCGTCGCGCCGCTGAAGAACGCGGTGCATCCGTCGCAGTTCAAGTTCTAAGCCGAAAGCGCGCTGCCGGCCTTATCCGGTAGCGCGCATCTTGCCGGAATCTCCATGCAAAACCTGACCGCACCCGAACTCGCCGCGTGGCTCGCCGATTCGTCGCGCCCCGCTCCCGTTCTGCTCGACGTGCGCGAGCCCTGGGAAATCCAGACGGCGAAGATGGACAACATCGTGTCGATTCCGATGCGCGACATCCCCGCACGCAGCGAAGAACTCGACGACGAAGCGCAGATCGTCTGCATCTGCCATCACGGCGCGCGCAGCGCACAGGTCGCGATGTTCCTCGAATCGCGCGGCTTCACGAAGACGTTCAATCTCTACGGCGGCATCGACGCATGGTCGCGTCAGGTCGATCCGTCGGTTCCGACGTACTGAAAGCGCTCGGCGCGGCGCTTCATCCCTCGCTCGACCAGAGTGCGGTGCCGCGCGCCGAAAAGATGACGAGATAGCCGTTCGGCAAGATAGTCGCGTAGGCGCCCGGATGGCCCGACGTGTGCGTCTGCCAGACCGTCGCGCCATTGTTGTCGTACATCGCCAGATTGCCGTCCTCCTGCATGCGCAGTTCGACGCCCGGCGTGCCGCTCACCTGCGATGACCAGATCGTCGCGCCATCCTTCACCGCGACGAGATAGCCGTCGCCGCGCAAGTTCACCTGCACGTTTCCATTGCACGCCGCGATCGATTGCCCTTCCGCAAGGCCTTCGCCCATCGCGATGCGCCCGCACGCTGTCGGCGCGTTGATCGGCGGCAGCGCGGCTAACCAGCCCAGATCGACCGCATTGGCGATCGCCAGCATGCCGGCATCGTCCGGATGAAGGTCGTCGCCGCTGTTGTAGGCGCGCGCGAACGCCGTCGAGTCGTGCGCGCCGGCCGGGTGGCCCAGCGCCGCGGCCTGATCCAGCACGGCATCGCAACCGCTGCTCTTGCTGCGCAGATAAGCGTTCACCGTCTGGCGCGTGTTCTCGATCTCGGGCGTCCATTCGTCGAGGCCTTCGAAGGGGGTAAGCGTCGAGCAGATCAGGCCCACTTTCGCCGCGGCCGCCTGGTGAACGAGTTGCTGATACGCGCCGATGAGCTGCTGCGCGCTCGGCGGATTGCCGCTGATGAGATTGTTCACCGCGTCGTCGGAGACGATCACCCATTTGACGTTGGACTGCGCGAGCACGTCGCGGGCGAAGCGCGTCAGCCCGGCTTGGCCCGAACCGTTCGTGAAGAAATCGTTGCCGCTGATGCCCTGATTCAGCACGCCGACCGTCATGCCTGAGCGGATCAGCCGCTCCGCGAGGCGGTTCGGCCAGCGCCGGTTCGTATTGGGCGTCGACGCGATTCCGTCCGTGATCGACGCGCCGAAGGCGACCACCGCGCCCGTCGCCGCGGCGTTCATCACATCGACATTGGTGAGGAAATAGTACGACTGCTCGCCCGCCGCGTTCACGACGCCGCCCGTGAACGCCGGGTCCGCGCTGACGTCGCCCGGTGCGATCCAGTTGTCCTGCAAGCCCTCGACGTGCCCGGTCGATCCCGGCGGCGTCTGCGACGGAATATGGAAGCTCACGGAGATGTCCGCGAGCGCCGGCACCTGAAACGGAACGGGGTCGGTCTGGACGGTGCCGCCGACGGGAATCGTCACATAAGTCTGCCCGTTGAAGGTCGCGGCCTTGTCGCTGCCGGCGATCGTCCGCGCGCCGCTCGCGCGACGGGCGAGATGCACGTCGCCGAGCGTAACGGGCTGCGTGCCGAACAGATTGGAGAACGTCAGGCGCGCCGCCGTCCCGCCGATGCTCGTCCGCACGACGTGGCGAATCGTCTGATTGTTGAAGCCCCGGTCGGCGGTGACATCGGGCGCGGCGGCCCAGGTTCCGGTCCACGGCGCGGATGTGATAACGCCCTGCGCGAAGTAATGCGACGTATCGGGCCAGGACAGAAAAACGACGAGCGCAAGCCCGATCAACGTGTGTAGCGCCCGTTTCACGCCGCCTCCTTTTCTTTCGATCCTCGTATCGGTGGAAGGAAACTAGACCATCTTACAAGCGCATCGGCCGTGCGGTGGCGTACAGACAACGCAAAAACGCCGGTCCGGAAAGCGCGTGCAAAAAAATGGGCTGCATGAGCATCGCGCCCGTGCAGCCCGTTCCTGAACGCGTCAGGCGAGCGCAATCAGACGACGTTCATCGCCAGCGCGCTTGCGCGGTAATGTTCCGCGGCCTTGTCCGCGTCGCCGAGCTGTTCGTGCAGACGGGCGAGCGCGCGATGCGTGCGAATCTTCAGCGGTTCGTTGTCGGCGAGCTTCAGCGCCGATTCGAGGAACGCCTGCGCCTTGCCCCACAACTGCTGATGCAGGCAGAGACGTCCGAGCGTGAAAAGCAGGTCGGCGTCTTCGGTGCGTTCCTTCTGCCACGCTTCGGCGCGCTGGATCAGCGGGAAAGCGTCGCCGCCGACGATGCAGTCCGGATAACGCCGCAACAGCCGCGCGTCCCAGTTGTGCGCGAGCGCGTCTTCGACGATCTTCTTCGCCTCCGCGCGACGATCGAGCGCGATCAGCAGTTCCGCGGCGAGATCGGCGAGACGCGGCGACTGGCGCTCGGTCGCCGACAGCGATTGCCACAGTTCGAGCAGCGCGTCCGGGTTATGCCGGCGATCGCGCAGCAGATTTTCCGCCGCGACCTGGCGCAGCCGCACCGCGACCGCCGGATGCAGCGCCTCGCGCTTCTCCAGCATCCGCACGAGCTTCAGCACTTCGCCCCAGTTCTTCAATTGCTGCTGCGCGCGCAGCGCGATCTGCTGCGCGTGGATGCGCCGGCCGCCCTGCGCCTGCATTTCGGTGAGCGCGACGAGCGCGCCGTCGGCGTCGCGGCCATCGGCGCGCATGTCGGCGGTGGCCATCAGGCGCGCGTCCTGCCAGTCGGCGCCGGAAACCTGCGCGAGCCACTCGTCGCGGCGCGCATATTCGTGCAGACGATGCGCCGCGTTCGCGCCGATCAGCCCGGCCGCACCCTTGTTGTCTTCGACGGACAACGCATCGCGCGCGGCCTTCTCGGCTTTCGAGAAACGTCCGGCGTACAGATGCCCGACCGCATCGCGCAGCGACGCATTCGCCTTCGCGATCTTGCTGCGCGTGCGATACGCGGCGACGCGCGACGGCATCTTCCAGACGCCACGCACCGCGCGGATGATCGCGTACAGCACGATGAACAGCACGACGAGCGCGACCGCGAACAGATTGAGCGACATGTCCACGCGATACGGCGGGATCACGAGCAGGATTTGTCCGTTGTTGAAGCCGCCGACGGTCGCGACGATCACCGCGACGGCGAACAGCAGCGCGAGCCAGATGAGTCCACGAATCGTCATCATCCGCCTCGCTTGAACTGATGGACGGCGGCGAGGCTCGCGTTCAGGTTCGGTACGGCGACGGCGAGCGACGCCTGATCGACCTGCTTCACGAGCTCGCGCACGGCCTGCACTTTCTTCGACGAGGCATCGAAGTAGCGGCCGAGCGCGGCGTCGGCGGCGTGCAGGTCCGACTTGAGCGTCGGCTCGCTGCGCGACAGCAGCGAAAGACGCGCGGACAGCAGCCGCAGCTTCACGTTTTCGCGCACGAAATAACCTTGATCGGGCGATGTGAGCATCGCATCGGCGTTATCGATGCGGCGCACCGAGACGAGGCTCGACAACTGCTGGCCGATGCCGTTCGTGATCTGATGCCACAGCACCTTCCAGCGCGGCTCGCCGGTCGCCGCCGCGATCGACGCGCTGTTGGCCGGCTCGGCGGCCTGCGCGCGGGCGCGGGCGATCGGCGCCTCGCCCGAAAGCGGCAACTGGTCGATCTGGTCGATGGCCGTGTCGAGCTTGATCGCGAGACCGGTGAGATCGGTCGTCGGCGTGGCTTTCAGCTTGTCGATGTCCTGCGCGATCGCCTTGCGGATCGCGACGACCTGCGGACCGGTGGTCGCGGCAAGACGCGTGTCGGCGCTTTGCAGCGCGAAAAGCGCGAGTTGAACGTTGCCGGTGAGTTGCAACTGCTGGCTCGCGCTCGACAGAATCTGCTCGACTTCGGCGACGGTCCAGTCGTCGCGATTGCTCGCGAGATCCTGATATTGCTGCTGCAGCGCCTGACTGTGCGCTTCGGCATCGGCGAGCTTGCCCTGCAACTGGATGATCTGCGTGTTCAACGCGGTGGTCGCGCTCGCGGCCTGATCGGCCTTCGCGCGCAGATCGGCGTTCTGCTCGTCGGACTGGGCGAGGCGCTGCGACAGTTGCGCGTCGGTGCGCTCGAACTTCCGGTTCAGGACGAAGGCGCCCGCGCCCGCCGCCACCGCCAGAATGACGACGACGAACCACAACACCACGATGCCCGCGCCGCCGTTCTTCTTCTGCTGCTCATAAGGCGTGAAAGGCGTGTTCGGCGGCAAGGGCGGTGTCACGTTCGGCTGAGGTGAAGCTTTCTTGGAATCGTTCGAATCAGTCATGCGTGATTGAGCCGTTTGTTGGGCCGGCGCGGTGGCCGGATTGGCGTCCGTCGGCGCGGATGAGGAATTTATCGAAGCCGATGCGCTCGCGTGCGCGTGAGCCTCCGGATCCCGTTGGAGCGGGAACAGCGCTTCCAGCGCGTGCGCGATGCGCTCATCGCCCGCGCCGGACACCGTAATCCTATCAAAACCCGCTCCCCGCGCGGCCTCGGCGATGCGCGGGTGCGGGCAGACGAGCGGCGCGCGCTTGAGCAGCACGATTTCGTCGGCGGTGAGATGTTCGTGGGCGAGCTCGTCGAGATTGCGCACGCCTTCCGAGCTTGTCAGCAGCCACGCGTGCGGTTCTCCGGCCAGCAATTCGTGGATGCGCTCCCACTTTTGCATCGACGGTTCCGGCAACACGCGGCGATAGGCGGCGGCCTTTTCGACCCGCGCGCCTGCTTGCGCGAGCCGCTCGGCGAGCCATTCGCGGCCGCCGTCGCCGCGCACGATCAGCACGCGCTTGCCTTCGAGACCGTTCGTGCCGAAATGCGCTTCGATCGCGGTGAAGAGCGCCTCGGAATCGAAGCGCGGATCGAGCGCTTGCGCCGACGGACTGATCACGCGATGCGACGGCGCGTGCACGCCCTGACGCGCGAGCGCCGCGACCGAGCCCGGACCGACGACCGCGACGGGCAAATCGACGGGCCACGGCGCGGCGAGCCGCGAGAACGCATGATCGATCGCATTCGGCGACACGAACACGACGAGCGCATAGCGCCCCGGCGCTTCCGGCGGCAGAAAAAGCTCGTCGAGCGCGGCGCGCAGCGGCGCATCGTCGGCGACGGGCGCGATATCGATGAGCGGAAATTCCAGCGCGTCGAAGCCGGCGCTCGCAAGGAGCGCGAGCAGCGCGGACGACTGTCCGGCGGGACGCGTGACGACGACGATGGCGCGGCGCTCGCTCGCCATCAGGACTTCGGCCCCGAGGGCGCGGTGTTCGGGCCGTCGGCGCGCGACATGGTGCTGAGCGCGGCGACGATATCCATCGCGCCTTGCGCTTCGAGATCCGACGACACGCGCTGGCCGAGCGCGAGCGCGGCGGCGAGATCGGGCGCCTGCACGCTTTCCTCCGCGCGCAGCACGCGCTTGCCGTCGGGCATCGACACCGCCCCGCGCAGATGCAGCGCGCCGTCGCGCCATACGGCGTACGCGGCGAGCGGCACTTCGCAACTGCCGCCGAGCGCGCGCGACACCGCGCGTTCCGCCTCGACCGCGAGCGCGGTGTTTTCATCGTGCAAAGGTGCGAGCCACGCGGCGAGATCGGCGCGGTCCGCGCGAATCTCGATGCCGAGCGCGCCCTGCCCCGCTGCCGGCAAGCTCTCGGACGGATCGAGCAGCGCACGGATGCGCGCTTCCAGACCGAGACGCTTCAAACCCGCCGCCGCGAGGATGATCGCCGCGTACTCGCCGCGGTCGAGCTTGGCGAGACGCGTATCGAGATTGCCGCGCAACGGCCGCACTTCGAGATGAGGAAAGCGCGCGCGAATCATCGACTCGCGACGCAGGCTCGACGTGCCGACGATGCTCCCCGCAGGCAGCGCATCGAGCGATGCGTAATGCGGCGACACGAAAGCGTCGCGCGGATCTTCGCGCTCCATGATGGCGCCGAGCGTGAAGCCTTCGGGCAGTTCCATCGGCACGTCCTTGAGCGAATGCACGGCGAGATCGGCGCGGCCCTCGGCGAGCGCGGCTTCGAGCTCCTTCACGAACAAACCCTTGCCGCCGACCTTCGACAACGTGCGATCCAGGATCTGATCGCCGCGCGTCGTCATTCCGAGGATTTTCACGTCGCAAGATGGATATAATTTGTGCAGCGCACACCGCACGTGCTCGGCTTGCCACATCGCAAGCCGGCTTTCCCGCGAAGCGATGATGATGCTCGCGGGCGGTGTCGTTGAATGCGTCTCGGAATTCATTGATGCTCGATCGAATGACGGGATGGATGAATAGACATTAGCGAACAATGGTAGCACGCACGCCAAGGTCCACCGACACCCGGGCAGCGCGCGAGAGCCTTGTCCGATGCGCCTTTCGGGGCGTCCGTGGTGTGTTCGTAGCGGCGTGAACGACGGCCCCGGCCGTGTCGCGCGCGATGAACGCTTCGGGGCGCGAAGAATGCCGCGGCATGCTGTCGCCGGTTTGACGCACGGCCGTTCGCGCGGCCCGCGATTTTCTGCCGATGCGGCGCCCGTCGAGGTCGCCGGATCATGTCGATGTACCCTGGCTTCGCAGCTTTCGAGAGGAACCCAACGTGACGTCATCCGGATCGGCTCGCCCGGCGCGCCGCAACGCCGCATTGCCCAAGTCTTCCTCCTCCGACGCGCCGCGCGCGGCGTCGTCGCCCATCGTCACGACGAAGGCCGCGACGGCCGCGAAGGCTTCGAAAGCGGCCATCGCGCCGAAGCTCGCGAAGAAAGCCATCGCGACCAAAACCGCGCCGACGAAGCTCAAAACGCCGCGTCCCAACGGCGCGGCCGTCGCGAAAGCCGCGAAGCCCACGAAGCCCGCGAGCCGCACGCGCGACGACAAGGACCGCCCGCTCTTCGAAGACATCCGCTTTCTCGGGCGTGTGCTCGGCGAAGTGCTGCGCGAGCAGGAAGGCGACGCCGTGTTCGAGGTCGTCGAGGCCATTCGTCAGACGGCCGTGAAGTTCCGCCGCGAGGACGACGTCGAAGCCTCGCAGACGCTCGAAAAGAAGCTGCGCGCGCTGTCGCCGGAACAGACGGTGTCGGTCGTGCGTGCGTTCAGCTACTTCTCGCATCTCGCGAACATCGCCGAAGACCGCCATCACAATCGCCGGCGGCGCATTCACGCGCTCGCGGGCTCGGGTGCGCAGCCGGGCACCATCGCGTATGCGATCGAGCGCATGCGCGAGCACAAGAACATCAGCGCGACGCGCAAGCTGCTCGAGAGATTTTTCGGCGATGCGCTGATCGTACCCGTCCTCACGGCGCATCCGACCGAAGTCTCGCGCAAGAGCATTCTCGACGCGCAACACGATATCGCGCGTCTGCTCGCCGAGCGCGATCAGGAACTGACCGCGCGCGAACGCGCACAGAACGAAGCGGTGCTGCGCGCACGCGTGACGTCGCTGTGGCAGACGCGCATGTTGCGCGACGCGCGCCTTTCCGTCGCCGATGAAATCGACAACGCGCTGTCTTACTATCGCGCGACCTTTCTCGCCGAAATTCCCGCGCTCTACGCCGATATCGAAGCCGCGCTCGCGGAACACGGCCTGCCCGTGCGCCTGCCGCCGTTCTTTCAGATGGGAAGCTGGATCGGCGGCGACCGCGACGGCAATCCGTTCGTCACCGGCGAAACGCTCGAAAACGCGATCACGCGTCAGGCGATCGTCATCTTCGAACACTATCTGGAAGAGACGCACAAGCTCGGCGCGGAATTATCCGTGTCGGACCTGCTCGCCGGTTCGAGCGATGCCCTGAAAGCACTCGCCGATGCCTCGCCCGACCAGTCGCCGCATCGCAAGGACGAGCCGTATCGGCGCGCGCTCATCGGCATCTACACGCGGCTTGCGGCGAGCGCGCGCGTGCGGCTCGGCGAAGGCGTCGTGACCGTGCGTAGCGCGGGTCCGGGCGCACCGCAGATTCGCGCGACGCCCTACGCCGATGCCTCCGAATTCGTGCGCGACCTGCACGTGCTGATCGATTCGCTCGCGGAGCATCACGGCGCGTCGATGTCGAGCCTGCGTCTGTCGCCGCTCGCGCGCGCCGCCGAAGTGTTCGGCTTCCATCTCGCGAGCATCGACTTGCGGCAAAGCTCGGACATTCACGAGGCCGTCGTGAGCGAGCTGCTCGCGCGTGCGGGCGTCGTCGAGGATTACGCGTCGCTCACCGAAGAGCAGAAGCGCGAAGTGCTGCTGAAGGAGCTCGCGCAGCCGCGCCCGCTGCGCCTTCCCTACGCGCACTATTCCGATCTCGCGAAAAGCGAGCTCGGCGTGCTCGAAGCGGCCCGCGAGACGCGCGCGAAGTTCGGCGCGCGCGCGGTGCGCAACTACATCATTTCGCATACGGAGACCGTCAGCGACTTGCTGGAAGTGATGTTGCTGCAGAAGGAAACGGGCGTGCTGCAAGGCTATCTCGGCGCGAAGGACGATTCCCCGCGCGACGGCCTGATGGTCATTCCGCTCTTCGAGACCATCGCCGACTTGCGCAACGCGCCGGTCATCATGGGCGAATTCTTCGCGCTGCCGGGCATCGACAAGCTCATCGAAAATCAGGGCAACGAGCAGGAAGTGATGCTCGGCTATTCGGACAGCAACAAGGACGGCGGTTTCCTCACGTCGAACTGGGAGCTGTATCGCGCGGAACTGGCGCTCGTCACGCTGTTCAAGGAGCGTGGCACGACGCTGCGCCTCTTCCACGGACGCGGCGGCACGGTCGGACGCGGCGGCGGCCCGACGTATCAGGCGATTCTGTCGCAGCCGCCCGGCACCGTCGACGGGCAAATCCGCCTGACCGAGCAAGGCGAAGTGATTGCGAGCAAGTTCGCGAACGCGGAAATCGGGCGGCGCAATCTGGAGACGGTCGTCGCCGCGACGCTGGAAGCATCGCTGTTGCCGCACGAGAACGCGCCCGCGCAGCTGCCGCAATTCGAAGCGGCGATGCAGACGCTCTCCGATTCCGCGATGGCCGCGTATCGCGCGCTCGTCTACGAGACGCCGGGCTTCACCGACTACTTCTTCCTGTCGACGCCGATTTCGGAGATCGCGGAGCTGAACATCGGCAGCCGGCCGGCGTCGCGCAAGCTGCAGGATCCGAAGCAGCGCAAGATCGAGGATCTGCGCGCGATTCCGTGGGGCTTCTCGTGGGGCCAGTGCCGTCTCTTGCTGACGGGCTGGTACGGCTTCGGCAGCGCGGTGACGGCGTATCTCGACCGCGCCGGTTCCGACGATGAACGCGCGAAACGTCTCGCGACGCTGCGCAAGATGCACAAGACGTGGCCGTTCTTCAAGAACCTGCTGTCGAACATGGACATGGTGCTCGCGAAGACCGATCTCGCCGTCGCGTCGCGCTATGCGCAGCTCGTCACCGACAAGAAGCTGCGCAAGACCGTGTTCGACAAGATCGTCGCGGAGCATCAGCGCACGTGCGACGTGCTCGGCGAAATTACCGGCAAGATCGATCGTCTTTCGGACAACCCGCTGCTCGCGCGTTCGATCAAGAACCGCTTCCCTTATCTCGATCCGCTCAATCACTTGCAAGTGGAGCTGTTGAAGCGTCACCGCGCGGGCGATCAGAACGTGCGGCTGCGGCGCGGGATTCATTTGACGATCAACGGGATTGCCGCGGGGTTGCGTAATACCGGCTGATGCCTTCCCTTGGCGGGGCGTTTTGGTTCGGGATGCAACGTTGCCTCGATGTATGCGTGGGTTTCGGCGGATCCCGATTTCGTGTCGGTCTATTGGCGTTGCCCCTGTGCGGGGCAGTGCTTATAGACCACTAAGAAAACGGGATCCGGCGAAATCAACAACCGTCACCGACACGAACCCGAGGATCGAGCGACATCCAACAATCTTCAACCACGCCGCTTCCCCTCCACCATCACCGCATCGAGCTCGAACGAGCAATCATCCTTCACGTTGAAATACTGCCGCACCTCATCCGGCGCGCTCGCCCACATCGATCTGATGGCCGTTACGCGCTCGGCCGGCGTACGCATCCGCGTCACCCACGACTCGAATTCCAGCGGGATGCGCCAGCGCTCGGCGATTTGCGCATCGAAACCGGCGGCATCGAGCATCGCGATCCATTCGTCGGCGCGATAGTCACGGATATGCGACGCATCGCGCAGGATTTCGATCGCCTGAATGTGCGTGTCGTAGAGCGGATCGTCGATGCCCGCGATATCGATGAACTTCAGCCGCCCGCCAGGCTTCAACACGCGATGCACTTCGGCAAGCGCTGACGAAACGTCGCGCCAATGATGCGCGCTCATCCGGCTCACGGCCCAGTCGAACGACGCATCCGCGAACGGCAGCGTTTCGGCCGCGCCCTGCTGCGTGCGAATCGTCGTCAGGCCGCGTTCCTTCGCGGCGGCTTCCACGGTCGCGAGCATCTGCGGGGCGATGTCGTACGCCACCACTTCGCGCACGTGCGGCGCGATCGCAAAGCTCGCGTGGCCCGCGCCGCATCCCATGTCCAGCACGCGCGCGTTGCCGCAAGTGGCCGCGAACGTCGCGGAGAGATTCTGCAGATCCGCGCCGCTCGCATGGACGGCGCTCGTGAGATACGCGGCAGCGGTGCTGCCGAATGCGTCTGCGACCTGATCGTGGTGTTTCATCGTGGGCTCCGGTTTCGTCGTGGTCTTGTGTCGCTACAATAGAACCCGCTTTGTACCAGTACAAGTTGTGCAGTTATTCTGGTATGTACACCACCTGCCACGCATGAATCACATCGACAAGAACGAAACCCTCGCCGAAACGTCCGCGCACGCGCTCGGCGAGTTCATCCGCGCGCATCGCGAAAGGCTGTCGCCGCAAGCGGTCGGACTCGCGCCCGGCCCGCGCCGCCGCACGCCCGGCTTGCGCCGCGAAGAAGTCGCGCAACTGTGCGGCGTGAGCCCGACCTGGTACACCTGGATCGAGCAAGGCCGGCCCGTGTCCGCTTCCGCCGATGCCCTCGCGCGCATCGCCGTCGCGCTGCAACTGTCGCGCGCCGAACGTGCGTATCTTTTCGAGCTCGCCGCCCAGCGCGATCCCGCCGAGCCCGATCCGGCTTCGCAGGACGCGCCCGCCGCGCTGCTCCAGACCGTCGGGCTGATCGGCGCGCCCGCCTACGTGCTCGATCGTCAGTGGAACGCGCTGCGCTGGAACGAGCATGCGTCGGCGCTGTTCGTCGGCTGGCTCGACGGCGAGCACGACCGCAATCTGCTCACGTACACGTTCACGTCGCCGGCGGCGCGCGCGCTGATCGTCGACTGGGAAACGCGCGCGCGGCGTCTCGCGGCCGAATTCCGCGCCGATTCGATCCGCCATCTGAACGATGCGCCGACGCGCGCGCTCATCGACGATCTCTCCGCCGCGAGCGATGCCTTCGCGCGCTACTGGGCGTCGCAGGACGTGTTCGAGCGCGAAGGCGGCGAGCGCGCGTTCAATCATCCGTCGCGCGGGCGCGTCGTGTTCAATCAGATCACGTTCAAGCCCGCGCATCGCGAGGATTTGAAGCTCGTGATTCTGGTCGGATCGGAATAGTGCCGAATGTTAAAATTGTCGACTTCCCGAAGCCCGAACCGCTGAAAACATCACCATGACGTCCCAACTCCACAAAAAAGGCGAAGCCTGGTCGGCTCGCTTCTCCGAGCCGATGTCGGAGCTCGTCAAGCGCTACACGTCGTCGGTGTTCTTCGACAACCGGCTCGCGCTCGTCGACATTCAAGGCTCGCTCGCGCACGCGTCCATGCTTGCGGCGCAGAAGATCATCAGCGCCGACGACCTCGCCGCCATCGAGCGCGGCATGGCGCAGATCAAGGGCGAAATCGAGCGCGGCGAGTTCGAGTGGAAGCTGGATCTGGAAGACGTGCATCTGAACATCGAGGCGCGCCTGACCGCGCTGATCGGCGATGCGGGCAAGCGCCTGCACACCGGCCGCTCGCGCAACGATCAGGTCGCGACCGACATCCGCCTGTGGCTGCGCGGCGAAATCGACCGCATCGGCGAGCTGCTGAAGGAGTTGCGCGTCGCGCTCATCGACATGGCCGAAAAGCATGCCGACACCATCATGCCGGGCTTCACGCACCTGCAGGTCGCGCAGCCGGTCACGTTCGGGCATCACCTTTTGGCCTATGTCGAAATGTTCTCGCGCGATGCCGAGCGCATGCGCGATCTGCGCCGTCGCGTGAACCGTCTGCCGCTGGGCGCGGCGGCGCTCGCGGGCACGAGCTATCCGATCGACCGTCACGCGGTCGCGGCGGCGCTCGGCTTCGACGGCATCTGCGCGAATTCGCTCGACGCCGTGTCCGACCGCGACTTCGCGATCGAATTCACGGCGGCGGCCGCGCTCGTCATGACGCACGTGTCGCGCTTCTCCGAAGAACTCGTGCTGTGGATGAGCCCGCGCGTCGGCTTCATCGACCTGGCGGACCGTTTCTGCACGGGTTCGTCGATCATGCCGCAGAAGAAGAATCCCGACGTGCCCGAACTCGCGCGCGGCAAGACGGGCCGCGTGAACGGCCATCTGATGGCGCTGCTCACGCTGATGAAAGGCCAGCCGCTCGCGTACAACAAGGACAATCAGGAAGACAAGGAGCCGCTGTTCGATACCGTCGATACGGTCGCGGATACGCTGCGCATCTTCGCGGAAATGGCCGCGGGCATCACGGTGAAGCCGCAGGCGATGCGCGCGGCCGCGCTGCAAGGCTTCTCGACCGCCACCGATCTCGCCGACTATCTCGTGAAGCGCGGCCTGCCGTTTCGCGACGCGCACGAAGCCGTCGCGCACGCGGTGCGTATCTGCGACGATCGCGGCTGCGATATCGCGGACCTGTCGCTCGACGCGATGCGTATCGAACTGCCGAACGTCGCGCATCTGATCGGCGAAGACGTGTTCGACTATCTGACGCTCGAAGGCTCGGTCGCGAGCCGCAATCATCCGGGCGGCACCGCGCCGGATCAGGTGCGCGCGGCGGCGAAAGCGGCGCGCGCGGCGCTCTGATCGCATTGTCGCGTTGCTGATCTCGAAGGCCGTTCGCAAGGACGGCCTTTTCGTTTCCGCACGCGACGTCATGTCTCGCGCGCGATGCACCTTATTTTCGAGATAATCGGAAATTCATTGCGGTTTCACCGGCAAGCTCGTCCATGATCATTCGCCCCAAGCTCAACTGGTTCCGGCTGCTGTTCGTGTGGCGCGGCTCCGTGCTGCCGCAACTGCTGCCGCGCCTCGGGCTGATCTTCGCGCTGTCGCTCGCGGCGATCTTCATGCACGACCACATGCGGCACTATCCGCTCGGGCTCGGCACGCCGCCGTTCGCGCTCGTCGGCATCGCGCTCGCGGTGTTTCTCGGTTTCCGCAATAGCGCGAGTTACGAGCGATGGTGGGAAGGCCGCAAGCTGTGGGGCACGCTGCTCAACACATCGCGCGCGCTGGCGCAGCAGGCGCTGTCGCTGCCGGACAATCGCGACCGCGCTGAGGAGCGACGTTTTCTGTCCGCGCTCGGCGCGCTGCCTCACGCGTTGAGACATCAACTGCGCAACACCGACGCGCTCGCCGATCTCGCGCCCCGCCTCTCGCCTGAACTGCACGCACGCGTGGCCGCCGCGAAGTTCCGGCCCGCGCTGATTCTGCTCTGGCTCGGCGAATGGGTCGCCGAACGCAAGCGGGAAGACGCGCTCGACGGCTATGCCGTCCTCGCGATTCAGCACAATCTGAACGCGCTTTCGGATGTGATCGGCGGATGCGAGCGCATCGCCTCCACGCCGCTGCCCTTCTCCTACTCGGTGATGATTCACCGCACGATCTACCTCTTCTGCGTGATGCTGCCGTTCGGCCTCGTCGATGGCGCCGGCCTGCTCACGCCGCTTTTCGCGTTGCTCGTCGCGTATGCGTTCATGGCGCTGGAGGCGATCGCCGCGCAGATCGAAGATCCGTTCGGCCTCGAGGAAAACGATCTCGCGTTGAACGCCATCTGCGACGCGATCGAAGCCGCGCTGCACGACATGGCCGCCGACCCCGACTTCCCGATGCCGCCGAAGACCGTCGCATCCTCGCGCGATTTCATCCTCGATTGATCGCGGCTCGATCTTTCATCAAACGACACAATTCGTTTCGCGATAGCGGATGCTGCGCAAGCACGACATCGTTCATAATCGTGCGACTCATCCTGGAGGAATTGTTTTGAAACTGTTCTACAAGGCAGGCGCCTGTTCCCTCGCGTCGCACATCGCGCTCGAAGAATCCGGGCTCGCCTACGAAACCGAAGCCGTCGATCTCAAGACCAAGCTCACCGCGAGCGGCGCGGATTTCACCAAGATCAACGCGAAGGGTTACGTGCCCGCGCTCCTGCTCGACAACGGGGAACTGCTGACCGAAGGCCCGGCGATCATGCAATACATCGCCGATCAGGTTCCGGCGAAGCATCTCGCGCCGCTCAACGATGCGATGGCGCGGTACCGTCTGCAAAGCTGGCTCACGTTCATCGGCACGGAACTGCACAAGAACTTCTCGCCGTTCTTCAACCCGGCCGCAAGCAGCGACTGGAAGGCCGCGGCGATGGCCAATCTCGAACGCCGTCTCGCCTACGTCGCGCAGCAAGTCGATGACAAGCAGTTCCTGCTCGGCAACGAATTCACCATCGGCGATGCGTATCTGTTCACGGTTTTGAGCTGGGCGAAGCATATCGATCTCGACCTCGGCAAGTGGCCCGCGCTCGTCGCGTATCAGGCGCGTGTCGGCGCGCGCCCGGGCGTGCAGGCCGCGCTCAAGGCCGAAGGACTGATCTGAATCCACGTCGTCTCCGGTAGCCAGGCGGCCTCCTTCGGGAGGCCGTTTTCACATGTAGCGTCGGCATCTCGATAAACGCGTCAGCACAATGCCATCCGGCGAAACCGCTCGTTTCATCATCTCAAATAAGAGTCGTCTCATTCAATCTTAGACGCGCGCTCCCTATCATTTGCTCATGTTCTCGCGACGCCAAACGCAATCGGCGTCGTCAATCTGATACCGGAGATTCTCATGCGCAATCTGTTCAGCAAAGCCGCCGTCATCGCCATCGTTGCCGGCGCCGCCACGCTCGGCGTCGTCGCTTCGCCCAATGCAATGGCCGCCAGCAAGAGCGCGACCTTCGATGTCACGCTGACCGTGCAGGACGACTGCTCCATCGCCGCGAACCCGCTGAATTTCGGCAGCACCGGTGTGATCAGCAACAACCTCGATCAGACGACGACGCTCTCGGTCACATGCACCAAGGGCACGGCCTACAGCGTCGCGCTCGACGCGGGCACCGCGAACGGCTCGACTGTCGCGGACCGCAAGATGAGCAACGCGGCCGGCGATGCATCGGTCGAATTCAATCTGTATCGGGATACGGCGCGCACGCAGGTCTGGGGCAATACGGTGGACAGCGACACGGTCGCAGGCACGGGCGACGGCTCGAACCAGAGCATCACGGTTTATGGCCGCGTGCCGTCGCAAGACACGCCGGCTGCGGGCACGTATTCGTCGACCATCACCGCGACGCTGGTTTTCTAAGCATTTCGGTTTCCTTTTTTCAAAGGCGCGGGGCTTTTTAGAAAGCACCCGCGCATATGCACTGTTGCATGGCGCGAAAAATCAATATCCCCTCGGGTCCATTCATGAAAAGTCACTCGCTCTACCATGCCGCATTCGCCGCCTTGATTGCGGCGGAAACGCTTGCTGTGTCTCCCGAAGGTTTCGCGAAAAGCGGCACGGCCAAAATGGACATCGCGCTGACAATCGAAAATGCCTGCTCGATCGTCACGCCCGGCGCTCCTGTCGAAATCGATCAGGCAAGCCGCGTCGCGGTGAATTGCGGCGGGACCAAAACGCCGTATCGCGTCGGCGTCGAAGCGAGATCGGCTTCGGGTGAGGCGCTATCGTTGCAATCGATCGAGCACACGTCTCACGTCAAGGACGCGGAGGCATCGACCAGTGTGTCCGGCAGCGAAAACTATCCACCGATCGTTGCCGTCACGGTTCAGTTCTAACGCACCGATACGCCGATATACCGGCAGGCGATTAAAGCGATCCCGCATACGGACCTGCGGCGCGTTTCATATTCGCATCGCTGCATGCATCAACGATCCATATCGCCGGAATGCCGATTGAAAATAACGGCCCGATGTCGAACTCACGACGTGCATATTCAAATCGACGGTGCCATATTTCGAAGCAGTATTCTTTGCGTCGCGTAAAAAGCACGCCTATAAGAAAACCAGAAGGAAAACTAATCATCAATTTCCAACTTGCTTAGTGGAGAAGCTTGGATTATCAATATATCCGCGTATAGGCGCTTGAAATGCGCGGCGTTTGAGGCAAACAGCTTGACAATGTAGAGAATCGAAACCAACCATAATCGAAACAAAGGAGGCCATTCTCATGAATCGCCTTGTTAAGCATTCCAAAATTAGCGCATTGACGCTGGCCTTGCTGGTTGCCTATTCAGTCAGTGCCAATGGCGCCGAGTGGCAGGAAGGGACCACATATTCGGCAGGCGCCACCGTCACTTACAACGGCCACACGTATCAGGCGCTGCAATCGCATACCGCCTACCCCGGCGCGGGATGGACGCCTTCCACCACGCCGACGTTGTGGAAGGATCTCGGCGCAACGGGCGGCACGCCGACGCCGACGCCGACACCGACTCCAACCCCGAGTCCCACGCCGACACCGACTCCAACGCCGACTCCAACACCCACGCCAACGCCAACGCCGACTCCGACTCCGACTCCGACGCCCACGCCGACACCGTCGGGCGCCGCGTGTTATGACGCGTGGTCGTCGACGCAGGCTTATGCGACGGCGGGCACGCGGGTGACGTACAACGGCCGCAATTATCGAAACAAGTGGTGGACGCAGGGCGAAAATCCGGCGCAATCCGGGCAATACGGCGTATGGGAAGATCTCGGCGCGTGCTCGGGCGGGCCGTCGCCTGCTCCTGCTCCTGCGCCGACGCCGGTTCCGACACCGACGCCAACACCCGTTCCGACGCCCACGCCCACGCCCACGCCCACGCCCACGCCGACGCCCACGCCCACGCCGACGCCGACGCCGACGCCGACGCCGGTTCCAACACCAACGCCGACGCCCACGCCGGTTCCAACACCGACGCCAACGCCGGTGCCAACGCCGGCCCCAACACCGACGCCGACACCCACACCCACACCCGCACCCTCCCCCTCAGGGGCGCGTGAAATCGGCGGCTACTTCGCGCAGTGGGGCATCTACGACCGCAACTACAAGCTCAAGGACGTCGACACGACCGGCTCTGCCTCGATGCTCACGTTCATCAACTACGCGTTCGGCAACCTCTACCAGAAGAACGGCGGCTACGAGTGCGGCATCATCAACAAGGCCGAGCCGGGCGCGACCAATCCGAACGCCGCGGACGCAGGCACCGGCGGCGACGCCTGGGCCGACTATCAAAAGAACTTCGGCGCCAACGAAGCCGTCAGCGGCAAGGGCGACACCTGGGACTTCCCGACGAACGATCCGCGCTACGGCAAAGCCGGAGCCGGCCCGCTGAAAGGGAACTTCAATCAGCTCAAGCAGTTGAAGGCCAAGCATCCGAACCTGAAGGTGATCATTTCGCTCGGCGGCTGGACCTGGTCGCGATGGTTCGGCAAAGCGGCGGCAACCGACGCGCTGCGCAAGCAGCTCGTGAGCTCGTGCATCGACGTCTACATCAAGGGCAATCTGCCCTATGACGCCGGCTCGAACGCGGGCGGCGACGGCATCGGCGCGGACGTGTTCGACGGCATCGACATCGACTGGGAATTCCCCGGCGGCGGCGGCCAGCCATACAACGCCGTCGATCCGAACGACAAGAAGAACTACACGCTGCTGCTCGCCGAGTTCCGCAAGCAACTCGACGCCATCGGCGCCCAGAACGGCAAGCGCTATCTGCTGACGGTCGCGATCGGCGCGGGCGGCGACAAGATCGCGATGACCGAGCCGGGCGAATACAGCAAGTCGCTCGACTGGATCAACATCATGTCGTACGACTTCCACGGCGGATGGGAAACCAACGGGCCGACCGACTTCCAGGCGCCGCTCTACGGCGACCCCGACAGCCCGAACTACAAGGCGGGCCAGTATGCGCCGACCTATAACGTCGACGGCGCGGTGAAGGCGCTGCTCGCAGGCGGCGTGCCGACATCGAAGATCGTGGTCGGCGTGCCGTTCTACGGACGCGGCTGGACCGGCGTCACCAAGGGTCCGCAAGGCGACGGCCTGTATCAGAAAGCCACCAAGCCCGCGCCGGGCAAGTACGAGGAAGGCATCCAGGACTACCGCCTCCTGAAGAGCGCGGCCGGCACGGTGTACGAGCATCCGGTCGCGAAAACCGCGTACAAGTTCGACGGCACCACCTGGTGGTCCTACGACACGCCCGGAACCATGAAACTCAAGATGGACTACGTGAAAGCGCAGAACCTGCGCGGCTCGTTCGCCTGGGAACTCGACGGCGACGGACCCAACGCCGAGTTGCTGAAAGTGATGAGCGACGGACTGAAGTGATGCTCGACGGGCCGCGCGCGTATCGCCCGACCGGGCAGACGCGCGCGGCGCCGAGATCCGAACCTGCCGGGGGCTGCCATGTATAACCATTTGACGAAGGCTGCCGCACTGAGGGGAAAGCTGACGCAGACCGGCATCGGCTTGCGCCGGCGCGGCTTCACCTTGCTCGAACTGCTGGTGGTGCTGCTCATCATCGCGCTATTGGCGGGCTATGTCGGACCGAAGCTCTTCGGCGAAGTGGGCAAGGCGCGCAGCAAGACGGCGGCATCGCAGATGAAGGGCATCGAAAGCGCGCTCGACCGTTATCGGCTGGACACCGGGCACTATCCGGGCACCGACGCCGGCCTCGCCGCGCTGATGACCAACGTCGGCAACACGTCGGGCTGGGAAGGTCCGTACATGAGCAGCGCGATTCCGAACGATCCGTGGGGCAAGCCGTATATCTATCGATCGCCGGGCGAAGGCGGCAAGGATTACGACCTGATGACCTACGGCGCCGACGGCAAGCCGGGCGGATCGGGCGAGGACGCGGACATCGTCGCCAAATGATCCGCGCGGTGAGCGCCATGCGATATCGCGTACGGGTCGAAAGCGACGGCGGCCAGCAGGAGCTGGAACTCGACGCCGCCGATGACGCCCAGTTGCGCCAGAGCGTCGCCGACATGGGTCTGTCGCTCATCGAAGCGACGCCGCTCGAAAAGCGCAAGGCGGGCTTCACGTTCCGCAAGCCCGTGTTCGAGCGCGCGCTCTTCACGCAAGAGCTGATCGCGCTGCTCGAAGCGGGCCTGAGCCTCGTCGAGACCGTCGAGACATTGCGCGACAAGAGCCGCGACGGGCTCAATCGCACAGTGCTCGCGCAGATCGTCTCCGCGCTCTACGAAGGCGAGCCGCTGTCGCGCGCGCTCGAGCGGCAGCCCGCGCATTTTCCGCCGCTCTACGTCGCGACCGTGGCCTCCGCCGAACAGACCGGCCATCTCGCCGAGGCGCTCAAGCGCTATCACCACTACGACGCGCGGCTCTCCGTGGTGCGCAAGAAAGTCGTGTCGTCGATGGTGTATCCGTCGATCGTCATCGCGACGGGCGCGCTCATCGTCCTGTTTCTCGCGTTCTACGTGATCCCGAAGTTCAGCCAGGTGTTCGCGTCGATGAAGGAGATTCCGTTCTCCGCGCGCGTGATGCTCGCGTGGGGAAATCTCGTCGAGGCGCACGGCGGGCTGCTGCTCGCGGGCGTCGTCGGCGCGATCGTCGGCGCGGGCTTGTCGTTGCGCAGCGAGAAAGTGCGCGCGCGGCTCTTCGAAGCGTTCATGCGGCTGCCGAAGCTCGCGGACTATCAGCGCCTCTTCGCGCTGACGCGCTTCTACCGCACGCTCGGCCTCTTGCTCGCGGGCGGCATGTCGATGGTTACGTCGATGGAACTCGCCGCGCAGGTCTTGCCCGCGCAATTGCAGACGGCGCTCGCGCAGGCGCTCGACGAAATTCGCGCGGGCAAGCCGCTCTCCGGCGCGCTGCCCGCCGCGAATCTGACGACGCCGGTGGCCGAACGGCTCATCCGCGTGGGCGAGCAAAGCGGCGAGCTGGCCGGCATGGTGACGCGCTCGGCCGAGTTTTGCGACGAAGAGCTGGACCGCGCGATCGACACGCTGATGCGCGTGGTCGAGCCCGTCCTGATGCTGGTGGTGGGCAGCATCATCGGGACGATCATCTTCCTGCTCTACATGCCGATCTTCCAACTGGCCGGAGCCGTGGGGTGAATCATGGAACAAGCCGCGCACATCGCGCCCGATACGCGCACGCGCCAGCAGCGATTCTGGGACGATGCCGATCACGATCCCGCCGACTATCTGCATAACGTGACGGCGACGCTCGGCCTGCGCGGCTTCGACGCGCAAGCGCTCGAAACGCTCACGCCGCGCTTCGACCTGCTCTCTTTCGGCGACGCGATGTCGCGCAAGTGCCTGCTCGCCGACGACCCCGGCGCGCACTTGTGGCTCGTGCTCGCCGACCCTTTCGACGCCAACATGCGCGCCTGGGCGATGAACCGCGTGAAGAAGCCCTTCGCGTTCGCGTTCTGCGTGCCCGCCGAACTGATGGCGTACCTCGCGCTGCATGAATCGGCGCATCAGGCGCTCACGCAGATCAGCGTCGAGGGCAAGTCGTCGGCGAGCGCCGATGCGGGCGTCGAGATCACGCTCGCCACGCTCGCCGCCGACGTGCATCCCGTGATCCGGCTCGTCAATTCGTCGCTGTACGACGCGCTGCGGGCCCGCGCATCGGATATCCATATCGAAAGCACGGCGGCGGGACTCGTCATCAAATACCGCATCGACGGCGTGCTGCAGGAAACGGCGAGCGCGCCGGGCATCGACACGGCCGAGCAAGTGCTGTCGCGCCTGAAGGTCATGGCCGATCTCGATATCGGCGAGCGGCGCATTCCGCAGGACGGGCGCTTCAAGGCGATCATCAATCAGCGCGAGATCGATTTTCGCGTCTCGATCATGCCGTCGATCCACGGCGAAGACGCCGTGCTGCGCGTGCTCGACAAGCAACGCGGCGAGGCCGGCGCCACCGCGCTGCGGCTCGATTCGATCGGCCACGAGCCGGAGATCGTCGAGGCGATCCGCACGATCGCGCACGAGCCGTACGGTCTCCTGCTCGTGACCGGGCCGACCGGCTCGGGCAAATCGACGACGCTCTACGCGACGCTCACCGAAATCAATACCGGCGACGAGAAGATCATCACGATCGAAGATCCGGTGGAATACGAGTTGCCGGGCGTGCTGCAAATTCCCATCAACGACAAGAAAGGGCTCACGTTCGCGCGCGGCCTGCGCTCGATCCTGCGGCACGATCCGGACAAGATTCTCGTCGGCGAAATCCGCGATGGCGAAACGGCGGGCATCGCCGTGCAGGCAGCGCTGACCGGCCACCTCGTGCTGACGTCCGTCCACGCGAACAACGTCTTCTCCGTGCTCGACCGCTTCCTGCACATGGGCGTCGACATGCACAGTTTCGTCGACGCGCTGCTCGGCGCGGTCGCGCAACGGCTGATGCGCAAGAACTGCCCGCATTGCGTGCGCGACGACGATCCGCCCGACGACGCGCTGCTGCGCGCTTCGGCGCTCACGCGCGAAGAGATCGCCGGCTGGCGTTTCCGCAAAGGCGCGGGCTGCGAGGCGTGCAGGCGCACGGGCTATCTCGGACGTCAGCCGATCGCGGAAGTGCTGCGCCTGAACGATGCGATCAAGCAATGCTTCGTCGAGCGGCGGCCGATCGTCGAGCTGAAGCAACTCGCGTATCAGAGCGGCTTCGTGCCGCTGCGCGGCATCGCGTTGCGCGCGGTCGCCGACGGACGCACGACGCTCGCCGAAGTCAATCGCGTCACGATGGTCGAAGGCTGACGGAGGCGAATCATGTCGCGTTGGTCGGACCATCTCGAAGCGTTGCGCAGCGTCGCGAAGAAGCGGCCGAAGCTGAATGCGCCGTCGATCAAAACGCCCGCATTCATGAGCCGCACGACGATCTGGATCGACGGACGGCACGCCCGCACGTTCGGCGGCGCGCCGATGCCGCTGTCATCGGCGAACGATGTCGCCGCGGCGCTCAAGGCCATCGAAACGCTCGCGCCGAAGCCCGCGAACCTCGGTCTGCATGCGCTGCGCGTGGTGGTCGGCGCACCGTTCGCGCGCTATCACGCGCTGCCGTGGCAGCCGCTGCCGAAACCGCAGGACTGGGTCGCCGCCGCACGCGTGCAGGCCGTGCAGATGGGCGCGGGCACCGAGGCGTGGCGCTACGCCGTCACCGATGGCGCGTGGGAACAGGGACGCCTCGCCGCCGCGATATCGGAGGCGCTGTGCGCGGGCATCGAGCGTCTGTGCAAGACGCGCAAGCTGCAACTGCTCGGCATCGAGCCGGCGTATACCTTCGCGATGCAGAAGCATGCGGCGCGCATCCGCGACGGCGCGATCGCGATCGTCGCGCTGGAGGAAACGGAGCGTGACGCGGCCATCGCGCATATCGGGCTGCGGCGCGGCGGCGGATGGACGGCCTTCATCGCATTGCCGGTGACGCGCACGCGCGAGGGCGCGCTCGATGGCGTGCTGCGCGACGCGTTCGCGCTCTGCGCCGATACGCCGCCCGAACGCCGCTATGTGATTGGACCGGGCGGACCGGGCGGACCGGACGCGCGCGAGCGCTGGTCGGCCGACGCCGCGCTCGTCGAATGGCTGCCCGCGCCCTGGGATGCCGCGACATGAAAGCGCCCGTCATCGACCTGCATCGTCCGAACCGGCCCGGCGCGGCCGTGGGGCTGCTCGCGCTCGTCGTCGGGATCGTCGCGCTGATCGCGGCGATGCAGTATCGCGACGCGCTCAAGGAACAAGGCGAGGCGCTCGACGAACGCGAGGCGACGATCGCGAAGCAGGAAGCGAAGTTTCATGTGATCAGCAACGCGCATCGCGAGTCCGGCGACGCGCGCATGGCGCAGTTGATGGCGCAGCAGCGCTACGCGACGGAACCGGCGCGCGATCTGATCGAAGGCGGATGGCATCCGAATATCGCGCTGCTGTCGCTGGATTTCGTCACCGCGTCGCGGCAGATCAACATGCAGTTCGAGACGCGCTCGGTCCAGGAAGCGATCTCTTACGCCGACTGGCTTCAGGCGCAGCCCGGCGCGGAAAGCGTCGCGATCAAGCGGCAGATTCAGAAGCCGGGACCGCCGGCGCCATCGGTGGAGACGTCGTTGCAGGTCACGTGGAAGGCGTTCGTCGCGCGCCCGGTGGCGGCTTCGGCAGTTGCGGCCGCTGCTTCGGCTTCGGCGGCTTCGGCGGCATCGGCGGCATCGCCGGCTTCCGCCGCTCCGGCCGCATCGCAAGCGCGGCCCCAGGCGAGCCACGCCGCCCATCCGAGCGGAGCGCGCCGATGAACCGCCTCGTCTGGGAACTGCGGCGCGCGCAGTGGCGGCTCGGCACCTTCGGGCTGCTCGCGGTACTGCTCATCGCGGGCGCGGCGATCGTCGCGCTGACCGACATCCTGCCCTTGCATCGCGACATCGCGCAGCGTGAGGCCGATCTGAACGCGCGCGCCGTCCATCTGACGCAACCGCCGCCGCCCTCGCCCGACGAAGCCGTCGCACCGGTCAGCCCCGAGGAGCGTTATTTCGTGTTCCTGCACAGTCTGCATGCGATCGCGGCGAAGAACGGCATCGCGATTCCGCAGATCACGTATCAGCTCGCCGCGCAGGAGAAGGACGATCCGTCGCTGCGGCGCTATGTCGTCGAGACGACGTTCAGCGCCACTTATCTGCAGTTCCGCGGCTTCATGCACGAACTGCGGACGCTGCCGGGCCTGCGCTGCGAACGGCTCAGCCTGTCGCGGCCGAATATCGGCGTGACGCAACTGGAGGTGCGCCTGCAATGCGCGTTTCTCGTGGAAGCAACGAAATGAGCCGGCTCGACCTGCGCACCCTGAAGATCTCGCGTCCGGTGCTGGGGCTGATGGTGGCGGCGCTCGCGCTCGTCGTATTCACGTATTTTCGCGGCGGCGACGATACGGCGCCCGAACCGCAACAGTCAGCGGCGACATCGACGGCGAAGCCCGCCGCGCCCGCTTCCGCGCCGCCGGCGGCGAGCGCAGCCGATATCGTCGCGGCGGCCGGACCCGCGCCCATCGATCTCTTTCCGACGCAGAACTGGCAGCCACCGCCGCCGCCTCCGCCGCCCGAACCGCCCAAGCCGTCGAAGCCGCCGCCGCCGCCCGAGCCGCCGCCGCTGCCGTTCGCGGTTCGCTCGCTCTGGCTCGATCAGCAAGGCGTTTTCTATGTGGTCATTTCCGGCGCGAACCGCGAGTTCCCGCTCTGCATGAACTGCCAGAAGAAGGGCTTCCTGCACAAGGGCGACGTGATGCTGAACGCTTATCGCATCGACGACATCAGCCGCCGCGAAGTCCAGTTCACGTACCTGCCGCTGAAGCGCCGGCAGACGCTGTCGCTTGGAGAACTCAAATGAGCCGGCTCAAAGACGTGACGGTCTGCCTGTTGATTCCGCTCATCGCGGCATGCGCGGGGGATCTGCATCGGCAGGATCTGCAAAACCGGCTCGCGGGCATGCCGCCCGACGCCCAGCTCGAACTGCTCGCGCAGCAAAGCGCGCAGTATCCCGACGATCTGGAAATCAGAAGCTGGTATCTCGCGTTGCGGCGCAGGCTGTCGATGGAATACCTGCAACGCGCGACCGTCGCGTACCGCGCGGGCGACGCGGCGCAGGCGCTCGGCTGGGCGCACAAGGCGCAGCAGGCCGCGCCCGGCGACGACAACCCGCGCGAGATGATCGAGTGGATCGAGCGACAGGCGCCGATCGACGCGGAAGTGCGCTACGCCGAATCGGTGCGTCTGGATCAGCCGCAGGCGGCGCTCTCGGCCGTTATCGACGTGCTCGCGAAGCAGCCCGACAACGCGCGCGCGATCCGGCTGCGCGAAGAACTGCTCGCGCCGAAGGGACAATCGATCGAGCCGAAGCTCAACAAGGACCTCGATCAACCGATCACGGTGCAGTTCCGCGATCAGCCGATCATCAGCATCTTCGAGCTGGTGTCGAACATCACCGGGCTGAACTTCACGTTCGACCGCGAAGTGCAAGCGACCGCGCCGACCACGATCTTCGCGAGCAACACGCCCGTCAAGCAGGTGCTGTCGATGGTGCTCCAGGCCAATCAGCTTTCGAGCAAGATCGTGAGCGGCAATTCGATCCTCATCTACCCGAAGCGGCCCGACAAGGAAACCGAGTACAAGGATCTCGTCGTGCGGACGTTCTATCTGCAGAACTCGACGGCGGCGCAGGTGCTCGGCGTGCTCAAGCAGATGGTCAAGACGCGCGACGCCGTGCTCGACGAGCGCACCAACGCGATCATCATGCGCGACGCGCCGGACACGATCAAAGTGGCGGAGCGCATCATCCGCGCGCTCGACGTGACGCCCGCCGAAGTGGTCATCGACGCGCAGGTGCTCGAAGTGTCGTCGTCCGATCTGCTGAACATGGGTATCCAGTATCCGGACCGCATCACGTTCGGGCTCAAGTCCGGCACGATCGACGACGGCACCACGCTGCCCGACAACACCGTCACGCTCGAACAACTGCATAACCTCAACAGCAGCGACGTGCTGGTGCGGATCGGGCCGGTCGGCATCAACTTTTTGCAGACGCACGGCAAGACGCGCACGCTCGCCAATCCGAGCATCCGCGTGCGCAATCGCGAGAAGGCGAAGGTGCTGATCGGCGACCGGCTGCCCGTCGTCACGACGACGCTCTCCAGCAACTTCAGCTCCGAGAGCGTCAACTATCAGGACGTCGGCCTCACGCTGGAAGTCGCGCCGGTGATCGCCAGTCCCGACGAAGTGCAGGTGAAGCTGCGCATGGAAGTGTCGAATGTCACCGACACGATCACGACGTCGACCGGGCTCGTCGCGTACCAGATCGGCACCCGCACCGCCGAAACCGTGATGAGCGTGCGCAACAACGAAACGCAGATGCTCGCGGGCCTGCTCCAGCGCAACGATCGCAGCTCGGGATCGGGCTTGCCGGGACTGAGCCGCCTGCCGATTTTCGACCGCATCTTCGGCTCGCGCGCCGACGACTCGAAGGAAACCGAACTCGTCTTGCTGCTCACGCCGCGCATCGTGCGCAATCAGGCCGTGCCGACGGGCAACGCGATGCAGTTCGATTCGGGCACGGAAACGCGCATCAGCACCGAGCGCGATGTCGTGACCGGCAACGAGAGCTTGCGTCTGCCGCCGCCGGTCGCCGCCGCGCCGGCGGTCGCGGCCGGTGCGGTCGCCGCAGCCCCGCTGCCC